>DATBSH010000403.1:0-7975 GCA_036559885.1 Pyrinomonadaceae bacterium
TCTTGGCAATCCTCGTTGCTACGGGCTCCGGCTGCGGAGTCATCAATCGCATTAGAGCAAAGAATCAGTTAAACGAAGCTGCCAGATCTTATCGCGAAGGTAGGTTTGAGGAAGCCGAGCAACACTCGCGCAGGGCCGCTGAACTTGATCCTGACAACAAGACGGCCCCGATGTTCATTGCTCGTACGATACATGCCCAGTATCGGCCGGGTGTGACTTCCCCGGAAAATATCGCCAAAGCGAATCAAGCCATCGAGGCCTATCAGAAGATCCTTGAGAAGAATCCGAGGGATGAAGAAGCCTACAAAGCAATTGCTTATCTCCTCGGCGCTATCAAGGAAGATGCTAAGTTGCGGCAATGGATTGCAACGCGCGCAAATAGTGATGCGACGGCGCCGGAAAAACGAGCTGAGGCGTATATAGTTTTGGCGAGTAAAGACTGGGACTGCTCCTTCAAGATCACCGAGTTACCCTCAAATAAGACAACCACGATCGATACGAGCACTAATAAGGCGACCGTTTCGTACAAGAAGCCCAGCGACCAAAAAGAGTTAGCCCAAGCTCAGATATGTGTCAAACAAGGACTCGCGGAAGTAGAAAACGCGATCAGGTTCGATCCAAACAACGAGTCAGCCTGGTCGTACAAAACCAACCTACTGCTGGAGGCCGCAAAACTCGCAGAGATGGAAGGAAACGCGGAGCTCAAGGCTGAGTATCAGAAACAATACGAGGCCGCATTGAAGCGAACTACGGAGCTCAATGTCGCCAATCAGAAGAGGAAAGAGGAAGAAGAAGCCCGGAAAGCAGCTTCGCCGCCAAAAGGTTAGTTTTTAGTGCCATTGCTCGGCTCCAGGTGATGTCCGGCCAAAGTGCCGGGCATCGCCTTTTTGTTATACTTACCCTGAAGAAAACTCAATTTTCCCTGTATTGCGCAGATGATCCGGATTGAAGACATTATCGATAAAGTAGCCCGAAATCACGCTCAGGCCGATTTGGATTTAGTTCGGCGGGCCTACCTATTTTCTGCGCGCGAACACAAAGGGCAGAAGCGTGCCTCCGGAGAGTCATACCTGGTTCACCCACTGGAAGTCGCTAACATTCTCGCTGACCTCAAGCTGGATGAAGTCTCAGTTGCCACCGGTCTTTTACACGACGTCGTTGAAGACACGTTAGTGGATCTCGACACTATTCGTCACTACTTTGGCGAAGAGATCACTCATCTCGTCGACGGACTCACGAAGATCGCGCAGATTAGCAACATCTCGCGTGAGGAACAGCAGGCGGAAAACGTCCGGAAGATGTTGCTGGCAATGATCGACGATGTACGTGTTGTGCTGGTCAAGCTCGCCGACAGGTTGCACAACATGCGAACTCTTCATTACCTCACTCCCGAAAAGCGCCGGCGGATTGCTGAAGAGACGATGGAGATCTTTGCTCCCATCGCACACCGGTTGGGTATGGGAAAATTGCGAGGCGAATTAGAGGACTTGGCCTTTCGTCACCTTCATCCCGATGATTATCGAGAATTGGCGGAGCAGTTGGAAAAACGCCGCCCGGAGAATGAAGCATTTTTGAAAGCTGTCACCGCGCGAATTGAAGAGAAGATGAGAGAGGCGGAAGTTCCGTTCGTGAGCGTAGAGGGAAGGGTAAAGCGCCTCTACTCGATTTGGAAGAAACTAAAACGTCAGCGTATTAGCCTTGATCAAGTCTACGATCTGGTCGCTGCTCGAATCATCACGCCTAACGAAATACGTCATTGTTACGCAGCGCTCGGCGTCGTTCACAATAACTGGAAGCCGGTTCCCGGTCGCATCAAGGATTGGATCGCAACGCCTCGCGACAATCTCTACCAGTCGCTCCACACATCCGTCATTGGTTCAAATAGCCAGTCGTTCGAAGTGCAAATTCGAACGGAAGAGATGCACCAAATCGCCGAAGAAGGCGTCGCGGCTCACTGGAAATACAAAGAGGGTAAACGTGGTGCGCGCGATGACGATAAAGCACTTCAGGCGCTTCGTTCGCTCGTCGAATGGACCCAGGAGGTTAAAGACTCAAAGGATTTCCTCGACTCACTCAAACTCGATCTTTATCCCAAAGATGTCTATGCGTTTACGCCCATGGGTAAGGTCATTCAGTTGCCACGAGGCGCTTCTACAGTAGATTTCGCGTACATGATTCACTCTGAAGTCGGCAATACATGCACTGGTGCTCGGATTAACGGCCGGATGGTTCCATTGAGAACACAGATTCAAAACGGCGATGTTGTTGAGATTCTCACAAGTGCGAACTCGCATCCTTCGCGCGATTGGCTGAACTTTATAGCTACGTCGCGCGCGCGAAATCGAGTTCGTCATTGGGTTGCTGAACAGCAGCGCGCCGAGTCGATCGACATCGGGAGAAAACTCTTTGAAAAAGAAGCTGCGCGTTTTCAGCTCTCGCCGAAGAAGCTTCTCGGAGATAGCGACGGTGAAATGAAACGCGTTGCCAGCGACTATGGCTACGGACGGGTCGACGATCTTCTTGCCGCCATCGGCTATGGAAAACTGGTGCCGCGCAATGTGATTGCGAAGTATCTTGGTCCGGAACAGTTTGAGCAGTTAGACAAGCAAAAGGAATCTCGACTACGGAGCAGTGTTCGTGCGGTCAAGCGTCTGATTCGGCTAGGTGATGACTCGATCGTAGTTCGTGGCGTGGATGATTTGATGGTAACGCGAGCTCGTTGCTGCAATCCGCTCCATGGCGAAGAAATCATTGGCTACGTGACGCGTGGCAAAGGTGTGGCCGTGCATACGAAGCGCTGTAAGAATGCGGACCAGTTAATGGTGAATCGCGAACGTATCGTCGAGGTTGAATGGGCTGGCCGACCCGAGAAGACTGCGTACGCCGTGAAACTGCTCGCTATTACTGAGAACCGCACTGGAATGATTGCCGGCATTACCGGCGCAATATCTGATATGAAGACCGGCATTCGCGATGCTCGCGCCTCAATCGCCTCAGATGAAAGAGGTCATATCGAGGTTACAGTTGAAGTATTCGATGTGAAGCATCTCGATAAGGTAATCGGATCGATCAAAGGAGTTCCCGGAGTCCTGGATGTCGAACGAATGCAGGGCGCTGTGTAAAGCCCCAGTCGTTTTTGCCCTCGGCGGAACCTTCTGTTAGAATCCCACCTTTGTTTTGGCAAGCAAAAAAACTCTAACGGACACTGTGAAGACACCCGTAAAAACTGACCAGGCCCCTGGTGCGATTGGCCCGTATTCTCAGGCGATCAAAGCGGGCGGGTTTGTTTTCGTGTCGGGCCAGATACCAATAGATCCGCAAACCGGAGCATTCGTTCCTGGTGGCATTGCTGAACAGACGGAACAAGTTTTGAAGAATCTGTCAGCTGTGCTCCAAGCAGCTGGCGGCAGTTTGGCACAAGTTGTAAAAACAACGGTGTTCCTCGCTGACATGAAGGATTTCGCCGCAATGAATGAGGTGTACGGAAGGTTCTTTACCAGCGAGCCTCCCGCACGAGCGACTGTAGCCGCGGCAGGACTGCCGAGAGACGCGAGAGTCGAAATCGAAGTCGTGGCGTTGCTGGCGGAATGAAAAACAAACCGGCGCATTCAGCGCCGGTTGCGATTGAAAATTGAATTGAGGACGGGCTAGGCAGCTTTTCGGACTTTGCCGGCCTTAATACAAGTGGTGCAGACCTTCATCCGGCGCGCGCCGCCCTGCGGCAACTGGACGCGAATCGACTGAAGATTCGGATCAAACCGACGCGGTGTTCGGTTGTTAGCATGAGATACGTTATTCCCGAATTGGGGGCCTTTGCCGCATACTTCGCAACGTTTCGCCATTGTATTTATCACCTCAAAGATAGTGCATACTTCGCGACTAAGAGTTTCTGCATCAGATAGTGTGCAACTGACGCGTCGTCGAAACCGAGTTTTATAGCAAACGAATTTCTACATCGTCAAGTGAGGAATGAAACCTCGCTGAGATTTGATCTAAAGGAGTGGATTGAAAAGTGCGCAAATTCGCAAAAGTTTTATTGTTGTCGGCTTTATTGATAGCACCAGGATTAGGACTGGCAGCATGCGCCGGTGGCGGTGCGAACGCAAACGACAACACCATTGCAGCCACGGTTAATGGCCGCAACATTATGCTGAAAGAGGTTGAACGGGGCGTCACTCAGCAGGCCGGGCCCAGGGTCACACAGCTGTCGCCGCTGGAACTGGCCCAGGCACGATTGTCGGTTCTCGGCAATCTCATTCAGCGTGAAGTCCTCTTTCAACGCGCTGAGAGAGAGAAGCTGCTTCCCACTGAAGACCAGATCGATGGCGTAATCAATCAGCAAAAAACGCAAAGCGGCATGACGTCTGAGGATTTCGAAAAGGGCCTGCGCGAGCAGAACATTTCGATGGAAACGTTGCGCGAAGAAGCACGGAAAGACTTAGCCATCACGAATCTTCAGGACAAATACAATGGCAAGATCAGCATTAGCGACAAAGAGGTCGAGGATTTCTACAACGCTAATCGCCAACAATTCGTCAACGCACGCGGTGTTGCGCTTTCCATGATAATGGTTGACCCGGCCGACAACAGTCGCGATGGCATCAGTGACGACGCGAAGAATGAAGCCGATGCCAAGTTAAAGATCGACAGCATCTACCAACGGCTTCAATCTAAGGCTGACTTCGCTACTGTGGCGAGAGCTAAAAGTGAAGACATCAACACGCTCGCGCGCGGGGGCGACATAGGTTTTGCTACCGAACAGGATCTAAAGAACAACAGCTTTCCACCTGAATTAGTGGCACGGTTCTTTGGGCCAATGCAGGTTGGTGATTACACCGAGCCGATCCGTTTTAATAGCGGCAAATGGTATATCTGGAAGCTCGCTGAGAAGCGACTTGAGAACGAGAATCTCACGCTCGAGAGTCCCGGTGTCAGGCAACAAATCACCCAGGGTTTAACGAATGAGCGAAAACGGATTTTGAACGCCGCGCTGTTGGAAGTGGCGATGAACGAAGCGAAGATCGTGAACAACCTCGCGGCGCAAATGCTGGACCATCCGGGAAATCTCGGCGGCCTCCGTCCTGCTGCTTCAGGTAGCATTGCGCCGGCGCCGCAGAGTTCCGCTCCGGCACCGACCCAGGCACCTCCTACTCCGGCTAGTTCGCCAGCGGCGTCGAGACCGAGCGGGTCGCCGAAGTAGTGGTGTTTGTGAGTGTGGCGTTTTCGTCATAGAGAAAACAAAAACGCCATCAGCCGGCGCACTCCAAGCGGGTGTGGGAGACTTGCAATGCTCCCCACCCGCTTGTGCTTTGGGACTGGAGACGATTCGGTACGGTTTGCAGTCGCAAACGGCCAGAATCATACAGGCAACTTGGCCGCTCGCTACCGCGAAGGGTACTGAATAGAGTTATTGAATGCTTTTTAGACTTTCAGATGTGCACAAGTCATACGGCGTGCAGGATGTACTGCGCGGTGCTTCGCTGCAGATAAATCCCGGCGAACACGTAGGTCTCGTTGGCCGCAACGGTGCAGGTAAGAGCACCGTGTTTCGTCTCGTGTCAGGCGATGAGACGCCGGATCGCGGTGATGTCGTGCGCTCAAAGACCGTGCGACTTGGCTTTCTGGACCAGCATATAAAGTTTGAATCTGGTTCTACTGTTCATGAATCTGCGCTAGCGGCGTTCGGCCATTTACAGCAGATTGAACATGAGATGCACGAGCTCGAGCATCGCATGGGAGAAGAGAGTGAAGATCTTGAAAAGATTCTGGAACGTTATAGTGATCTACAGCACGAGTTTGAACGCGAGGGTGGATTCGAGTATGCCGCAAAAGCCGAAGCGATTCTGCAGGGCCTGGGTTTCGATCGAGAGATGTGGCCACTGGAAACCGAGAAGCTTTCAGGCGGCCAGCAAAATCGCCTGGGCTTAGCGCGGTTGCTTCTTGCGACACCTGATGTGATGCTGCTCGACGAACCAACAAACCATCTTGATGTGATTGCCGTTGAATGGCTTGAGGAGTTTCTACAGCAATATCCATCCGCTTACGTGATTATTAGTCACGATCGTTATTTCCTTGATCGAACGTGTCGTCGCATTATCGAACTGGAGCACGGCCGTGCCTCGAGCTACACGGGAAATTACTCTGATTATCTCGTCGAAAGAGAAGAGCGACGCGAAGCTCAACAGCGCGCGTACGACAATCAGCAGCAACTGATTGCGAAAACGGAAGAGTTCATTCGGCGGAACATTGCTGGTCAAAAGACCAAACAAGCCAAGTCGCGTCGGAAGATGCTGGAGAAGCTTGAACGCGTCGATGCTGTATCGAGTGATCAGTCAGCTGGCAACTTTCGTCTTCAAGCGATCGAGCGAACCGGCAACCACGTCTTAACTGTAACTAAAGCGTCAATCGGTTATGGCGATCACGTCCTTGCGCGAGACATCACTTTCATTCTTCGGCGCGGTGAATGTCTGGGCATTATCGGACCGAATGGATCGGGCAAGACAACGTTTCTGCGCACTATACTTAATAAGATCGATCCGCTGGCGGGCGAAGTTCGTTGGGGCACCAAAGTTCAAATTGGCTATTACGCGCAGCAGCTTGAGGATCTCGACGATCGCAACGAAATCATCATGGAGCTCCGACGCGTCGCGCCGTCAAATGCAACAGCCGGCGAGCTGCGTTCATTTCTCGCAAAGTTTCTTTTTACGGGTGACGATGTTTACAAGCATGTTAGGGATCTTTCGGGCGGCGAGAAAGGAAGGTTGGCGCTGGCGAAGTTGATCTATTCGCGCGTGAACGTGCTGGTACTCGATGAACCAACAAACCACCTGGACATTCCTTCACGGGAGGCTTTAGAAGAAGCTTTGTCCATCTACGAAGGAACGATTGTCACTATCAGCCATGATCGGTATTTTCTCGACAAAGTTGCTACGCAAATACTCGCGTTGGATGGCGCGGGTAACGCCGAACATTACGATGGTGATTACACCGAGTACCACGATTGGAAATTGCGTGCTGCTGGCGCAACTATTCCGCCGGTTGATTCTGAAAGCAATCTAGTTTCTGTCGAGCCTGTCGAAACTTCACAAGAGTCTGGAGCTGACAGCGCTAAACCAGAACCCGCGCGCCCGGCAAAGAAGGAACCCAAGAAGTCGGGAGTGAAGGTCATAAAAAAGAAAAAGCCCGAGGTGCGAACTCCGGAGATGGTTGAAAGTGAGATCATCGGCGCAGAGGAAAATCTCAGTCGAATTTCACAGTTAATGGGAGCTCCTGAAGTTGTTCGAGATGCAACTCAACTGATCTCGCTGAACGAAGAGTATCAGCAGATGGAGAAAAAGCTTCGAGGTTTGTATGAAGAGTGGGACCGCGTGAGTAGTGAGCTGGCGAAGGCGTCCAGCTAAGATACAGATTCCTTAACTTGAGATTTGAATTCCCGGAAATCAGCACGAAGATTTAGCATCTCAGCTCGCGTTTGATTCGTCATTCCTTCAACTCGATCCAGCCGAATCTCCATTTCACCACGAAACAATTGGAATTCGTCACGAAAAGAAGACAGATCGAATCTGATTAAGCCGACATCGTTCTTAAGTAACGCCACATCGTTTTGAACCGACCCAATCTGATTTTGTAGCCTATCCTCAAGCCCATTAATACGCTCAAGTACCGTTTGGATCGTGGGCTTCGTTGCGAATTCGTCTGGACCATTCATTGCGCTTCTCCTAGTGAGGATGAGTTTGAGTTACGGCGCGCAGTATACCGCATCGGTAGTTCATCCAGAGCTGATAAATGCCCAGACAGCCGTCTGAGATCATCTTTAGCCATGGGAGACAATCCTAATCGTCGGATCTCAGTGCGATGTCCGATACGCTTTAAGCTTGTCGTGTCTCGCGCCAGATTCAACTTTCTTTCAGGAAGCGAGTGTCCCATACGCTTCAGCTTGTCGTTCTTATGTCCGATACGCTTTAGCTTGTCGTTT
>DATBSH010000404.1:0-27615 GCA_036559885.1 Pyrinomonadaceae bacterium
TCACTTGCAAAACAGGAACGGCCTGACACCTCTGGTTATGTTAACGAAGAGATTGTCTATAGAGTGAAGAAACGCCATCACGCAGGACTGATCGTCAGATCAAAGAGGCTTGAACGTGTTAATGAGTTGCTTGACGATTACGCGCGGCGCTTTGTTGATGATTTCGTGGCGGTGATGGCTCCGCCTGAAAGACCGGAGTAGATTAGCGCACCGTCTCTGCGCAACTCTGCTAAACATTCTTCAATGGCCAAATCTCCACACTCAGCTCGTCACAATAATGCAGGATTGGTTCTCCTTTCGGAGTTGGGAGATCTTGAGATTCGATCATCGTTGAAGAAAAAGCCTTGAGTGTCGCTTTCTGTAGTGGCCACGGTTCGTGATAAATCCGCGCTTGATAGATCTGACCTTCGTCTTCCGTGTAAAGACAGTATCGTTCTGTCAGAAAGAATTCGAGTGAACCAGGATGTGAGAAGGGAATCGTTTCTCCGATCTTCCAGGACGCTCGAAAACTAGCTTCCGGCTCCTCTTCCCGGTCCAGCTCGTAGTCAATCGTTTTTCCTTCCTGTTCAAGCTCGATGTCAGCGTTGTAGTAAGGCAACAGAAAAAGATTACGCGCGGCCAACACGGCGGCCGCGCTGTTGCAATCGAGTGAGAAGAACCAAACGCCCGGAACTCGATCATAGTGGACGTAGGTGCGAACGTTGAGTTCATCTAACGAGCTGAAACCCGGCACTGGCGGTAGGAACGGAGGAAAGCCTCGAATGTCCCACATCGTGAACGGTGTGATGGCAATCCACGGGGTACCGTCGAAGGTATCGATCTCTAGTTCATCGGGAATCAACGGCCGAAGTAACTTCTCATCAATGCGCCAGTGCATGAAGAGGAGCTTGCCCCACGTCTGATGCATCAACGGCTGACCTTCAGGCCGGCGACGAATGGCTAAGCGTTCGAGATCGGTTAGTGGCGACACTCTTCTTAGATCTAGCAGCCAATCACTTCAAATATTTGTCTAACCAGTCAAGAACTGTGTGGTACCAGAGTTGAGAATTCTGCGGTTTCAGCACCCAGTGTCCCTCGTCTGGAAATATCAGAATCTTTGAATCAATACCTTTGCGCTGCACAGCAGTAAACAGTTGCAGCCCCTCGCCGATTGGCACTCGATAGTCCAGTTCACTGTGGATGATCAGGATGGGGGTATTGAAGTTCTTTACGAAATTATGTGGCGACCAGCGGTCATACATCGCTGGATTGGTCCAGGGGGTTCCTTTGAACTCCCAGTCCGTAAACCAGAGTTCTTCGGTCGCGCCATACATGCTCGTGAGGTTGTAAACACCATCGTGTGACACAAGAACCTTAAAGCGGAATCGTGGATCATTGTTATGTCCTTCGATCCAGTTAATCATGTAGCCACCGTAGCTTGCGCCCGCTGCTCCGACACGATCTCGATCAATGAACGAATTTCGCCGCAGCACATCAGCCACCCCGTTCATGATGTCCACATACGCTTTCCCACCCCAATCACCACTGATCTCGTTGACAAACTGCTGGCCGTATCCAGTCGATCCGCGTGGGTTCGGAGCGAACACAACGTAACCCGCGTTAGCGAAGACCTCTGGATTCCAGCGATAACTCCAGGCGTTGTTCCAGGCACTTTGTGGCCCACCATGAATCAAAACTACCAAGGGATATTTCCTGGTGGCATCGAAGTTTCTGGGTTTAACGATAAATCCGTGAATTTTTCTTCCGAGTGCACCTGTCCATTCAACCTCTTCCGCCTTTGTGAGGTTTGCCTGATCCATCAGCTGGCGATTGGCAGAAGTTAACGCGCGAAGTCCACTACCATCAGTGCTCACCAGGTAGATCTCAGCTGGCGCCGTGAATGAGCTGCTTGCGAATATCAGACTCTTTCCATCGGGTGTGATGTGGAGATTGGTCGCAAAAACGTCGCCAACTACCTTTTGGGCGTTACCTCCGCCGATAGGAACACGATAGATTGGGGCATATCCTCTTTCGCCGGCAGTGAAATAGATTTGATTGGTGTCGGGAGAAACGACAGCTTCTTCAACCTGCAGGTCGAATCCACGCACGAGCTCTGTGCTGACACCTGACGCACGGTTGTACATCATCAAGCGCCAGCGATCGGCTTCGAACCCGGCGGTAGCTTGTGAACGATAAATGATGTACTTGCCATCGCCGGTGTAAACCGGACTCGCGTCGTAACCTCTGTTCTGGACCGTGATGTTTTTGCCTGGGCCACCGGATACTGGGACAAGATAGATGTCACTGTTGGTGGACGTGGCTTCAACCTTATCCGGATTTCGGAGATAAGCGATCTCTTGCGAATCAGGTGAGAACGCGAAGTCAACACCTGTGGCGGCTGCGTAGGGAGGAGAATCGAAATCACCCGGAGTCAGGTCTTTGGCGGTGCCACCTTTCGACGGGACGACAAACACGTGCGTCCGCTTTACATCCCTCCATTCATTCCAGTGCCGAAAGAGAAGTCGACTGGTGATATGCGCTTTTACTTTACTCTTTTCGGCCTCTTCGTCTTTCTTCTTATTGCAATCATCATTCGTACAGTCAGGGTGGACATCGGATGTGAACGCGATCCAATTGCCGTCAGGCGACCAAACAGGCGAGGCCGCCTCCGTTGAGATCTTGGTGACTTGTTCCTTGTGCTCGCCATTTGCATCCATCAGCCAAACCTGACCGGAGGTGGTGAAGGCGATTTTCTTTCCGTCCGGTGACCAGCGAGGAGAAGTCGCTGAACGATCGCCTACAGTGAGTTGCTTTATGTCGCCGCCAGCGACAGGAACCACGTAGATATGCGTCACAATCCGGTTCGCGTCGAAGTTAACATCACCGATGGTGAACGCCACGAAGCGTGCATCCGGGGAAATTTGCGGATCGCTAACACGTCGGACCTTCAGAACGTCTTCGATTGTGTAGGAGCGATTTTGCGCGAATGCGGTAGAAAAGAATGCGAACAGAACAAGACAAAACAGAATAAGGGAGCGCTTCATAGATTTCCTCGGAACATTGGAATTGATGATTGTGGGAAAGCGCTTCGATTATCCGGTTTCAGGTGTTGGGTTTCAAGTTCCTGCGAGGAGCCGTACTCAACCTGTTCGAAGAATGTAGCCACTCGCCTGATGTTTACGCACCCGGCCGTCACGTCAGTTGGAATCGGTCGCTTCGCTCCCGTTCTTTAGTTGAGCGGCGAGATGATGCAGTACCTAAGCATAGACGCAGAGGGCGCGGAGGAACCGAGGATCTTTAGGCTGCGCAGAGAGCCGTCGAGTCAGTGTTATCATTCCTTGCATGATTCGCACCCTCATCGTCACACTTCTTCGACTCGCACTCAGAATCTACTTCAAGCGAATCGAGGTTGCCGGTAGTGAACACGTGCCGCCAAATGCACCCGTGATCTTTGTCCTCAATCATCCAAATGCGCTCGTCGATCCAGTGTTCCTACTATGTCTGGCGCCGCGCCGAGTTTCGTTCCTCGCCAAAGCGCCACTCTTTCGCATGCCCATTCTGGGTTACCTGGTTCGGGCCATGGATTCTTTGCCTGTCTATCGTCGCCAGGACGAGGGCGAAGACGTCTCAAGAAACGAGGAAACATTTATTGCCGCACGTCACCTCCTGGCCCACGGTGGAACAATCGGGATTTGTCCGGAGGGTGTTTCGCACAACTCGCCAGGGCTGCGGCCCATCAAAACGGGTGCCGCTAGAATTGCGCTTGCCGCTGTATCGACCGGGGAGGTTTCGAATCTGCAGATTGTTCCAGCCGGACTTTACTACACCTCAAAGATCCATTTTAGAAGTTCGGCTTTGCTTTACTTCGGTCAGTCGATCGCTGTGAATCCCGTTCTTTTGGAACCTGACGGAAGCCCTCCACGCGAAGCGGTTCGCGAGTTGTCGAATCAAATTGAGAAGAAGCTGCGGGAAGTGATTCTTGATGCACAGCACGAAGAGGCGCTTCATACAATTGCTCGAGCTGAAAGAATCTTCTCTGCTGAGACCGATTCAGACGAAGAAAGTTTGGCCGACGAGCTTGAGCTCCAGCAGCGGTTCGTAAAAGCCTACAACGTTCTCCAGGAGCATGCGCCCGAACGGCTGCGTCGTCTTGAGGTACGGATGACGCGGTTTGAAGAGGAATTGCGACAGGCCGGCGTTGATCCAGACGAGTTGTCGCCCCCCACCTCGACGGTCGCCGTCTTCGGCCAGGTATTAAAACGTTCTACGCTTTTTCTGTTGATGCTCGGACCAGCTTTGGCGGGCACCGCGATACATTATCCGGCTTATAAACTTGGTGGTTACCTTGCTACTAAATTGTCGCGAGATTCCGATGATGTAATTTCGACCATAAAGATTATCTCTGCCATGTTGCTGTTTCCGGTGACTTGGCTGGCCGCGGCAGTAGTGAGTTATTCACTGTTCGGGTGGAGGGCATCGCTGGTCTCACTGTTGGTATTGCCGCTTTGTGGCTACGTAGCAATCTTATTCTTCGAGGAGCTCGACCAATCACTCGGCGGCTTACGAGCGCTCGCCTTCTTTCTCGTGAGACGAAGATACTTTGTACGCTTATTAGCTGAGCGCAAAGCGATCAGAAATGAAATCCTTTCGCTCGGTAAAGAGAGCCTCGTGGCGGCCGAGTGATTTGTCGGAGCCTGAGGTTTTTAGCGGGTGGAAGAACTAAGAAACTAGAAAAAGGCGCAAAGAGCGGGAACTATCTTTTGCGCGCCTTAGAAGTTTTGCTGCTCCTGGATGAGCCGCCTCTCTTTTTTGTGCCACCTCTGACGCTCCTACCCTTTCGTCCTTCGCTGCGCAGTTTTCCTGCATCCATCAATTGTTCATACGCACCGCGGACAACGTTTCGAGCGACCTTTAGCGAGTTGGCCAGTTCTCGTTCGCTCGGAAGGAAGGTTCCTACAGCCAGTGAACCGGCTTCGATCAGATCATTCAGCTGTTCTCTGATCTGTCTTGTCATCGATTCTGGACGCTTTCGGTTGACACGAACATTTAGTTTCGTCACGTTCGTCACTCCTTGAATCTATTTTGCTGGGCGAATGGCGCGATTCTATGCAGCGACTAATTGCGTGTCAACGACTTGTTCGTCGCGGAGGAAAAGGTTAGACCACCGTGAAGTTGTCGTGATAGAGAGCTATGGACGGGAGCTTATAAGGCCATGCTTTCTCAAGATCTCAACCGTTTGGTCCAAGGGCAAAGCATCGACAGTGTGACCATGGCCCGTGGTTGTTGTCGCGCGGAACAGGGAGTTGTAAATCGACTCTTCAGTAGCTTCTATAACCGCCTCAAAGATCGGTGACATGGCGTCGTTGGGAAGCGACTTTATGGTCCGTGGCTTGGTCCTTTCCGAGGCGGAAAGGGAGCTAATCCGGACTTCGGGCGCTGATGAAAAAGCGATAGCGTAGTCGCCGCTGCCGTTTGTTGCGGATGCTCCCGTTCTTGCGAGCCCCAGCATTGTCCGGGCTGCCATTCTTCGCAGGTTTCTTGCATCGACAGGGGCATCGGTTCCAACGACGATGATGATCGACCCGTCAGCCGTATTTCTCGATTCGATTAATGCGGCCGCCTTCTCAAGTTCCTCTTTCAGATAGTAGCGCCGTAGAGTCTGACCTACCGGCGCCCCATTTATTGTCAAAACGCCCCCGAAGTTTGTCTGAACGAGAACCCCAATGGTGTAACCACCTAAGGATTGCGGCAGTTTTCTGGAAGAAGTTCCGATTCCGCCCTTGAAGCCAAACGCAACGGTCCCCGTGCCGGCCCCGACGCAGCCTTCTTCTACAGCGCCAGGCCTTGCGGTCGTAATTGCATTGAGAACATCGTCGCGAGTGATATGGCGTCCGCGAATATCGTTCAAGAATCCATCATTGGTTTCGGCGACCAGCGGATTAACCGACTGAACGTCCTCATTTCCCTTTAACGACAGGATGAAATCGAGTACAGCATCCGCAACTCGAGGAACGCTTAAGGTAGAGGTTAACAGGATGGGAGTCTCAATCTCGCCGAGTTCATTAACTTGCGTTGATCCGGCAAGCTTTCCAAAACCATTACCAACGAATACGGCTCCGGGAACCTTTTCCCGAAATAGATTTCCATTGTGTGGTAGTACTGCCGTGACACCGGTGCGAATTTCGTTTCCGCGAACAATTGTTGTATGCCCGACGAGAACGCCGCTCACGTCGGTCAAAGCGTTAAGCGGCCCGGTCGGAAGAATCCCAATCTTCAGGCCGATGTCACGAGCACGGGGTCGTGTTGGTGGTTGCTGTTGATTCATTTGAGGTGCTGGATTGATGGCCGCAAGTAGACCAGGCGCAAGAATAGCAATCAATATCAGTAGGAAGCTTCGCATTACTCAAGCTCTCTTTCAACGCAAGACTTAATGTGATGTGACAAGTCGACTCTGCTTCACGGTGTTCAAGTTTCATCACACTGAAGCTTCAGTCCCACAATTCAAGTTGCGGGAAATTTCAGGTCGGGAAGGGTGGCTTGCCCCCGCTCGAGGTGCATTTTATTCAACGTCGACTCAACTTTGACCTCAAGCTGGGGCAAGCCACCCTTCCCGACCTGAAATCTTCCCCGACTTGAATAATGGCTTCGCACTCACCCGCTATCCCGACGCGTTGGGATACTGACTCCATAAGAATGCAAGTTCGACTTCTTTAAAGCGTCCCTGATGATGTCTCTATTGTATTCGGCCCCACGCGCTCGTCTTCCAGTTATCGACGGATTCGGGTGGCAAAATCCAGGGCGGCAGCGGCATGAACAACCAGTCTGAAAGCGCGTAGACGTATGGCTCGTACATTTTTCGCAATTCAATCAGTCGTTTCTCGGTCGCCTCGTCAGCGGCTAATAAGATACGGTTCTCTTTAAGTCTTTCGCTCATTCGACGAAACTCTGAGGTCGGTAAGTCGCGACCTATCCTTACGTGCTCTGGTGATGTTCGCATGACTTGTGCGATATCAACGACTGCGTGTCGAGCCATTGCGAATGTCATTCGCGCCTGCCATATGGGGGCACCTTCGACGCCAACCATGACCAGCGCGCAGGTATCCAGCACCGTTGTCAGCGCTCGAACCCAAGATTGATTGTCATGCTGCGAACGGAAGTAACAAAGTACGGGATAAGAAAGGTGGCTTTCGAGCAATTCCGCTGACCAGTGTTCCCACTCGGTAAGCAGCCGGTTCAAGTCGTCGAATGTATCTTCAGCTCGATGCCGTCGCAGGAGTTCCACGGCGCTCGATGGTGAACCGGCGCGCGCATCGAGTAAAGATATACTCGCTTCACGTCTGGAAAAGGCCTGATAGAGTACGGGAAGATAGCTGATACAAACCGCCAAAAGCCCGAAACCGTTCGCCGTCTCAACAACACCCATGAGTCGACCGAAGCCTTCTGTAGGCGCAACGTCTCCGTAGCCAAGTGTAAAGAACGTTACGCCACTCAGATACAAATAAGTGGAAAACGATATAGGGCCACCACTGTGAAGCAGAGGGGCATCAGTAGCCCAAAGGAGCATTGCGAAACCGAATATCAAGCCGGTTGCCCACAGTCCGAGCAGCACAAGCAACGAAAGTGGGCCGAAAACACCGAGAAACGTCTCGCGGCGTTTGCCGTTCGTGACCCGATCGGCTATTCCGGACCAGGGAATCCAAGCGAGAGTGTAGAAGAGATTCGTTAGTCGGAGGCGGCGCGTAACCCGGCGGGGCAGGATTACAGTCTCGAACGTATCCCAAAGAATTATCGCGATGAGTAGTAATCCGGCGATTAACCCGATAGTCTTCATCATTCCAGCAGGTTTGCATCAGCTCACCAAATACCAAACTATCAGAACGCTTATGGCTGCTGAGTATCGGGATGGTACCGTTGAATTGTTTTTTTGCACAGCGGCAAACAGGACGAAGCCGCTTCTGTTCCCCGGATTACGCAGAACGCTTAGGTTAAGATACACTGCACACAACCTTCCAAACGGTTTGTTCTGAAATCCGTTTAATCCGGAGGGAATCTCAACAGAACTGGCCGGGAATTCGGAAAGAGTGGTAAGAGAATCCGCGGAGCTTTAGTCGAAGGCACCGATTGAGATATCACGCCTCGTTGGCTTGCAAATGAATTCCAGTACTCTTCAACCGACTGAATCGGCAAAAGGCGTAGTGTTGGCCATTGATCTCGGAGGTACGCACTTACGCGCGGCGTTGGTAGATAACGCTGGAAGAATCCGTAAGCAGATTAAAAGGGAAACGCCTAAGAGTGACTCGCCGGCTTGCGTAGTAAACGCCATATTAGAAACTGAGCGTGAGTTGCGCCTTGCTGATGAACGCTTGGTTGCGGCGTCGGTAATGGTGCCGGCGACCGTGGATAAGGCGAATGACATTGTCGTGCAAGCGCCGAATCTTCCATGCCTCGACAACTTCGATTTGAAACGGGCGCTCGAAGAGAAGTTCGGATGGCCTGTGGTTCTAGAGAACGACGCGAATGCTGCAGCAGTGGGTGAAATGTGGCTTGGCGCTGCTCGAGGATTTCGAAATGTGATTTGCGTAACGTTGGGAACAGGCGTTGGTGGCGGCGTCATCCTGGATGGGAAACTGTGGCGCGGATCAGATGGCTCTGCGGGCGAGATCGGTCATGCACCGGTCGATCCGTTCAGCGGGTTGCACTGTAAGTGCGGCAACGAAGGCTGCCTGGAGATGTTTGCTTCGGCAACAGCAATCGTGCGTATGGCAAATGAGGGTCTGCCGCAGTTTCCGCAGTCGATCCTGAACGGGCGAGATATGACCGCTCAAAAGGTTTACGAGGCCGGGCTCGAAGGTGATGAGCTCGCGCTGTCAGTGTTTGAGCGCGTTGGAAAATATCTTGGCGTTGCCCTGACGACGCTGATCAACGTGCTCAATCCGGAAATTATTGTGATCGGCGGCGGCGTAGCAAACGGTTGGTCTTTGTTTGAAAAACCGATGCGCGAACAAGTAGCAGCCAGAGCATTCAAAGCGCAACGGGGTAAAGTCAAGATTGTACCCGCCGAATGTGGAGACAATGCCGGCTTATTAGGCGCTGCAAAGTTGGCATTTGATAGCGAAGAGACAAGGGCTAAGCGCTAAGAGCAAAGGCAAAGAGCGAAGAGCGAAGGGCAAAGAGCGAAGAGCGAAGTGCCCCAGTGCTTATCGCTTCACTCTTTGTCGTTCGCTCTTAGCCCTGTGCTCTTTGCTCTTAGCGCTTCGCTCTTAGCGCTTGGCCCTTCGCTCTTAGCCCTTTGCACTTTGGCCTCATTCAGTCCATCCTTTAACCAATGCCCGCTCTTATAATTCACGGTCATTTCTATCAACCGCCCAGGGAAAATCCGCGAACAGGTGAGATCGAACGTCAGCTGAGTGCTGCTCCGTATCATGATTGGAACGAGCGCATTCACGCGGAGTGTTATGGTCCAAACGCATTTGCACGGATTGGCGGTGATACGCCGGAACGTGTCGTCAACAACTACTCCAATATCAGCTTCAACTTCGGCCCAACTCTAATGTACTGGCTTGAGAGACATACGCCGCGAACATACCAGCGAATCCTTGATGCAGACGCAGAGAGCATTCGTAGCCGTGGAGGACACGGAAATGCGATTGCCCAAGCCTACGGACACGCGATTCTGCCGCTCCTTAATAGTCGCGATCGGCTCACGCACATCGTTTGGGGACTCGCAGATTTTCGTTACCGATTTGGCCGTCGGGCAGAAGCAATCTGGTTACCAGAAACAGCATGTAACGACGAGGTACTGGAGCTCTTGATTGAGCAGGGTATGCGCTATGTGATTCTGTCCCCACAACAAGCGCGACGCATTCGTCGAATTGATGACTCGAATTGGATCGACGTTTCATCGGGCAAGGTCGACGCAACACAACCATACAGATTCTTTCATCGCGATGGCTCGCGACGCTCGCTTGTCGTCTTCTTTTACCACGGGCCTCTGGCGCGCTCGATTGCCTTTGAACGAGCGTTGGCCTCAAGCAGCGAGCTGATGGAAAGATTTATCGCTGTCGCTCAAACCGGACCGTTAGTGACTGCCGCTACCGACGGTGAGACTTATGGTCACCACTTTAAGTTCGGCGATCTCTGTCTTGCACACGCACTGGAGGTCGAAGCTCTACAATCAGGTTTTCAGATTACGAACTATGGCGAGTATCTCGATCATCATGAGCCCTCGTATGAGGTGCAAATCGACAACGGTCCGATGGATCAAGGTACTTCCTGGAGTTGTACGCATGGCGTCGGTAGGTGGTCACACGATTGTGGGTGTCAAACAGGTGGCGAGACAGGTTGGAATCAGAGTTGGCGACAACCGTTGCGCGAGGCATTGGGGTTTCTTCGGAGCGATGCAGACGACCGTTTCGAAAAACATGGCCAGGAGTTATTCATTAATCCGTGGCAAGCTCGTAACGACTATATCAACGTTATTCTTGATGCTGCCTCTGCGAATGATTTTCTAAACGAGCAGTGCCACGGGGCGCTACATAATGAAGATAAGGCCCGAGCGCTAACGCTACTCGAGATTCAGAACAACTCGCTTCTAATGTTCACGAGCTGCGGTTGGTTCTTTTCGGATCTTGGCGGGATCGAAACCGTCCAGGTGTTGCGGTATGCTGCACGAGTTATTGAACTACAAACCCAGTTGGGATTCGATGTGCCGCGAACGAGGTTTCTTCAGATGCTATCGCAGGCTCACAGCAACGTTGCAGAAAAGGGAAGTGGGGCGGACATTTTTCGACGTCTTGAAGCGTCCCAGGACCACGCCGCGATCCGGGAGCCGACGACCGTTGTCTGATGAAGAGGGTCACTCGAAAGCCTGTTCGTAGTAAAACTAAGAGAGCCGCAGGTACTACGTCTACGTCACCAGGCATTAGTAGCTCACAATTGCGATCGTTGCTTTCGTTGCGGCATCCTGATCCTCATCAAATACTCGGACCACACCTAACTGGAAATGGTTTAGTTGTTCGGGCGTTCAGACCTGAGGCAAAACAGGTTAGTGTTGTTGTGGGCAAGCGTGTCCAGGCAATGCAGCTCATTGACGACGCCGGCCTCTTCGAAGCATTCATTCCCGAAATCACTGTCGTATCAAAATACCGTTTGCGAATAGTGACTCACCAGGATCACCCAATCACAACAGCAGATCCATATTCATTCCTACCAACGGTTGGTGAACTTGATCTGCATCTTTTCGGCGAAGGAAAACACGAAGAGATCTACAAGAAGCTTGGAGCGCACGTGATAAGAATTGATCGCGTGAGCGGTGTGTCATTTGCCGTTTGGGCTCCACAGGCCAGTGGAGTCAGCGTTGTCGGCGATTTCAACGGTTGGGACGGACGCATCCATCAGATGCGCAGGCTTGGCTCTTCCGGCGTCTGGGAAATCTTTGTGCCGGAGGTCGGCGCAGGTGCGCTCTACAAATTCGAAATACGAAGGGCAAAGGGGCTGCCTTTCCTAAAAGCGGATCCGTATGCGCAATACACTGAAGTGCCGCCGAACACTTCTTCAATTGTCTACCAATCCAAATACAGGTTTCGCGACGCACGCTGGCTCAAGAAGCAGCAGGCCAAGCAGCATTATCGTGAACCCCTTTCGATCTATGAGGTGCACTTCGGTTCGTGGCGTCGAAAGATCGAAGAAAGCAATCGTCCGTTCAGTTATCGCGAGATGGCTGAAGCGCTCGCAAACTATGTTCTGGACATTGGATTCACGCACGTCGAATTTCTGCCACTGAAAGAACACCCATACGGTCCCTCCTGGGGGTATCAGGTTAGTTACTACTATGCACCGTCGGCAAGGTACGGGGCGCCGGACGATTTTCGTTACCTGATCGATTATCTGCACCAGCGAGGGATTGGCGTAATCATGGATTGGGTACCCGCGCACTTTCCGAAGGACGCGTGGGCCTTGGGCCGCTTCGATGGGTCAGCGTTATACGAGCATCTCGATCCGCGTCGAGGTGAACATCCCGATTGGGGAACGTACATATTCAACTACGGCAGAAATGAAGTGCGGAACTTTCTGATTGCCAACGCGATCTTTTGGCTGAAGGAATTTCATATCGACGGACTTCGGGTGGATGCGGTCGCCTCGATGTTGTATCTGGACTACAGTCGCAAGGAAGGTCAGTGGATCCCGAATAAGTTTGGCGGACGTGAGAATTTGGAAGCAATATCTTTTCTCAAGGAGCTGAATGAGACAACTCACCGAGTTTGTCCTGGCACGATCATGATCGCAGAGGAATCAACTGCCTGGCCCGCTGTCAGTCATCCTGTTTACGCCGGCGGCCTTGGTTTTGATTTCAAATGGAATATGGGGTGGATGCACGACACTCTAAAATATTTTCAAACGGATCCATTGTTCAGAGCAGGAAATCACAATGCGTTAACGTTCGGATTGTTGTATGCCTGGAGCGAAAACTTCATCCTGCCGCTATCGCATGACGAGGTGGTCCATATGAAGGGGTCGCTGCTCAATAAGCTTCCAGGATCGACGGAGCAGAAGTTTGCGCAGTTACGTGCGCTATACGCTTACATGTGGGCGCATCCGGGAAAGAAGCTGTTGTTTATGGGCGGCGAGTTCGGACAATGGCGTGAATGGACCGAGACGGAAAGTTTGGACTGGCATTTGATTGATGATCCCCTGCACAGCGGCCTGCAGCGTCTCGTCCGGGATTTGAATGAGGTTTACGGCTCGAACAACTCGCTTTGGGAAGCAGACAGTAAGCCTGAAGGTTTCGAGTGGCTTGATGTAGACAACGCTCTTGCGAATGTTGTTGCGTTTATGCGGAAGTCGCCGGAGGCATGTAAGCAGCTAATCTGTGTAGGTAACTTTTCAGCGGTGGCGCGGAAAAATTATCGACTGTCTTTGCCGAAAAAGGGAGAGTACAAGCTTTGGATCAATACGGACGCGAAGGTGTATTCCGGTGCAGGAGACGTAGATGTTGGTTCGATTAGGGCTGATGACATACCTCATTACGGCCGCGAATATTCCTCTACAGTCGATCTTCCAGCCTTGAGTACGTTATGGTTTGAAGTACCGTCATAAAGCCCACCAGGTCAGCCAAGGTTTTAAAGTAACGCCCGTGTGTTCTGCGAATGGCATCCTCATCATCTGCCTGCAATAAGACAACTTCGTGGTTAATTCTTTTCATATTCAGGCTGATCTCTAATTCCAATCGGGTATCTTCTGCCGCTTTACGTTGTTCGCCCCAGGATTGCGTTAATGCAACCGGTTGCCCTTGCTTACGAGCGTATTGAATTAAGAAGAGCACCTTTCGATTCCTGGCAACCGTTCTATATAACTCAACTACAGAACGAAAGCGAAGCGACCGATGTCAACCAGCCAATCACTCAAGGTAAGCTGACATCGGTCGCTTCGCTCCCGTTCTGTGGTTGAGTGTATTCATTGGTTAATCATTGTATCCTACAGATCGTTTGCATCGATACGTGAACCTATGATCAACTGGTCCAACATCCGCGCACAGTTTCCTGTGACGCGCAATTCCACTTACCTGAACACCGCTGCGGCGGGTCCCCTGGCCGTTTCAACAAAAGAGGCGGCGATAGGTTACTACGAGCAGATGATGAGTGACGGCGACGTACATTGGGACGATTGGCTGATGCGCCGAGAAAAGGTGCGGGCCCAGGTTGCGGCTTTCATCAATGCCGATATAGATGAGATCGGGCTCACGACAAACACTTCGAGCGGAATGAACCTCATAGTCGACGCACTCGCAAATCACGGTGAGGTGATCTCCTGTGATCTGGAATTTCCGGTGTCGACCATAACATGGATGCACCGCATGATTCCTGTCCACTTAATCAAGTCGGTTAATGGCGAAGTTCAAGTCGAGACCTACAAATCGGCGATGAACGTGCGATCAGGTGTTATCTCCGTCAGTTATGTTCAGTATTCAAACGGATTGCGAACGGACATCGAAGCGCTGGGAAACAATAAAGGCGCTCATGCCCTTGTGGTTAATGCAAGCCAGGCAGCCGGTGTACTCGAGATCGATGTGAAGAAAATGAAGATCGATGCGTTGTGCGCAACAGGCCACAAGTGGATGCTCTCGGGATACGGGTCGGGGTTCGTCTACATCAGCCGTGAGCTGTTGGCACGTTCCCGCCCCCACGCAATCGGGTGGCTCAGTGTGCAGGACCCTTACGGTGACTCGAACGACGAAGTGCGTCTGCGTCATGATGCATCAGCGAGGACTGAGCTCGGGTGCCCGCACTTTGCCGGAATTTTTGCGCTTAGTGCCTCAATTGAGATGATGCAATCAATAGGTATGAAGAACATAGAGGCACGGGCACTAGCTTTGAACGAACGCCTTACGAATAGTTTGCGGGAAGCGGGTTGGAAAGTTCTTTCACCCTTGCGCGACGAATCAATGCGTTCGGCAGAGACGCTGGTTCAAGCAGACAATCCCGACGAGTTGGTCGCATCGTTGGCGGAAAGAAAGATCCTGGTTACTCGCAAACCTCAGGGAATTCGCGTCGCAACTGATTTCTTTAATGATGAGAGTGATATCGCGAGATTGATTGAAGCGCTGAAAGAAATTCGCGGTTGACGTCATACCACCTCGCCTGAGGATGATCGAAGCGGTCTACTTCTTTGACTTGCCTTTTGCTTTTGATTTCCTTCCACCATTGCCGTTTGCTTCGGTCGCGAAGCTTTCGCGCGCGAGGGCCACAAACTTTTGCATAATTGGTGATTCGTATCCACCGCTTAGTTGCGCCAGACCTAGCTCCCAATTGATATGCGCACCTTCAATCCACCAACGAACTAGTCGCCCCTTTTCTACATCATCTTTAACTGACTGCAATGGAACGATTCCCACTCCCATATCTTCTTCGACCATGCGTCGAATTGCCGCCTGCCGACTCAATTCCATTGTGATCTTCAGTGATACTCCGGCCTGCGCAAAAAAATTATTGATTAATCGACGAGTGTTTCCGCCGCGTTCACCTAAGATCAGTTTCTCACCGGCTAGTGTGTACGCACTGATCGTCTTGTGCTTCGCGAGCTTGTGCCTTGGTGAAGCGATGGCGACAAGTTGATCTTCGCCCAAGCGTTCAGTCTGAATGCCGCGAACATCGACGGGCAGCGATACAAAAGCTATATCGAGCTCGCCCGCGACGATTTGTTGAACCAATGCGTCGCTCGTTCCGGAGACCACAGATACTTCCGCTCGTGGATGTTGCTTACGCAGGTCCTTGAGTATTCCGGGCAACTGCTCAGTCAGAACCATTGCGGAAGCGCTCCCGATACGCAATCGCCCGCGTTCCGCACCCGCGAGTTCGGCAATCTCGTCTACTGCCGCATCATGCTCTCGCAGAATCTGTCGTGCGCGGTGTAGTAGATGCTCTCCCGCTTCAGTCAGAATCACATGGCGCGGTGCTCGCACAAAAACCTTGGCCCCGAGCTCAGTTTCCAATTGTCGAATCTGCATGCTGATTGCCGCTTGCGTAATATGGACGCGAGCGGCGCCTGCAGTGAACGTTCCTGATTCAGCGATTGCTATAAAAGCCCTTAGTTGGCGAATTTCCACGCTAGACTCCGATTATCAAGATGAATTATTGGAATAATAAAATCTTTTAGTTTCCATTATAAGTCCACGACACCTAGAATAATCAACTAACAATTTTGGAAAAAAACCGCCGTGAGCACTGACCGACGCACATCCGACCTTTTGACCGCCAGACGACTGCGTGCCCAAGACGCGGTGGTAGGCGTGGATGGCGGAGGCACGAAAACAGAAGCAGTCATCCTGGATCCCAACCAGCGCGTAATTGGTGAGGGTCGCGCTGGACCATCCAATCCGTTGCGTGTCGGCATTGCTAATGCCGCAGCCTCGGTGCGCGAAGCAATCGACAAAGCGTGCGTGATGGCAAAAGTCCGACGCGACGATCTGCTCGCTGCCGAGATCGGTCTCGCTGGCGCACGCCGAAGAGAGCTCCGCGAGCGAATGCGCGAAGCGTTGTCGACGCTCGGTATCGCCGATATTGAAGTTGTCACGGACGCTGACATTGCGCTTTATGGGGCGACTGATGGAGCGCCTGGGCTTGTAGTAATTGCTGGAACTGGTTCAATTTGCTGTGGCAAGAATTCACGAGGCAAGCGAGTCATTGCCGGAGGATGGGGACCGATTGCCGGTGACGAAGGAGGCGGAGCATGGATCGCCAGGCGAGCACTCCGGGCCATAGCCCATGCGTCAGACGGTCGTGGTCCCAAAACAAGTCTCACGGACCTCGCGTGTGTTTATTTCCGCGTCAGTACAGTTGACGATCTTGCTACAGCTATTTACGCGCCATCGATTACAAATGAACGGCTCGCCGGATTTGGTAAAGACGTCGTTGACGCGGCAAAACGTCACGATCGGGTGGCAGAGCAAATCATCAGCGAAGCGGCGTCAGAGCTGGCGCTTGCGGCGATTACAGTCATCCGGAATCTATCGATGGAGCGCGAACGATTTCAGGTGGCACACGTGGGCGGCGTGTTCGCAGCCAGCGGCGATTTGATTCTTGAAACGATCCGAACTGAAGTTCACCGCGTCGCGCCAAACGCCTATTTTCAGCCGCCGCATTTCGCCCCAGCCGTAGCTGCCGCTAGAATGGCTCGCGAACATATCAACCACATTGCTCTCGCGGTCTGATTCTTCGGCAGATATGGCTCCGGAAAAAAGCGATTCACTTCCCGTAACAGAACAAGACAATCCCCGAACCAAAGAGTTCAGTTCGGCATCTACGGCTCAAATCGTCGAGATCATGAACGACGAGGATACCCTGGTTGCCGGTGCGGTCAAGCGCGTCCTTGACGATGTTGCTACAGCCGTCGAAGGAATCGTGCAACGTCTGGAACGTGGTGGACGACTCTTCTACATCGGGACGGGAACATCTGGACGGTTGGGCGTGCTAGACGCGTCGGAATGTCCACCAACGTTTGGTGTTTCACCGGAGCTGGTGCAGGGGGTGATTGCGGGCGGGTATGACGCCTGCTACCGGGCCGTTGAGGCATCAGAAGATGATGAAGATGCGAGTCGCGGAGACTTGGATCAACGCGGATTTACCGGCAGGGACGCTTTGGTTGGAATAGCTGCTTCGGGACGAACGCCTTACACTGTCGGCGCTGTTCGTTACGCGCGCAGTCTGGGAGCTTTTACGGTGGCACTTACGTGCGTTCCAGATTCCCCAATCACCAGAGTAGCAGAGTTGAGTATCGTCCCCGTCGTTGGACCAGAAGTTCTGACAGGCTCAACGCGGTTAAAAGCAGGCACAGCGCAGAAGATGGTCCTCAATATGCTTTCGACGGCGGCGATGGTGCGCTTGGGTTATGTGAGCGGGAATAGGATGTCTAACCTTCAGGCGCGCAATATCAAACTGCGCGATCGGGCAGAACGTATTCTGCAAACTGAAGTGGGATTAGACGACAGTGCTGCTCGTGCGGCTTTAGATGCTGCCGGCGGAGATCTTCGAGTCGCGCTTGTTATGACAAAAGCCAGGGCAGGTCGAGAAGATTCCGAAGCTGCGTTACGACAAGCGAAGTGGAAAGTGGAGGAGGCGGTGAAGCTGTTGTCCTCTGGATAAAAGATGAAAGCCCTCGATCTCATCATCATCTTTGGCTATCTGATCGGCATCGTCCTGTTTGGGACGTGGTTTGGCAGAAAGCAGAAGACCACCAGCGACTATTTCCTCGGTGATCGATCAGTTCCCTGGTGGGCCGTCGCGTTTTCAATAGTAGCGACGGAGACTTCCACCATAACCTTTATCTCGGTTCCCGGCATCGCTTTCTCACGCGGGGGAAATTTTCAATTCCTCCAACTTGTCTTCGGTTATCTGTTGGGACGTGTCGTCATTTCGTTGCTCTTTATTCCTTCGTACTTTCGTGGGCAACTACTCACGGTTTATCAGCTTCTCGATCGGCGTTTCGGCGGAAAAATCAAAGTCCTTGCGGCTTCACTGTTTGTAGTTATGCGCAACATTGCTGACGGCATACGACTTTTGTTGACCGCGATTGTGCTAGCCGCCGTTTACACTTCATTTCAACCTACTGCCAATGCCGAAACGATCATCATCGCCTCTGTAGTTCTGATTGGCGTGGCGATGATTGTGTTTACCTATTTTGGCGGAATGGAAGCAGTGATTTGGGTGGAAGTAATTCAACTTGGCATCTATATCGCGGGTGCAATTGCGGCGGCAGTGGTTCTGATCGGAGTTATTGATGGCGGTTTCAGTGGCGCCTCAGCCTTGGCGGCGCAGTTCGGCAAGTTTTCTCTGTTTGACTTCTCTTTAAGCGCCACAAAGACATTTACCTTCTGGTCAGGTCTAATCGGTGGGTGCTTTTTGACCATGAGCACTCACGGGACGGATCAATATCTCGTCCAGAGATACCTCTGCACAGATCGGCCGCGGAAGGCCGTCGTCGCTCTAATGACAAGCGGTGCTATTGTTCTCGGTCAATTCATTGGCTTTCTTTTCATCGGTGTTCTGTTGTTTGCTTTCTATCACCCATTTTCGGATCCGAATTACATGACCGCAGCATCCGCGGCCTTTCCGTTCACTGGTGGTGATAGAGTCTTTCCAGACTTCATCACTAAACACTTGCCGAGTGGATTATCCGGACTGGTTGTCGCGGCGATCTTCGCGGCGGCCATGTCTTCCTCGCTCAATTCAATTGCTGCGACGGCCGTGAACGACTTGTACAAACCATTGAGGCCAAACTCCTCCGATAAACACTATCTAAAGGTTTCTCACATTCTGACTTTGACATGGGGAGTTGTGCAGATAGCCGTCGCGCTTGCTGTCCGACACCAGGCACGTTCCGCTTTGGATCAAGCGCTTTCTATTGCTTCTTTGATCAATGGTCCGATACTCGGCGTGTTTCTTGTCGGAACATTTCTGCGTCGCGTCAGTCAGCCTCCAGCTTTGATCGGAATGTTGGTTAGCATCAGCGTGATGCTGTATGTGTTTTTCGGAACGTCGATCGCGTGGACGTGGTACGTCTTATTGGGCAGTTTGGTGACGTTCGTTGTCGCCTGGCTGGCGAGCTTCGCGTTTGCAGCGACGCCTGAAAGCAGAAGAAACGAGCTCGCTCCTGTTGGTGTGACAGAAGACTAACATTATGAACGACTCAATTATGCGCCGGCTAAATCACGTTCTCGCTTCACTGCTATCAGCACTGCTCCTGTTTGCCTCGGTTGCGTCGCCCATCCTGTCACAGTCCTCATCCTCGCAGTCTGCGACAAAGATCAAACCATTCAAGCGCGAACCGAGCGCCGCTGCTTTGAGGTGGGCTAACAAAGAACTTGAGCGTATGACGATTGAGGAAAAGATCGGACAGTTGATCTCTGTTGGGATTAACGCGACCTTCCTCAATCAGGATTCCGAAGCATTTCGAGTGCTTCGTCATCAAATTGAAGACAACAAAGTCGGCGGAATCATTTTATTTCGCGGCCCTGTTTATGAGTCGGTAATTCTTGCGAACCGCATGCAGCAGTTAGCAAAGTATCCACTCCTTGTATCTGCCGACTTGGAAGCGGGCGCCGGAATGCGCTTCGACGATACGGTTAATTTCCCTTGGAACATGGCAGTTGCTGCTACGGGTAATCCAGAGTATGCGCGGCGACAAGGCGAAATCACCGGCCGTGAGGCCCGGGCACTCGCCGTGCAACATATCTACGCGCCGGTTGTCGACGTCAACAACAACGCCGCCAACCCTGTGATTAATGTGCGTTCGTACGGCGAAGATCCGGTTACGGTGGGAAGATTTGCTGCCGCATTTACAGAAGGCGCGCAAAGTGCCGGCGTGATTGCAACGGCGAAACATTTTCCGGGGCATGGAGACACTGCGACTGATTCGCACCGTGGATTGCCGGAAATCAACGTTACGCGGGAACGATTGAACAGCATCGAATTCGTTCCCTTTCAAGCGGCGGTAAACTCAGGTGTGGGCGCCGTAATGGTCGGCCACATCGCACTGCCGCAAATCGATTCGACTGCCATCAAACCGCTTCCAAAAGATAGGAAGGGCAAACCAATCGACACTGACGAAGCCGGAGAAATCATTGAAGAGCAAGCGACGATGCCGGCGACTCTATCACCGGTGATGGGTTCGATTCTCCGTAAGGATCTCAAATTCCCAGGATTGATCGTTACTGATGCGTTGAGTATGAGTGGATTGACTATTTACTTTACGCAGGAAGAAGCTGCCGTTCGCGCTTTGGAAGCGGGTGCGGATCAATTGCTAAAACCAGCTGACGTTGATGCCGCATTTCGTGGTGTTCGTGAGGCCGTCAGGAGTGGTCGATTAACGGAGCAAAGAATCGAAGAATCGGCGCGAAAGATATTAGCTGCGAAATATGACCTCGGGATGGTCAGTAACCGACTAACACCCATCGATGCAATTGATCGTACGGTTGCGGGGCGCGATGCTCTTAACCTGGCGACTGAGATTGCCGAACACGCCATTACCCTCGTTCGTGATGATGACAAACTCATTCCGCTTCGCGATCTAAAGCCCGACGCACGGGTGGTTAACATCGGCATCACGAATGGCGATGACCGTGGATGGATCGCGAGTTCTTTCACTGCGCGGCTCGGTCTCGGTGGACGGAAAGTCGACTCAATAGTTCTCGATGAACGATCGTCAGCTCAGGAAATTCAACGAGCTCTGGAAATGGCGAAGACAGCTGATCTGGTAGTTGCCTCGTTGTACGGTCGCGTTCGCAGCGGTCAGGTGCGGAGTGTAGGTTTGCCTGAATCGGGAGCGCGCGTGTTATCGACTCTGATTGCGAACAACACTCGCATAGTCGCTATCAGTTTCGGCAATCCATACCTGCTCCAAAGCTTTCCCGGCTTGCGAACGTATCTGGTTGCTTATGGTGATATGCCGAGCTTGCAACAGGCAGCTGCGCGCGCAGTTCTGGGCGAGATAGATATCACCGGGAGATTGCCGATTTCATTACCTGGTCTGTATCCCCGAGGCACTGGGATTCAGTTGAAAGCCAACGCGGAGCCAAAGACTCAGGTTCAATAACAAATATTGCTTCAATTTAAGAGCCGACGTTGGAAGATTACTAGACCTAACAGGCACAAATTCATATATGCGAGTAAAAAAACCCGGCCTTAGTCTGGTTCCATTACTTCTAAGCTTCCAAATCCTTTCCGCACAACTGCCCGTTGCAAATCCATCTTCAGTTTCCTTATCTAAGCAGCACTTATCACAAATCGATTCTGTCGTCGCATCTGAAATTGCTCAAAAGCATTTGCCGGGTGCAGTTGTTTTAGTCGCGCGCAAAGGTCGAATAGTGTGGCGCAAGGCTTACGGCTCACGAGCAGTTCAACCAGCAAATGAGCCAATGACAACCGACACGATCTTCGATCTAGCCAGTCTCACAAAGGTCGTAGCCACTGCGACCAGCATCATGATACTCGTCGAGCGTGGCAAGATTCGGCTGAGTGATCCTGTCTCGAAATACATTCCTGAACTGAAGGGCGAAGGGCGAGAGCGCATCACGATCGAGCATTTGCTGACCCATCGTGCCGGGTACGCGCCAGACTTCGATTTACGCGAACGTTGGACCGGTTACGACGAAGCTGTCAAACATTTGATCAGCGAACCACTCAGAAGTAGTCCGGGCACTCGCTTCGTCTACAGTGACATCGGATTCATTGCCCTCGGTGAGGTTGTCCGGCGCGTGAGTGGAATGCCTCTCGATCAATTCGCGAAGAAAAACATCTTCGTCCCACTAGGAATGAAAGATACCGGCTTCGTTCCCAACGCCAGCCTGAAGTCGCGTATCGCTCCGACTGAGAAGCGCCGAGGACAGTTAAGTTATTTGGGCGACTCCAATACTGATGCGGGAACAGAAGGCGAGGTTTGGTTGCGGGGCCAGGTTCATGATCCCACGTCTTATCGAATGAATGGGGTTGCCGGACACGCAGGACTCTTTTCAACCGTTAACGACCTCTTCATCTACTGCCAGATGATTCTTAATGGCGGCCAGTACCACAGTATTCGCGTCCTTTCACCGCTGACGGTTGCCGAAATGACACGTCCACGTTTGGTTTCAGCGGGTGGTGGGACACGCGGATTGGGTTGGGATATGAACACGAGCTATTCGACAAATCGCGGTGAGCTGTTTCCGTTGGGCTCATTCGGTCATACGGGATTCACAGGGACCTCGATCTGGATCGATCCTGCGAGCGACATGTTTGTGATCTTTCTCAGTAACCGAGTACATCCGGACGGTACTGGTGACGTCGCAACGTTGCGAGGACGCGTTGCCTCCATCGCGGCAGGCTCAGTTAGTGACAGTCAGGTAGTTAAGCGTGCACGTGCCGAAACCGCTACCTATTTCAAGGAAGTGGTGAAACTGGCAGAGCAATTTGCCACAGCTACTTCGGAAGCGACCGCTGGGGCAAAGGTGTTGACGGGTATCGACGTTCTTAAGCGTGACAACTTTAAAGCACTCGCGGGACTGCGGATTGGCTTGGTAACGAATCACACCGGTCGGGATCGTGATGGCCAGCAATCCATTGATGTGCTGAGTAAGGCTCCCAACGTAAAACTCGTCGCATTGTTCTCGCCGGAGCATGGTATCCGCGGCCTTGCCGATGAGAAGGTGGCTGATTCGAGGGATGATGCCACCGGACTTCCAATTTATTCTTTATACGGCGAAACCAGGCGACCTAAACCTGATCAGCTAAAAGATCTCGACGCGCTTGTCTTCGACATACAGGACATTGGCGCGCGGTTCTATACGTATATTTCTACCTTAGGCTACGTGATGGAAGAAGCAGCAAAAGCTCGATTGCCTGTGTTCGTTCTTGACCGACCGAATCCCATTGGCGGCATCGACGTCGAAGGGCCCATAGCGGACAACGACAAGCTCTCCTTTACTGCTTATCACCAGCTACCGGTGCGGCATGGATTAACGATTGGCGAACTCGCACAACTCTTCAATCAACAACGTAAGATTGGTTGCGACCTCAGAATCATCCGAATGGAAGGATGGCAGAGATCAATGTGGTTCGACGAAACGAATCTAACCTGGATCAATCCTTCACCTAACATGCGGAGCCTTACAGAGGCGACCCTCTATCCTGGTATTGGTCTGTTGGAAACGACTAATGTTTCAGTTGGACGTGGCACTGATACCCCATTTGAGGTAGTCGGGGCCCCGTGGATTCAAGCCGATAAACTTGCGGAGGCATTGAACCAGCGGCGGATACCTGGAGTTAGATTTGTGCCAGTCCGCTTCACTCCTAAAGCGTCGGTCTTCAAAGATCAGGAATGCGGAGGAGTGAACATCATCATTACCGATCGGGTTGCATTTCGGTCGGTACTTACCGGGATCGAAATCGCCTCGGCCTTGCGGCGTTTGTATCCGACGGAGTGGAAAGTAGACAGCTACATGCGATTGCTGGTTAACGCAAATACACTTGAGCGGGTCAAGCGCGGTGATCGTCCACGCGACATCGTGAATTCATGGAATACTCAACTTGAAGAATTTCGCCGCCTGCGAGCTGCAGTTCTGCTCTACAACTGAAAGTCCCACGATTTTGCTGACGTTGTGATAGGACGGTTCCGCATGCTGTAGGCTGATTGTCATTACGGAGCGTGTCGTTTGGTCTCTCCGCTCCAAAATAAGGTCGGTGTGGTTAGCTCTTGGCAGAGTCAACTACAGAACGGGAGCGAAGCGACCGATTTGAAGTTTAATTAGAAGGCTTGGCTAGTTGATATCGGTCGCTTCGCTCCCGTTCTGTAGTTGAGTGTTACCAGACGTGATTGACGAGAGTAAAAAGCATCAAATAGTTCCTTCCGCGCCTTCGGTTCTCATTACCAATAGACTGCATCTCACCGTCCCTTCCTGTTTCGGCTTTACCGCGCGTCTATGGTAATTGACAGATTTGTCGGTCTGATTGTTTGTCTTTGCGGGTAAAGAGAATTAAAGTGCGGACATGTGGACGCGGCTAATGCACCGGCGATTTGGTCCAGCTATCTTGCTCGCCGCTTTTCTCTTCGCTGGTGCTCAAACCGCACTTAGTCAGGCGCCACCTGCAATCCAGATATTTATGCCTGGGGGTGCGCTCCCGCCCAGACCGATACGTTTTACGTTGACTCGCGACGACGGACGCATCGAGGTTGTATTCACCGATACCAAAGGCAAATTCCAGGTCACAGGGGATCTGATTCGCGATGCCGATTACATCATCACCGTCGAAAGTGATGGCACAACCTACGACACAACCGTGGTTACGTTCCGCATTTTAAGAAGTACGCCAGTCTACACGACGGTATTCCTTCGACCGTTCACCGCCAAATCTCAGCGGGCGCCAGGTGTCGTCGCGGCTCTGGATGCCGACGTTTCCAAAGATGCTATCGCTGCTTACGAAGGCGGGATGAAGGCGCTTTCCACTGGCCAGACCGAGGCAGCCATAACTCAGCTTAAGCGAGCAATCAAAATATCTCCGCATTATCTTCGAGCCCTGAACGATCTTGGCGTCTTGTATCTCCAGTTGAATCGACTTTCCGAAGCCGAAGATCTTTTTGCACAAGCCGTAAAACTTGACGAGAGTTTTCATCTCGCACGGCTCAATCTTGGCGTTGCTATGCACAGGCAAGGTAAAGATAAGGAAGCGGTGCGGATTCTCTCTTTGATGTACGAAAAAGATCGTTCGATGAAGGGGTTGGCTGTTTCCTACGCAGACGCGCTTTTGGGTGTTGCAGACTTGAGCAAAGCGGAGCAAGTGTTGCGCAACGCGTTAACAGAGTCGGCAAATGACTCCGCGAACATTGATCTCCATTTCAAGCTCGGAATGCTTTTGAACCGGCAAGATCGATTTTCTGAGGCAGCTGTAGAACTGAAGAAAGCGGTCACCATTAGCGATACCGCTGCTAACGCTCATCTCTTGCTCGGGGCAACTTTGCTGCAGCTGAATCGATTGGATGAAGCCGAGAAATCATTGCTTCGTGCATACGAAATAGCTGGGCCGGGCGCCGGAAGCGCGCAAATGTTTCTGGGTCAGCTCTATCTCATGCAACGGAACCCTGCGGCAGCTCTAAAGGCGTTTGAGCAGTATCTAAAGGATGTGCCGGGAGCTGCAAACTCAGTTCAGATCAAAGCTGAGATTGATAAGTTAAAGGCAGCAACAAAGAAATAGATTCGTCTATTAGTTCGGCTTGATGCCACGGCCTTGGTAATAAAAAAGGAGGGATGCGGCTGCCCGCATCCCTCTCATCGTCAATGTTGAGGAATTAGAAGTTTAATCTCAACTGCCACTCAACCAGCCGGCCACCCGGATCGTTTGTACCTGACACCGTGATGTCGCGGTAAGCGGATCGCGTTTGCCCAAAGGATGTCGACGCCGCACTGATGCTGCGAATCGTCGAATCAGAGTCGCCTAGATAAAAGTTAGCTCGATTGAATGCATTCAAGAACGAGACACGTCCCTCGAGGTTGACTTTTTCCGTCAGCGGAATGCGTTTGAGGATGTTAAAGTCAAAACGCGCAGTCGCGGGTCCGTGGAAGACAATCCGTTCTCCGAGCACACCGGGCGTCAGAGGCGGCCCAATGTAAGGAGCACTCGGATCGAGTGGTGCGCCGGTCGGACTGGCAAACGCCGCGATCGTATTATCGATGACGTTTTGAGGCAGCCAGAAAACGATGCCACTGGGATCCTTTCGGATATTCACCATCTTTTCCAAATCCTTCAAGGTCATGTTATGCAGGACCACACCCGAATCATTTTGGTTGAAGGTTGCGCGACCACCACTTGTAAGCAATGTTGCCGGACCTGATTGAATTCTCGTAACGCCGCCAATCTGCCAATTGCCCACGACTCGGCGAACAATCGAATTGCTGGAGTTCAGGAACCTCTGACCCGGTCCAAACGGCAGCTCATAGATGTAATCAAACTTAAATGCGTGCCGCACATCCCAGGGAGAGTAGTCGCGGTCCAATTGAGGATCTCTTAACGATCTTGGTTGCGAGAACACTGAGGACGACGAGACAAAAGCGTTGGATAACGCCTTGCCAAATTGATAACTACCCTGGAAGAGAAGACCGTGTGATAGTCGCCGTCGCACTTCGATTTGCAGAGCGTTGAATGACGTGTCGGTGCCCTGCGTCATCAGGAATGCGCCGCCAGTTGTTTGTGGATTGACGAGGAAGAAGTTCGAAACCTTGCAGGTTTGACTCGTCGTGTTGCCTGCAACGCAGTCCGTTCCAGCAGGTAACGTGGTGAACGGAACCAGGCCCCCATTGATCAGTCTGTTCATGTTGCTGAGGTTGAACGCGATCGTATTTGCGGCTGCACCTGCTTGTCCTTGTAGTAAGCGTGTGACCATCGTTGAATTCGTTGATGAATTCAGGCCTACAGTGATCAGCGGTACGTTGACTTGTCCGGGCAAGCCTTGGTTGCCATAGTTGTCGCCCTTGTTGTTGGCTCGACTGATAGCCAGGTTATTGGCCGCGGCCTTAAACTGCGCCAGAAAGCCGTTCTCGAAGATGTTCACTTCGTTTAGATCATACTGGCGCCAAAGGTGTGTTCCACGTGTACGGACAAAGCGAACTTCCACCGCAGTATTCTTATCAAGTTCGCGCTGAATACCGAACGAATACGACTGGGTATAACCAGCCTTCAAGCGGGAATCAAAATCATTTGCACCGCCTGCACTTCCAAACGCCGGCGTAAATGGGTACTTGCTGGTATCGGCCGGTGGAGTGAGTGCCGGGAAGTTGCCGTTGCGAAACAGCACGCTACCAGCCGGGAAGATTCCCGGCGTTAGCGATGGGCTCACATTCAGATTTACTGTTCCGCCCTCGTTTGAACCGAACATTGCCGTGTACGCATTGAAGCCCTCACGAGTGTAGGCAATCGAGTAACCTCCGCGTATGACTGTCTGTCCCATTTCGCCCACGAGCCGCTTAAGGAATCCTGATTTGAAATCCGGCATGTAAGCGAAACCAAACGACGGTGCGAAATCATGATGTCGCGTAGGGTAACCTTGTTCGTCCTTGCCGAGGAGCCGGAATTGGGTAGGCTGGCCACTAAATACGCCCGGAGAGAAAAGATTGCCTACTCCGGATATACCGAAAATTCCGTCGTAACCGGTTCTGGTGTACACGAGATTATCGTTGACCGGAGATGGTTCGAATTCCCAACGCAGGCCGTAATTCAGAGTTAGGTTCGGTCGAACCTTCCAGGAGTCCTGACCATAGAACGCCCATTCGTTTTGATGGTTAAATTCAGTGAATCCATCAAAGACGTATTTCTTAGTGTCACCGTCAAGTGAAGCGGATCGATTGATCGCGCTGACTCGTCCCGTCAGGATTGCGTATAACGATTGAGCGTTGCCCAATTGAGTTGAATTCGAGCCAGGGAAGTTCGGATTTGATCCAGTGTTGGTAAAGACACTGGCGGTCATCGGATCATCAGAAGTGATTCCGAGAACGACTTGCGGAACAACTTGAGTACCTGCCGCCTGGGTGAACGAGTTGATGCGCAAGAACGATGCGCCGAAATTCAGAGTGTGACTGCTCTTGATAAACGTTAGGTTATCCGACAGACCTTTCGTTGGCGT
>DATBSH010000405.1:0-34060 GCA_036559885.1 Pyrinomonadaceae bacterium
TGAAAAGCCGTACTCGCGATCGAGCCGATCCAACACCACCATGCGGCACCAATCATGCGGTGTGAGATCGGTGTCCACGACCTCTTGTACGATCCTCAACCAGGTTTCATCGGTCACACGAAAACCGATCGTATGTGGATAACGAACGTTCCTCTTTGCCATCAGTGTCTCCTTCAGGTATCACCTGAACATGTTTGCCTTGCATGCACCTGCATGCCGAGCATGCAACCTGCAAGCTCCGCAAGCAGCAAAGACCGATCCTGAGTATTTGTAATCGTTAGCGTCGCTAGCGATTTGTCTGCTGTGCATGCCGGGAGTGTGCTGCGTAAACGTGACGCAAAAACCTGTAGGGGTGACGTGTCTGGAAAAATTCAGGTGCGCAGCAACTCGTCAGCCTACACGCTTGGTTGGTTCATCTCTTACGCTTAGTTTTCTCTTTCATGTTGGGAGGGAAACGAGAGATCGAAATGTAGCTAAAAGGCTGCTTGGCTATTTGATAAGCGGTGGGCAATCGTCACTTCTAAGCACCGGTGCTTCACCTTTTGGCAGCGTCAACTTTTTCGTCACAGCGTCAACTTTTTCGTCGCTGCGTCAACTTTCTTGACGCATTGAAGAACGCTCAAGCAATTGAAACAGGGTCCTCAAGGGCTTGCATCCGCAACCGTGAGGGTAGCAAATCTTCACGACTTAACTGCGCTATGACAAAACCTCTTACGCCCGTTATCACGGGCTCAACTTGGTCTGCGTAACCTTCCTGGGGCTAACGCCCAGGCTTTCGCTAACGCCGGCTTCGCAGGCTCAGAAGCGAGTTCAATTAATCGTGGCATGCTCGTTGAATCTACTCACGGCATGCGTACTTCTCGCGAGCTTGGATCAAGCGTTCATGGCAATGAAGAACTAGCTGCACAGCTGACTCGCATCTACGAGCGGGCACAGAACGAAACAGTGGCATTGCTTCAGTCCCATCCAACGAAGACGATCATCGCCCCCTTACAAGAGTGGATGAGTGCAACTCAACTCGCCGAATACTGGCAGCTTTACAATGACAAGAATGAACCGACTACCGCCGGCATATTGAAGTGGTCAAAGCGGCCTCAGGATCAGTTCCCTCTTCCGCACGCGTACATGGGTGACCTTCTTCGATTCAATCGAATTGAGGTTGACTTGTGGGCAAAGGAAGAGGCTGAAAGGCGACGAGTTCATAACGAAAAGCGGCGCTTAAAAATCGCGTGACTTCATTGTCGTCGGAGATTAGAATCGCGCCACTTTGACGACTGCTAGCGCTTATGAAACGAAGGAGAAAACAATGGTCTATAAGCGCTGGAAAGGAAAGAAACTACGCCCGGGTGATCCGAACTATGACCGAGCTCGCTGGTGGATGGAGTATCGGCTAAATGGTCGAAGGATCCACCAGGCAATACCCGAAGCACGCACCAAAGCTCAGGCTGAACGTGCGGAGGTCAGTGAACGAGAAGATCTACAACCGGCAGGAAGTGTCACCATCTTAGCCCCATCTGCTCTTTCGGGGTTGAGATAATCCAGGGGCTAAGTTGATGGAAATCGTGGAAACGCTGAGATTAGTTGTGGTGCCGCGGGCGGGAGTCGAACCCGCACGGCCGTTCGGCCAACGGATTTTAAGTCCGTAAGTTTTAAATGACAAATGAGAAGTGTTCGATGTCCTGATGACAATCAGGGCTTTTTGTTTGCGCTATTTGCAGGCAGTCGCACAGCAGGTTTCTTCGGAGCGGTTGAACTTTCACCGCGTCGTGCGAGCCGTTCCTTCCTCGTTAGCGCTATTCGTTTTTCACCACCCGCAGGCTGATCAACTGAAACCTTGATGGTCCGGATAGTTCCATCCGGAGTTTTGTTGGTCGGATTATACGCAACTACATATTGCGTGCGGAGATCGCGGACGATCTCGTTGGCGATCTGCGGGAGCTCGGAGATCGAGGTTGGAAAGAATGCGCGGCCACCGGTTTTGGTCGCGAGCTCATTAATGAGGTTGACCGCCTTTTCACGCGAGCTCTTTCTGATAAAACCTGCTTCGCTATCTAACTCACTAACAAAACCAATCACAAAGATCTGTACGTCTTCTTCACGCAATCTGGCGAACAGCTGTTCTTGCTTGTAGAAACTGTTTCTATCTTCACCGTCAGTGATGACGATTAGCGCGCGCCTACGCCGATCACTTGTATCGCCTCTCTTGTATTCGGCGACATGTTCGGCTGACAGGTAAACGGCGTCGACGACTGCCGTTTGACCACCCTCGATGTATAAACCATCAAGACCATCGATCAGCGCGTCTTTATTAGAAGTGAAGTCTTGAACGGTCTCGATCTTGTCGCTACTAATAAACCGAACGAGAAATGTTTCATCGCCGGGTTTGTTGCTATTGACGATCGTCTTGCCAGCATCGATCACGCTGGTTAGTTGCGTGCGCAGTGACCCTGAAGTATCAACGGCCAGCCCATAGCTGATAGGTACTTCTTCGCGGCTGAAGTATTCGATTGGTTGCGCCACACCGTCTTCAAATACATGGAAATCACTTCTCGGCACGTTGTCGATGGGTCGATTGTTTCTGTCGATAACGCGAACGTGCAGTTCTACCAGGTCAGCATTGATGCGAACAATACTGCCTTCCTCGATGTCTTCAGGAGGCGCCGGGGTTGGAGTTGGTTTCAGCTTTGGCGGTGGGGGTGGCTCACCTAGACTCGGCGCGATACGGTCGACTGGCTTAGGTGTTTGCGATGGCTCCGGAGTTGGTGTTGGATTTGTTGCTGGTCGCGCAGGACCGGTCGTAACCGTCTGGCTCGGTACTGGTGTCGGCGATGCGCTCGATCCTGGAGTTAGCTGTGTGCTACGAGGGCGCGATTCCTGGCTTGCTGCTGACACGAGTACTGACGTCAGTAGCAACGCCGACAAGAAACAAGTAATGAGGAGAGCCGTCCGATTCCTGATGTGTTTGACCGTCTTCATTCTATGTTCGACGCACTTGCTATCCTACCATTCATACGAAACGCCCCGCGAACCCAAAAATCGGGACCGGAGCGCGTTCATCTCGCCTGAAAGCAACGCGAGCTGGGGCAAGCTGCGTGACCTGCTAAGGCCACTTTAGCGCACATCTAACAGATGCGTTGAAAAGGTTTTTGCGTTGCCGCCGCACCAAAACTGAAACTCAACGAGCGCCCGAGGTGGCGTAATATCCGTCTTTCGAGCGTACAAACAGACGCGGCAAACCTCTGGGGGCCTTCACCGACACCTTTACGCGGTGCCATTTCCCGTCGTTCACGAACGACTCGGGTTTGTATCCGATAGAGTATTGGTGTCTCAGCTCGAGGGCGATCTGCTCGAAGATATCGTCCATCTCCGCGGCTGAGCGAGGAAAGAACGCCTTCCCACCGGAAACACCCGCTAGTTCGTCAAGTATTCCTTGACCTTCCATACCCAGGGAACTTCCCGCGTCACTGCCACTCAGGATTCCGATGGCATACAGTGTCACATCAGATTCTTTCAACAGCTTCTGCAGTTCCTTGAATGTGTAGCGCGAGTTGTTGTCCTGTCCGTCACTAATTAAGAGTAGTGCCCGCTTCGGATGTACTCCGCGTTGGACTTTTTCAACACCCAGATAGCACGCGTCATACAGTGCGGTTTGGCTTTTTGTTTCGACGAAGGTGAGCTTATTCAGGACTGAATTGCCGTCACGGGTCTTGTCCAGCAAAAGTTGAGCTCTTGAGTTGAAAGCAATCAGGAAATACTCATCAGAGTCGTGGCTGGTCTGAATAAATTTGCTCAGAGCGTCGCGCGCCCGTTTGACCTTGTCGCCACTCATTGAACCCGACACGTCAAAGATTACCCCAACGGAAACTGGAGAATCATCGTCACTGAAAAAGGTGATTTCCTGGGGTGCTTTGTTGTCGAGGATGGAGAACGCCGTCTTACTTAACCCTGATACATATCGCCCGTACGTGTCTGTAACTGTAACTGTGAGAGTGATTAGGTCCGTATTGGTGATAACCGAATGATCATCAAGCTCGATGCCCAGCCGTTGTTTTGGGGGAGGGCTGGGGGCGGCAACGGCTGCCGTAGCACCGGCGGGCTTTTCACCTGATGGTTGTTGCGTCTGTTGGGGGTCCTGCGCAAGAACTGTGAAAGCTACAATCGAGACAACAGCAAACACAGTGAAAGAGACGACCAAGATTCTGGTGGCGTTACGGTTGGCTAAGTGCATTTCACCCCCGGCTATGTCTCATATTCAGTTTTAATACCGGTCAGGCAAGAAAGGGTATCGTCAACACAGATGCTCCAAGGGGAAGGAGTGATGCCCAAGGTTTCCGTTGAGCCTAAAAAATGCTGGCGGGGAGACGGCCGCGAGCGCTGTTTTCAACTGTCCGTGCTGGCACAGTCATTCTAGGACAGCGGCTCAGACCGTGCAAGAAGTAATTAGGCACACCTCCAACAGATTAGATAACACCAATTCAGGCATTATTCCGGTCTCGCTTCGTAGGTGTTCGTTTGTTCTTCTAGATAGGCTGAGCTTCAACAAGGCTGGTAGGTAGCTCAGTCGGAATAACCCTCAGTAATTTGAACGCAGCTGATTGCAAGAGCTGGCGAAACTCAGCTTCAGTGCGTTCCTTGCCGCCAGTCATCACCAGCATGTTGAGATCGAAGAATTTCGAGAAGTCGAGTTCGTCCGTTTCCGGCACTACGGCATCGACGACAATTAGTCGCGAGTCGGCGGACATATGTTGACGGCAGTTCCGTAAAATGCGAATTGACTTCTCGTCGTCCCAATCGTGAATGATCCACTTGAGTATGTAAGCATCTCCGCCGGAGGGAACGGATTGAAAAAAATCACCACTGACGATTTCGCAGCGATCTGACAGGCCAGCTGTTGCAATTTTTTCGCGCGTGCCGCTGATCACCTCGGGAGCGTCGAAGACCACACCTTTCAGATTCGGATTCTTTTTCAGGATGCCTGTCATCAATCCTCCATGGCCACCACCAATGTCCACCAGAGTGCGAAAGCCGGAAAAATCATAAGCCGACGTAATTGCCTCATTAGTGGCTGCGGTAATGCCGCTCATCGAATCATTAAACAGGGCACCTTTCTCAGGGTTCTTCGCAAAATACTCCCAGACGTTCATCTCAAAGAAGTTATCGAAGGCGATTTCACCGGTCTTTACGCTATGCATCAGGTTGCCCCATGCTGGATAGTGTTCTTCGCCAAGTTCAGACACCATAAACCATCTGAGAGAACCGGGTGCATCCGTGACTAACATTTCCGACATTGGTGTAAGCTCGAATTTGCCATCGTCTGCGGTCTTAAGAACGCCAACACTCGCGAGTGCGCGCAACACCCGGTAAAGCGAGGGAGCATGAGTCGTCGTGGCGGCGGCCAGTTCGTTGGTAGTCTTCGGACCGTCCTTTAATAGATCCGGAATGCCGAGCTTGGCGATAATATAGACGGCGCGCGACATCCAGAAATTAAGAATGATCTGGAACATTGTTTCCTGAGGGGTCAGTTGTTTGTCACGTTCTGGGGCAGCACTCATTTGGGAGGTCCTCCTAAATCGGGTAAATATTTATTAATTGAAGCCTGCGCATTTTGGGGCACTCTCGTTACGTTTGCAACTTCTCTTCTTTTAACGCGTGTCACCTCTTTGAGTGCGGGGTTTGCCGTCCTCGTGGGCGCTACTCGATTGAAATCTGCGACAGGTCGCCGCCCTCCGAAGGCGATGCTATACTCGCGACTCATTTCACTGCCTTAAGTCCAAAATATGGCTGAGTTTATTTGTAGATTGGGAACGCCCGCGGGCGAGGTTGTCACCCGCACCGTCGAGGCTGCCGGCGTGACTGAAGCGCGAGCTCGACTGGAACGCGAAGGGTTTCGCGTCTTTAATGTGATGCCTCCAAAGACCGCTGGTGTCACGGCTCTAACGCGATTCGGACGGTCCGGCGCACAGCCCCGCGTCAAAGCCAACGACTTTCTGCTCTTCAACCAACAACTCGCCGCGTTAGTTCGAGCTGGTATACCGATTCTGCAATCGATCTCGATGCTTCGTAAGCGCGCCACCTCCGCGCGGCTGCGCGCGGTGCTGGGCGATGTAGAAGACAAGATCCGAGGTGGCGCGGCACTCTCGGAGGCATTTGCTGCCCAGGGTCCGATCTTCCCTCGGATCTATACAGCGTCAATCCTCGCCGGGGAACGTTCGGGGGCCCTTGATGACGTGCTGCTCAGATACGTGACTTACATGCGACGTAATGTCGCACTACGAAGAAAGATTCGAGGCGCGCTGGCGTACCCGACATTTCTATTAATTGCCTCAGCGGCCATGATCACTTTTCTTACCACATATGTTGTCCCCAGAATGTCAGAACTATTTTCCGGCTTCGGAAACGAATTACCGACAATCACACAGATTGTTGTGGGAATCTCGCACTGGTTATCTTCTAACGTTTTTTGGTTTGCTCCTCTTATTGTCGGTGTGGTTGCCCTGCTCGTCCTGTGGTCGCGAACGCCCGCCGGTCGATTAAGCGTTCACGGGATTGTTCTTAGAATTCCGTTAGCGGGAAAGCTGGTCGTTCAGCTTTCGGTCGCCCAGGCGACAAGATCGCTGGCAACTCTTTTGGCAGGTGGTATCACCTTAGTCGAGTCGTGGGAGATTGCCTCCGAGTCAATCACCAACCTTGAACTTCGACGCCGCAGCTCAGCAATACTGCCGATGATTCGTGAGGGTCGTTCGTTTACGGAGAGCCTGGAGGCGGCCGGTTGGATGCCTCCGCTGGCTATTGACATGATTGGTATCGGCGAACGATCCGGCAGTTTGCGGGAAATGCTGGACGAAGTGGCGGTATTTTATGACGCAGAATCGGAAGTGCGACTCGAGCAGTTGACGACCACCCTTGAGCCTGCGATTCTTGTGGTAATGGGCGGTGTGGTAGTAACCATTCTGCTAGCTATTTACCTCCCGATTATTCAATCAATCTCGAGCGGCGCGGGCGTAACCAGCCGCTGATAATTTAGTTGAAGACATGAAGGAAATCTCCGATAACGACGCCACTGTGACCGCACCGATGATCGGTGCAAATGGTGGTCTGAACGGTGACGAAGAGCACACCCCACCCGAAATGAAAGCTGCGCAGGAGCTCGCTCGACGTTATCGGCTTCCGTTTGTCGATCTCCTTCCACCAGATCGCGAGTCGCCCATCGACTATCAGCTCTTTACTGAAGTCCCTGTTGACTTGATGGTGCGTCATCAGTTCGTTCCGTTGAAAAAGGACGGCAAGGGTCTGCACATTGCCATGGCCGACCCAACCGACCTCGAACGACTCGATGAGCTCTCGAGCACACTCCGCACAAGGATCATTCCACATGTCGCGACAGCCGGCGCAGTGGAAGTTGTCTTACGAAAAGGCGACACCACCCAGCGTGTTCTGCAGGAAGCGGCCTCCGGATTCAGGATCTCGTTAGTCCGCGAGACTGAACACGGTGAAGAGGTGCTTGATCTCGATCGTTTGGCGACCGATTCGGACATGTCGCCGATTATCAAACTCGTCGACACCATCATCTACAATGCGATGGAGTCGCGCGCTTCAGACATACACATTGAAACGCGCGATACAGAAGTGCAGGTTAAGTACAGGATCGATGGAGCGCTTTATGCGAAAGTCGATCCGATTGATTTAATACACCACCAGACATTGATCTCTCGCATCAAGGTCATGTCGGAACTTGATATCGCTGAACGTCGAGTGCCGCAAGACGGTCGCTTTAGGGTTCGCTACAAAGGTCGTAACGTAGACTTCCGTGTATCGATCATGCCGACCATTCACGGCGAAGACGCTGTTATTCGTATTCTCGACAAAGAACAGATTAACGAAGCGTTTCGAAACTTGAACTTGGACGTCGTTGGTTTTGCGGAAGAAGACTTGCGGAAGTTTCGTCGGTATATCGCAGAACCTTACGGGATGGTACTAGTGACCGGACCAACCGGCTCTGGTAAAACGACAACTTTGTACGCTGCGCTCAACGAGATAAGGAACGAAGAAGACAAGATCGTCACGATCGAGGATCCAGTTGAGTATCAACTTCATGGAATCACTCAAATCCCTGTTAATGAGAAGAAGGGGCTGACTTTCGATCGTGGTCTACGTTCAATTCTCCGACATGACCCAGACAAGATAATGGTCGGCGAAATTCGCGACACAGAGACCGCGCAGATCGCCATCCAATCAGCGCTGACCGGTCACCTCGTGTTTACAACGGTTCACGCCAACAACGTCATCGATGTAATTGGCCGCTTCTTAAATATGGGAGTTGAGCCTTACAACTTCGTGTCGTCACTCAATTGCGTCCTCGCGCAGCGACTCATTCGAATGTTGTGTCCATATTGCAAACGTCTATACCGACCCAGTGAAACGGAACTGATGGAGTCGGGACTGAGGCCTGAGCAACATCGTGACACTCTTTTCTATATGAACGTAGGCTGCGATGCGTGCAATCACACAGGGTATCGAGGCCGAACCGCAATTCACGAGCTTTTGGATCTTTCAGACAACATTCGCGAAATGATTGTCGAGCGCCGGCCGGGTTCCGAAGTCCGGCGGGCCGCGGAAGCTGAAGGATTAACTAGTCTCAGGGAATCGGCGCTGCAAAAAGTCTTCGCCGGCGTATCAACTCTGCATGAAATAAACCGGGTAACCTTCGTCGAAGAAGTAAGCGCGTCTACATAATAGCAAGTCGGGCAAAATTATGAGTTTTATAAGGGAACTGGAATTCTGGGTTTGCGTGTAAATAGGCGTCCGCGGATCTTGCATATGACCCGGGACAGGAGCATTATTAAGCCGCTTTTTCCACCTCCCGACGTCAACCGTCAAAAAGAGAATAACTATGAGAGCTAGAACAATTACCTCCCTAATGCTTGTGCTCAGTTTGTTACTCGTCCCCGTGGCCGCCCTTGCAAAGAAAGGGGACAAGAACTTCAGACGGGGCATGGACTATGAGGCAGCGCAGCAGTGGGATAAGGCCGCCCAGGAATTCACGCTCGCGCTTGCTGCCGACCCCTCCAACATGGAATATCAACTCCATTTCCGGCGCGCTAGCTTCAATGCTTCGCAGCATTACATGCAGCAGGGTCGAACACTCGCGGAACAGGGTGATTTCGTCGGGGCGTTTAATGCGTTCCGCCAAGCCTATGGTTACGATTCGGTGAACGAACTCGCGGTATCTGAGATGGAGCGGATGCTGCGCTTACAGGCCGTGAAGGAAGGGCGGGATACGAAGAACACAGACTCCGGCAACGGCAACAACGGTACGCCTTCCGCGCCAAGTGGTTCAAGACCCGAAGATTATATGGCGCCTCGCGCAGAACAGTTGCGAGTTATCACCTACAACGGTGACCTTAAAGCTTTCATTAGAAGTCTTGCAGAGCAGCTAAACCTCAATGTGATTTTTGATCGAACGTCGTTTGCGCAGTCACGCCCGATCGATATCAACTTGCGAGATGTAACTACAGCTCAGGCACTCGACTACGTGTTTCTCCAGGAAGGGTTGTTCTTCCAAAAGCTGAGCCGGCGGACGATCCTCGTAGCTGACCAGGCTCGTCGTCCTCAGTATCAGCAGTTAGTGTTGCGAACATTTTTCTTGTCGAACATGAAACCGACTGACGCGCGCACCTTGGTCCAACAAGCAATACCGCCATCAGTGGGACGTCCGCAGACCATTGTTGTTCCAGACGATGCCACAAACAGTTTGACAGTGCGAGACACCGCCGAGAACGTTCGTCTAATCGGTGATCTGCTGCAGAGTGTCGATAAGGATCGCGCGGAAGTCGTGATGGACGTTCAAATCTACGAAGTTTCTAAGACTGACATGTTTCAACTGGGTAACCAGGTCGGACTGCCCGGAAGTGGCGGCGCTCCTTTCACTCTTGGTGGTTCGCCAGGTTTCTCGCTCTTGACAGACAACGCGGTCGTAAATGGAGCAGGAGGCCGCGGTGTGAATGTTGGATCACTTGTGGCTGGAGTGCCCACGGCGCTCGCCGCTGCCCTTGTGATTCCACCATCTGTTCTCACGGCATTCTATTCGAAAGGTAACACTAAACTAATCGCATCAACCCAGGTGCACGCTTTCAATGGAGAGGAATCGCAGGCACGCATAGGTCAACGAGTCCCAGTCCAAACTGCACAGGCTTATCCTTTCGGTATTCAAACGGGCCAACCATCAACCGGAAACGTCTTCCCGACCGGTGGTTTTCCCGTCATCAACTACGAACCTACTGGTCTAACGTTGAAGTTCACGCCTCAAGTATTTCCGAACCTCGATGTCCAGGTGAAGATGAATATTGAGTCGAAAGACGTCCTCGGAGCTGACTCACTGACGCCCACTTTCACTGAGCGGACAATCACAGGAACGGCACGGGTTCAGAACAACCGGACGATGATGCTGGCAAGCGTTTCCACCGATATTGAGGCGCATGGACGAAAGGGACTGCCTGTCCTCGGCGGGTTGCCGTATCTCGGTCGTTTGTTCACATCACCCACACGTGATAATCGGCAAGTCGATATTGTTATCTCAGTAACACCACGTGTATTGCGGGCGCCTGCAATAACACCGCGCGACGAGGAGATGCGTCCAAGTGGAACTTTGCAGTCGCCGACAACCGGTTCCTTGGAGGCGATGATTCGTGAAGCGGATCGCGATGATCAAATTGCCGCTGCGCGGATGCTTCCGAAGAATGCGGTGGTCCAACTTCCTGACGCGCCTTTGCCGACAGCAGCACACCCGGCAACAAACAACCAAACAGCTGGAAACGGGACTGTGGCACCGGCCACTAACATTCAGACAGCTGGAAACGCGACTGTAGCACCGGCCACTAACAACCAAACAGGTGGAAACGGGACTGTCGCGTCCGCACCGGCAACAAACAACCAAACAGCTGGAAACGCGACTGTGGCACCCGCCACTAACAACCAAACGGGTGGAAACGCGACTGTCGCACCGGCCACTAACAACCAAACAGCTCGCAACACGACTGTCGCTACGCCACCTGCAACTAATAATCCAACAACTGGAAACGCGACCGCGGCTGCCGCACCGGCAACGCCTCGGGTGAACACTACGGAAGAGATATCGTCATTTGTCCCTGCGCCGAAATCTCTGGTCAGTGATCGCGCTGCGTCAGAAGTTGCGACGGTTAATTCAAGTACAGCTGGTACTCAGAATGCCGTTCTGACGAGCCTGCCTCCCCCAGTGGATACGTCGCTCAACGTCAAGTCAGGAACAACGCGCGTTGCGCAGATCAGCTTCCTGCCTACTGATGACGTCCTGCAAGTTGGTGAGAAGCGACGCTACGCGATTCAGATGAGTTCGGATGTGGCCCTTAGTTTGGCGCTATTTGCCATTCGGTTTGATCCGAAAATCGTTAAGGTTGCGACGATCTCCGCCGGCAGTCTTCTCGGCAATGGAACGCCGGCGCTCAGGCAGTCGATCGACCCGACGGGACTGTGTCTGATTTCTATTTCGGGATTAAACGGGAAGAATCCGGTTAAGGGTACTGGTCCATTATTCTTTATCGACGTCGAAGCCATAGGCATTGGCAATGCAGCGCTGATGTTCGATCAGGAAGCGTTACAGCTCGTTGCTACTGACGCGAAAGATGTTACTTCGAAGATCGCTCAAGGCAGCGTCACCGTTAAGCAGTAGATGTTTTTCAGACTGACAATTCGACAAGCCTCGGAAATGCGCGGCGATTCGGTGGGCGGAGTTGAGACTACCGGTCGCCGCGCATTTTTGTCAGCAGCGCAACAGAGCGGGTTCTCATTGATCGAGCTGGTCATCACGATCACGATTATGACCATACTCACGCTCGGAGTCATCCCGTTAGTTAAGGTTTCCGTCAAACGACAAAAAGAGCAACAGCTACGCGATACTTTGAGACAGATCCGCATGGCTATCGATGAGTTTCATCGAGATACCATTGGAATGGTTTGCACGGGGACCGGGATTGGTGGGTCAGGGGGGCAGGGAGGTACCGGAGGTACTGGAGGTACTGGTCAAGCTATACCGGGTCAGGCTTTCATTGATCCACGAAGTAAGGTAGTGATTAGTGACTGCACAATCTTTGGTGTGGATAACCCTGATCATTACCCACCCGATCTGGAAACACTTGTCAATGGCGTGAACGTGTTGCCGCGCACGCCTCAGCAACTCGGTGGTCAGGGACTGGGAGGCACTAAAGGTTTTTTGGAATCGCAGACGTCCACGAAGAAGAAGGTCTACCTTCGCGAACTCCCGATTGATCCGATCACAGGAAAACAGGAGTGGGATCTACGTTCATGTTACGACACATACGACTCGACTTCATGGGGCGGAGAAAATGTATTTGATGTGCGCTCGAAGTCGAAGGGCACGGCGTTAAATGGGGAACGGTACAGTGACTGGTAAGCAACGGACACGGTGACGCGGAGACACGGAGACGTGGAGACATGAGAGAAGTAGAGGTGATAAAGAAGTAGAGGTGATAAAGCGATGATGTGGCGGGAAGAGAAGACAGCATGGGATGAAAACGAAACGGGGAACCTTGTGCAAAGATCATCTTCTCCGCGTCCCCGCGTCTCTGCGTCTCCGCGTCTGTCTTTTGTCGCGGGTTTCACGCTGCTCGAGCTGATGATCGTGATCACGATCATCATCATTCTCGCCGCAGTCACCTTGCCGCAATTCCAGAAGACAATTCTGCACACACGCGAGAGTGTCTTGCGCGATGACCTCCATCAGATGCGAAAGCTGATCGATCAATTCAGTGCTGATAAAGCGAGGCTACCGCAGTCTCTCGATGATCTCGTGTCTGAAGGTTACATGCGTGAAGTTCCCACAGATCCCATGACAGGTCAGAAGGATTGGGCCATCACCAGCGGCGAAGATCCAAACTCTGCTGAAGGCGAACAGGGAATGATCGACATTCACAGTGCTTCGCAGGACGTGTCTTCCGAGGGCACACCTTATAGCGACTGGTAAAAGACATTGCCGATTTATGTCCGATACGCTTCAGCTTGTCGCCGTGTTTCGTAAGGTCCTAGCTCCGCTGTAACTTGACTGTTGCGTAACACACGAGAAGCTAAAGCGTATCGGACACTAAACACATGCCTAATCTATTCTCGCGAATCGTCGATCCCTGGTATCCATCCTCAGCCATCGGTCTGGAGAAGGGGCTCGTTTCTGTTGTGCACCTCGAGCGGGGTCGCGGCGGAGCGTGCGCAATTCGGAATGCGGCGACTTTCAATATCTCTAGTTCCCTCCTGCGACCGAGTTTTGATGAGACGAACATCGAAAATCCCACACAGTTGGCCGAAATTCTGAGACAACTCGTGTCTAGCGTTGGTCTCTTGAAACAAAAGCGCTGGTCCATCGCGCTTCCTGAGGCGTCTGCTCGCACTTTAGTGCTGACTATGGAAGGCCAAAATCAGTCGGGCGCTGAACTCCAGGAGGTGCTCACATGGAAAATCGAAAGGGGTTTCGGGGCAGAGTTGGGTGATCTTTCAATCGCCAAGGAACGACTACAACAGGACTCGCAAGGTCGTGACCGTTATCTCGTGATAGCTATACATCGAAACGTGCTAAATGAATATGAACGAGTCTTTGAGTCGTTGGGATGGCGGGCGGGTTTGATCCAGCCTCGGCATATCGGAGAAGTGCAATGGCTAATCAGAAATGGCGCTTCCGGTGATGCGCTACTTCTCAGCGGATCAAACAGCGGCTTTACAGCAGTGATCTTTCGCGGTAAACAACCGCTCATTGTAAGAGCGGTGTCGTGTGCGCCAGAGGAATGGGAAGACGAACTTTATCGGTTGTTACTGTTCTACCGCGATCGTAGAGGCGAGGGACTGGAGGCTGCACCAAGCCTCTCTCGTCTAATGGTGCTCGGCGCCGGTCTTCGGAAAGAGCGCGTTGGTGAAATCGTGAATGAAGCAATCGGAGGCGACCTCCGAGTGCTCGAAGCCGAGGATTTAGGTCTACACTTGCCGACCCGTGAACTTAGTTTCGACGCCATTGCGGCACCCGCCGGTCTTGCGACGCTCTCCTGGTGAAGCAGATCCACCGCTTTCCACAGATTACACAGATTAGAACGACCAGGAGCAGGAGCAGCAGGGAGGAGCAGAAAACCGAATCATTGGTCAATTGTCATTGGACATTTCTCAATTGTGATTTAAGACCCAGCCGGCAAACAGCGCTCCGGGTGCCGATGAAGGCAAAATGATAATTGAGAAATGTCCAATGACAATTGACCAATGATTCGCTTTTCTGCTCCTGCTCTGGCGACCTGCTTCTCGTCTGAAACAATTCTCCGTACCCAAACGTAACACCTTGGCATCATGAGTACTGCTGCATCCCCAATTTCCTCAGTTTTTACCCGCGATTGGAGCGCTGCTAGTGACCGCGACCTCGTTGCCACAGCCATTGACGGACTTGATGGGAGTTTTGAAGAGCTAGTGCGACGATACCAAAGGCCGATTTCAGCGTATGTCTACAGAATGTTGGGTGACTATGAGGCCGCGCTGGATCTTACGCAGGAGATCTTTATAAAGGTTTACGGCTCACTCCAACGATATCGATCTGAATTCAAGTTCTCGACCTGGATTTACAGGATCGCACATAACGCGGCGGTCGATCAGCTGAGGCGCAATTCAACCCGCGAGCAATCGTTGATGCACACCAACGATGGAGATTCCTTCGAGCTCCCAATCGAGAGCGGCCGTCTGAGTCCCGAACAGGAAAGCGAGCGCAAGGAGCGAAGGGGCGAAATAGAGTCAGTTATCAGGGCGTTGCCCGCAAACTATCGCGAGCTGATTATACTGCGACATTCTCAGGATTTAACTTACGAAGAAATAGTTGAGGTGACTGGCTTGCCCCTGGGCACTGTCAAGAATCGACTCTTCCGGGCGCGAGAAATGATGCGGCAAGAGTTTGTCGATCGGGGCATTACCGGAATCTAATGTCAGCAGACCTAAAACAAATCAACTGCGACGCAAATCTGATCGCCGCCTACGTCGACGGGGAGCTGGAACCCGCAAACCGCATCGCAGTCGACATGCATCTCGACGACTGTATGCAGTGCCGCGCAGATTTGCGTGCTCACCGCCTGTTCGTTTGTGAGCTTGATTCGGTCCTGACTCAGTCAGATGTAACCATTCCCACTGACTTTTCACGTACGGTGGCTGCTCGCGCCACTAGTGATATGAGAGGGATTCGTTCTGCTTCGGAAAATAAGAAAGCCGTGGCGTTTTGTTTGATACTCGCTGTTACCGCCCTAGGTTTATTGAGCGACGCGACGCGCGTCGCAGCCTTCAACGGGTCGCGCCAATTCGTGCGTGGCGTAGTCAGTATTGTGGGTGTGCTGTGGACCGCACTTTATGACATGGTCGCCAGCATCGTAGTTATCTCACGCGTACTCAGCAGAAAAGTGGTTGTTGAATCGAACTCGCGTGGTCTCCTGCTCGTTCTGTTCGCTCTCGCCGTTCTTCTACTCTCCCGTATGATCGTGAGGTACCACCGTACGGGCGCAACTGAGTAGAAATGCTTGCATGACTGTATCTTGTTCATATCGATTCCCGACAACAGATCTGTCGCTAAGGCCTCTTCCTCAGCTTCTTGATTTCTCTTTTCTCAGCCGTCTTATCTTAGTTTTGTTGATGCTCTCGGGTGTAGTGTATGGACAAGCCGGCACTTCCAGACAGACCACCGAAGATGTTGTTCTGGTGGACGGAGTTACTGACAGTACGGTGTTTGGCCTCGGCCGGTCCGTCAAGATCACGGGAACAGTTAAGCAGGGCGCGATTGCATTTGGTGGTGATGTCATCGTCGAAGGCACGGTAGAAGGCGACGTAGCAGCAGTTGGTGGCTCTGTCATTCAGCTTGATGGTTCGCGCATCGGCGGTGACGTTATTGTGCTAGGTGGCGTATACCGATCTGGTGAGAAACCGCCGAATCGAAACCCATCCAGCATGACCATGATGTATGCGGGCTACCAACAGGAGTTGCGTGACATCATGCAAAACCCGACGGGGTTATTGAAACCGCGATGGACCCCCAGTTACGTCGGCACGAGAATTCTGGTTGTGCTCTTCTGGTTTATTGTTTGTCTCGCTGTAACAGCGGCAATGCCCGGAACGATTAGCCGCGGCGTTGCGAGGCTGCAACTGACGAGTCTACGCGTGGCGGTAATCGGAGTTGTGGGAGCGGTTGTTCTAAGCGGCGGCGTTTTTCTTTGCCTTTGGGCGTTGCCGGAGACGCTGGGCGTTTTTGTTGGCCTGCTGGCGTTATTGCTCTTCATCGTTGCGGGATTATTCGGACGCGTAATCCTCTATGCAGCGACCGGACGATGGTTGCAGCGAAAATACGTTCCCTTTGGAAGAAATTCAGAGGCTGTCGCACTTCTTCTCGGTTGTACTTTTTGGGTCCTACTCACATCCCTTCCTTATGTTTGGCCGTTCATAGTGTCGTTCATCCTTGTTATCAGCCTCGGGCTCGCCTTAACCTCGCGATACCGGGTGGGCTGGCAGAAATCCACCGTCGGGTCCCGTTGACCCACGCAAAGTGAGTTTGTTGCATCAAAAGTCGGCTAAGGCGTATTTTGGACTTTTGTGCAACTTTCGCGGCTTTGAGGCGTTTATTGACGGGGTTCCCTGACATCATAATCCTGACCCGCGACGGAAGCAGAACATTCTCGGGTTCGGGTGCGTACCAAACACCGGTGCGCAGCACGCCCGTCCCCTCAGAAATTGCCATAAAGCGGCAGCTTGCGGTGTTCAAGAAACAGCATTGAAAGGATAGGTAATGAGAGCCCTTCTTCTCGCATTGGCCCTGGGTCTGACCGGTTTGCAATCATTCGGCATCATCACGGCTCAAACAACCACTCAGGATCCGGCAACAGACCCCTCGATCGCAGCGAAGCACGCCATTGGCGAAGTCAAAACGGTCGACGCAACTGCAAAGCAGATCTCAATCAAAACGGATGCTGGGTCGATGGTGTCAGTTTCGATAACAGATAAGACGGTTTACAAACGCCTCGCTCCTGGCGAACAGAGTTTGACGAATGCCACTGATATCACAATCGCTGATATTGCCGTAGGTGACCGGATAATGGCCAGAGGTACTGTATCCGCTGACCACAAATCCGTTCCAGCGGCGATGGTCATCGTAATGACGAAGGGTGATATCGATAAGAAACACGAGGCAGAGCGACTCGAGTGGCGACGTCGTGGAGTTTTGGGTGTCATTACTGCGCTTAAGCCCGAGGCGAAGGAGATCACCATTTCAAATCGAACGATGGCGGGGACTCAAAATGTTGTGATTCCGGTGGCCGACAACACTGAAATGAGACGTTACGCCCCTGATTCGATCAAGTTCAGCGACGCTAAACCAAGTACATTCAGCGAGCTGAAAGTGGGCGATCAGTTGCGGGCGTTGGGCGATAAGAGTCAAGACGGTCTTCGCTTTACAGCGGTCAAAGTTGTTACTGGAGCTTTTCGGACGGTAGCGGGCACCGTCAAAGAAATTAATCCAGCCACCGGGGAAATCAAGATTACAGACCTAGAAAAGAAACAGCCGCTCACCATAGTGATCAAGCAGGATTCGGTTTTGAGAAAGTTTCCGTCTGAAATGGGCATGATGGGCGGAATGGGTCGTGGTCCAGGGGGAGCGCCGGGTGGCGGTGGTCAAGGAGCGCCCGCGCAAACTCCGCCGGCAGGTGGTCAAGCCAACGCAGCACGGCCCCAAGGTCCCGGAGCCGGAGGCCCGGGCGGTCCACGCCCTGGCGGCCCCAATATCAACGACATGCTTGAGCGATTACCAACAATTGCACTCGCCGATGTTAAGGTTGGCGACACAATCATCGTTTCCAGTACGCAGGGAGTTGATCCCTCTCGTTTAACTGCCATTACTCTGGTTTCCGGCGCAGACACGCTGCTGGCCATGTTGGCTCCAAAGCCTCAACCAGGGCAGTCGGCACCCAATCCAGCTGCTGGCCTCGGAGCTGGCGGCATATCGTTTGGCATCGGCTTGCCATAACTCAGGAATCCGGCGCACGCGCGGCGGCGAGTCTCTGAACAACAGAAGTAGGACAGACATTCCTGTCTGTCTGGTGCTATAGCGCGACAGACAAGAATGTCTGTCCTACGCACATGCCTTTTCCCCGGAAGGTCCGATCATGAACTCTGCTCAGAAGATAATTCGCAAAATGGCAAGCCTCGGTCTGACCGTCGCTTTGGCAGCAACGCTCGCATTCGCCCAGCAGGCTAGAGGGTCTTTGCGTGGGGTTGTAAAGGATGAACTGGGAGCCTCGATCGTCGGCGCAAGCATCACTCTAACGGACGCCACCGGTGCGCAAAAGAAGACGACTACAAACGGCGAGGGAGTGTACACGTTCAGCGGACTGATTCCCGGTAAATACGTAATCCAGGCTGCCGCCTCGGGTTTTGCCGTTTCTGAGAACCAGGAAGTTGAGATAACGAATCAGCGACAGACCGCAGACATCACGCTCAAGGTAACTATCGAAGAGAAAGTCACAGTAGGCACTGAAAACCAACTCAGTACTGATACGACCAACAATGCAAATCAGACGATTATCAGTGGACGTGACCTTGATGCACTGCCTGATGATCCCGATGAACTCGCAGCTGCGTTGCAGGCTCTTGCTGGTCCATCTGTTGGCCCAAACGGCGGCCAGATTTTCATTGACGGTTTCACCGGCGGTGGCAACCTGCCGTCGAAAGATTCAATCCGTGAAATCCGCATCAATCAAAATCCCTTCTCCGCCGAAAATGATCAGCCATCTGGCCGCATTGATATTCTGACGCGGCCCGGAACAGACAAGCTCCGCGGCGGCACGTCGTTCAACTTTAACGATGAAAGCTTCAACTCGCGGAATCCTTTTGCGACCCAATCAAGCAAGCGCACACCCTTTCAATATCGTCAGTATAGTGCGAATCTCAGTGGGCCACTGATCAAACGAAAAGCTTCGTATTTTTTGGATTTCAATCGTAACGAAACAGACGACAACGAATTAGTGAATGCGACGGTCCTCGACTCGAATCTAAACATCGTTCAGTTCGGCCAATCGTTTCTTGTTCCGCGTCGCGGCATGAACATCGGGACACGTCTGGATTACGCCATCAATCAAAATCACACACTCGTTGGCCGATACAATTACAACCGTTTCCGTACCACGAATCAGGGTATCGGTGGGTTTTCATTACCCGAACGAGCCTACAACGCCGTCAATACTTTTCAGACCGTTCAGCTAACCGAAACAGCCATCCTGAATCCAACAACCGTTAATGAGACTCGTTTTCAGTTCAATCGGAGCGTGAATGAGAACTTAGGCGACAGCACGATTCCCGTTTTGAATGTTAGTGGCGCATTTATCAGTGGCGGGTCGCAGGTTGGGCATCAAATCAATGAACGAAATAACTGGGAGCTTACAAATTTCACGGCGAAGCAGAAGGGAAGTCACGCAATCAAGTTTGGGGGCCGACTGCGCCATAGCTGGATTGACGACACGAATCCGAACAACTTTGGCGGTGCGTGGTTGTTCACCGGCGCGTTTGGTCTAACCAGCATCCAGCGCTATCAACTGACACTCGACTTGCAGAGTCAGGGCAAAACACCCGAGGAGATCCGTGCGGCAGGTGGCGGAGCCTCGCAGTTCACTATCAGCCAGGGAAATCCGGTCGCGAGCGTGAGTCAGACTGATTACGGTCTCTTCATCCAGGACGATTGGAGAGCTCGACCGAATCTAACGCTAAGTGCCGGCCTCAGATACGAGTATCAGACAAACGCGGCGAGCAAATACAACTTTGCACCCCGGTTTGCTGTCGCCTGGTCGCCCGGTGCAGCTAACAGTGCAAGGCCGCCTAAGATGGTAATTCGAGCAGGCGCTGGAGTCTTCTACAACCGCTTCGGTGAGTTCAACACACTCCAGGCGAATCGCTTTAACGGAGTGAATGTGTTGTCGTATGCAATAACCGAAGAGACCGGCCGTCTTAATCCACCAACGGTCGCCCAGCAACAAGTGCCCACAGTCGCGCCTGTCTATGCGCTTTTGAATTCTTTTAATCCCAACACAGTGCCTTCAGTCGCAAACGTGCCGGCAACTCAGCAGACGATCTGGAAAATTGATCCCGACTTGCAAATCCCAACCGTGTACGTTGTGGGCACGCAGGTAGAGCGACAACTGCCACGAAACATCACCATGTACGCTGGGTTCTACAACGTCAAGATCCAGCACGTCATTCGCGCGCGCGATGTGAATGCCCCCTTGCCCGGCACGATCATTCCGGTAATCCGCCCCGGTGGTATCAGACCCGATCCAACTCTGGGCGAAATCTACCGCTACGAAGCAAGCGGACACTTCAATCAACGGCAGTTCTTTATTGGCTTCAACAGTCGTTTCAGTCGGAAGATTACTGTGTCGGGCAATTACTCTCTCAGCAAGAGTGAAAATGACACCGACGGACAAGGCGGGGCGGTTTTCCCCGTAAACTCTTATGACACTAGTGGTGAATACGGTCGCAGCGGGTTCGACATACGACATCGCTTCTCGCTGTTTGGATCGATAATTCTGCCCTGGAAGGTGTCGTTGAATCCCTTTATCACGGCAAACACTGGTCCGCCATTCAACATTACGACGGGCCAGGATCTGAATCTTGACAGGCAGTACAACGAGCGCCCGAGTTTTGCTGGTTCAAATGCTGACTGCACGAATTCGCAAATCAAATGTACTCAGTTTGGGAACTTCAATCTTCGCCCGCTGCCAGGTGAGAAGCTCATTCCCCGTAACTATGGCAACTCACCCGGTTCATTCGTCGTGAACATGCGGGTTAGCCGGACGTTCCTGTTTGGCGCGATACACAAAACTGCGGCAGCGCCGGCAAAGGCTGCTGCGGCCGGCGGTTCGCCCGCAGGCAGCGCGCCGGCTGGAGGCGATAAGAAAGTAGCAGGCGGACCAGGTGGTCCAATGGCACCAGGAGGTGGTGCTGGTGGTGCGAAGCCTGCAGCTGTGGGTGCTCCTCTTCCCCAAGGAGGTGGCGGCGCTGCGCCGAGCGAATTTCGCTACAACCTGACGGTGTCGTTGAGTTTTCAGAATCTCTTTAATCGCGTGAACCTTTCACCGCCGATCGGGAATCTGTCGTCGCCAAACTTCGGTGAGTCGCTGTCAGTGGGCGGATTCTTTGGTGGGTTTGGAGGTGGCGGTAGCACGGGCGCCGGCAACCGACGGATCTATGCGCAAGTTCGTCTGAACTTCTAGTTAGCAATAAGTACTCAAGAGGTGTTTTATGAGAATGAGTTTCCTTTCAAGTCTACTGATTGCCGCTGCGGCGACTTTAACATTCGGTCAAGCTCAGCCACAAAAAACAAACGGCACGCCTACTGAGGCAACGACAACACCTGCAGTCACCATTACTGCTCAAAGTACTCCTATGGAACTGGCGCGCGCTGCTTTTACTGCGCAAGGCGGCGATAAGTTCCGCAACGTGCAGAACATGATGCTGCGTGGATCCGTCAACCTATATCAGCCTAACAGTGTCAATTCGATTCCGGGCGGGTTCTCAATCGTGACGGCTGGCGAGAAACTGCGGATGGAAATCGACGCGAGACCCATCATAGTGTTCAAACAGATCTACGACGGGCAGCAGTCGTACAGCTCACTGCCGGGCGTGCAGGTTCCACCGCTGACAAAGTTTGGCCTCACTGTTTTGTCGAAGTTCGATCAGCCCGGGTACAAAGTCACGGCCCTTCCTGACAAGAAGAAGCAGCGAGCGTTTCGCATTGAAGATCCGGAAGGATACACGACCGACTTCTTTATCGATCCGACTAATGGCCGTGTGATGAGTTTCCTGCTCTATTACAATGGCTACACGTTTGGCACTGAGAATAAGAAGTTCAAAGAGGTGGACGGCGTGTTAATACCGATGAGCTTCTCTCAAAGGTTTGAGATGCCGCAGGGTGCGTTCTTCGCTGAGTACACTGTGAAGGAAGCAAAGCTCAATCAAACGCTGGGTGATGATGCGTTTGCAATTCCGAACTAAGAATATCCACAGATTACACAGATTAGGAATTGGAAAGGGATGTTGAGTGATTGTGCTCAACGTCTCTTTTTACGTTTAACCTGCGACTGCTCGATCGTGGGAACGCGAGATCAGTTACATCCGCTTCAAGACACTAAAGCCGTGCCACGCCACGCCAACCAGTGAGAGCAACATAACGGAGAGCAGTGTGAACACCACGTGTTCGGGCGCCCACTTTCGTGCTATCGCTAATATGGTCAGTGAGCTGACGGTAATTAGGGCACCAGCCACGAAGAGATCGTTTCCTTGAATTCGATTCACCTCATACCAAATCTTCGGGTCAGATGGCTGGCGCCTCTAAACAAATCGTGCGGTAACAAAGTGCGGCGCCTTCAGCACTACCCGCAATGATGCCGATGTGTTTGGTCACAGGATCTCACCTCGATTTGGAGCTTTGGTGATTACGGTTTAAGACCCCTCGGAATGTCTCTTTGGCTATTTCATTGTACGGTGATTTGATTTGCGAAGTTGCGGATGATCTCCATATGTCGATCGTTCAACGTCAGCGGTGTATTACCAATCCGAAATTCTAGTTTTGTCGCCTTTGCAAACTTCAGGAACTGATCAGGTTTCATCGACAGTCCCATCCATTCCATAGTGATTCGGTTCATGTTTCTACCCGACTTAATCTGTGCGGATTGTGGAACAGGTACTTGCATGCCAACATTTGGATTGCCGCCAACGGCGAAGAAGTTGTCAACGCCATTCTTCGTTTCGCCTTTCATAACTGTGTTCGACAGCGTTCCAATAGTCGCTTGCTCCTCGTCTGCAACGATTGTGAAGGGACGATCCTTGTCCTTGCGGTAGAGTGGATTCCTGGAAAACGAAAAGACTTCCACGTCGACTTTCGTTGGCGGTGACGTGAGTTTCTCCCCTTTGTACCAACTGCGCAGCACGAGTTGCACAAACTGATCGGGGGTGTTGTAAACGTAGAGCATATTCGTTTCAACCCGAGTTGTTTTGTTGTCTTTCATATATTCCGAGCGAACTCCCGAAGTTTGGGCGTTCATGCTGGAATATATGGCCACTATCAGACAGAGGGAGAGAAGGATCGGCAGCTTATTCATAAGTTTCTCCTGGTGGTGAGAGTCGCAAACGTTGGAGTGTGCTTAAACGCTTGTAATTTCTTGCTCTTTCGATTTCGACAGTTCGTCGATTTTGCTGATGTAGCCGTTGGTGAGTTTTTGAATTTCGTCTAATCCGTTGCGTTCGGCGTCTTCAGAGATCGTTTTATCTTTAAGCAACTTCTTCAAACGCTCATTCGCATCACGACGCACGTTCCTTACGGCTGTTCGATGGTCCTCAGCAATGTCATGGACTTGCTTCGCCAGCTGTTTGCGACGTTCTTCGGTGAGCGGCGGAATCGGAATGCGAACGAGTTTTCCATCGTTCGATGGGTTTAGTCCAAGGTCAGCGCCTCTAATGGCCTTTTCCACAGCTGCGATCTGCGACTGGTCCCAAGGCTGGACCGTCAACATCTGTGGCTCAGGTGCGTGGACCGATGCCATCTGATTCAACGGAGTCATCGTGCCGTAATAATCAACGATCACTGTGTCGAGTAAACTAACCGCTGCTCGGCCAGTGCGGATCGTCGCGAGTTTGCGACGGAAATCTTCGATAACAGTGTCCATTCGCGGGCGCGTTTCTTTGATTATGTCCTTTTCACTCATCTTCTCGACTCCGTTCCATTTGGAGTGCGCTGCCTTGTCAGCGCTTTTTGTCAGGCGCGACTTGTCGCAGGAGCATTACCGAACAGACCAAAGCGGTGACAAGTCACCGGCACTCCGAAACTAGACAGCTTTACCAAGACTAACTCTCGTTCCGACACCAGACTCGCCCTTAACAACTCGTGTGATATTGCCCGGTTCCTTCATGTTGAAAACGATAATGGGCAAGTTGTTATCCATACAGAGCGATATGGCAGAAGCATCCATCACTTTAAGCTGACGCTCCAGCACTTCCTGGTAAGTTATCTCGTCGTACCTTTCGGCTTTCGGATCCTGCATCGGATCGGCTGAGTACACCCCATCAACCTTCGTCGCCTTTAAGATAATGTCGGCCCTTATCTCTAATGCTCGCAGAGCTGCCGCCGAATCTGTGGTGAAGTATGGATTACCAGTACCGGCTGCAAAGATAACTATGCGTCCTTTTTCCAGATGTCGTACAGCCCGGCGACGGATGAATGATTCAGCCAGCTGTGGAATATCGATCGCCGACAGAACGCGTGTATGAACGTCAATCTTCTCCAACGCGTCCTGCAACACGACACCGTTCATCACGGTTGCCAACATACCAATGTAGTCGGCTGATGAACGATCCATATTGCCGGCACTCTTCGATACGCCGCGAAAGATATTGCCACCGCCGACAACCACAGCCACTTGAACTCCGAGATCGTGAACCGTCTTCAGTTCTTCCGCCACACTGCGCGCGACGTTGACATCGATGCCGTAGCTCTGATCACCCATCAACGCTTCGCCCGATATCTTGAGCAACACGCGATTGTAGGTGAAACTCTTTTCTGTCTCTTTTTTTGCTTCCGCCATCAGAATACCGATCGATTAGCCGACAAGTGAAGCAACTTCGCCACCGAAGTTATCCGAGCGTTTGTCGAGGCCTTCGCCCATCTTGTAACGAGTGAAGCGCCGGATTGTAATCTTCTCGCCGGTCTTGGCAACTTTTTCAGTGACTAGTTCGCCAACTGTTTTAGCAGGCTCTTTTACAAACGGCTGATCCAACAAAACGGCCTCCTCGTAGAATTTGTTGAGTCGACCGTCGACGATCTTTTCGATTACCTGGTCAGGCTTGTTCGCATTTTTCGGATCGTTCTTCGCTTGAGCCAGGGCAATCTCCCGCTCTTTCTCGAGTGCGTCAGCCGGAACGTCTTCGCGCGAAACGTAACGTGGCTCCGCCGCCGCAATGTGCATGGCGACGTCCTTAACCAATTGTTGAAATTCGTCGCCGCGAGCCACAAAGTCAGTTTCACAATTCACTTCAACCAACACGCCGACCTTTCCGCCCATATGGATGTACTGTCCGACGATGCCTTCTGCAGCTATACGTCCCTCGCGTTTCTTCGCGGAAGCCAATCCGCGCTTACGGAGAACCTCGATAGCTTTCTCTTCGTTACCTTCTGCTTCTGTCAGCGCATTTTTGCATTCCATCATGCCCGCGCCAGTCTTTTCGCGAAGTTGCTTTACTGCTGCTGCTGTAATTTCCGCCATGATTGCCTATGTCTCCGAATCGTATAGGTCTAATAGGTCCTACAGGTTTTTCGTGTAATCAATGAAAAACGCAGCCCGGCGGAAGTTCCGCTTAAAGGCTGCGCTCGCCGATGAATAAGAATCTCGTTTAGCTTGCCGCCACGACTGACTCAGCGCCTTCATCTTGCGCCATTGCCGTCTCGGGGCTGTCGTCCATCTGAGAAGTCGTCGATTCAGGCTGCGCGCCATCGTTGGTAGCTTCGCCGGTTTCCGCCGCCGAAGTTTGGACTTCACCAGTATCTGCTGCTGCTTCGCCACCTTCGCCGGTCTCTTCAGTCGGCTCCGCAGCAACGACGCCACCTTCGGTCGCGATCTGATTTCCTTCGACGATGGCATCAGAGATACGCGAGGCGAAGAGTCGCACGGCTCGCAAAGCGTCATCGTTACCGGGAATTACATAATCAATTCCGTCAGGCGAACAGTTAGTGTCAACCACTGCAACGATCGGAATACCGAGGCGATTAGCTTCCGCCACCGCGATCTCTTCTTTCTTGACATCAATAATGAACACCACGTCAGGAAGACGCGACATCGACTTAATACCTGACAGGTTCTTGTTCAAACTCTCCCGTTCCCGATCGAGCTTGATGCGTTCTTTCTTGGTCATCTTTTCGTAGCGACCATCGGTTTGCATCGCCTCGAGATCCTTGAGACGTTTGATTGATTTCTGTACTGTCTGGAAGTTCGTGAGCAATCCACCGAGCCAGCGCTGGTTCACATAGTACTGACCACACTTCTCAGCTTCCTCGCGAATGGCATCTTGGGCTTGACGCTTTGTGCCGACAAACAGAACAGTCCGACCTTTGTCTTCTGCGATCTGGCCCGTGACAAAAGCAATAGCTTCACGAAACATTCGCTGCGTCTTCTGCAGGTCGATGATGTAAATGCCGTTACGCTCGCCAAAGATGTATTCCTTCATCTTTGGATTCCAGCGCCTAACCTGGTGGCCGAAGTGAACACCGGCCTCCAGCAACTCTTTCATGGTAACCGAAACCACACAATCTCCTTCTGTTAATTGGTTTAATGTACTCGCCGCAGCTTCTCGCCTTCTTTTTCGAAAGCAACCAATCAAACTGCGACAATGGACTTCAAAACATTTTAGATTGCCAACTGCCGATTGCCGATTTATCGAATTCCCAGCCCAAATTGCCAATCGGAAATCGGCAATTGGCAATCGGCAATGTTTTTACCGCTTCGAAAACTGGAACCGCTTTCTGGCGCCCTTTTGTCCGTATTTCTTTCGTTCCTTGATACGCGGATCGCGCGTTATCAATCCAGCATGCTTCAAGGTCGGTCGTAAGTCGGCGTTGTATTCCAGCAACGCGCGGGTGATACCGTGGCGAATGGCCCCAGCCTGTCCCGCTGGACCACCACCGGTAACGTTGATTATAAGGTCAAACTTGTTCACCGTCTCCGTCAATTGCAGCGGCTGACGGATAATCATGCGCAATGTTTCGTTTGGAAAATAGCGATCGAACGCTTTGCGATTAACTTGAACTTCACCAGCGCCAGGTCTCAGGTAAACTCTAGCAGTCGATGTCTTCCGGCGCCCGGTTCCGTAATACTGAATTTCAGCCACAGTTGTAATTTCCTCTTAGCTCTTTCTATTGCGCATTGAGTTGGTGGGTTAATTCGAAGACTTGCGGGCGTTGGGCGGAGTGAGGATGTTCGGCATCGGCGTAAATCTTTAGCTTCTTCGCCATCGCCTTGCCGAGTTTGTTCTTCGGCAACATGCCCTTGATGGCGAGCTCAAGTACTCGCTCAGGGCGCTTGGCCATCAACTCCTTTGCAGTGGTCTGCCGGAGGCCGCCAGGATAAAGCGTGTGATGACGATAAAGCTTTTGCTCAGCCTTGTTACCCTTTAAGACCGCCTTGCGTGCATTGATCACGATAACGTGATCGCCCATATCGAGGAACGGTGTCCACTGTGGGCTGCGCTTGCCCGACAGGATAGACGCCACTTCAGAGGCGAGATGACCGACCGTTTGGCCCGTCGCATCAATCACGTACCATTTTCGTCTTCCAGCGAGGTCCTTTCCGCTGGGAAAGTATGTTGACATAGTTAACTATCTCTATTTTCAGCGAGTAAAACGCGAACGGCTAGGATACCGAACGGTTCAAAAAGTTGTCAAGCTACGCAGCCGTCAGTAGTTATACATGACAAAAGGCTCTTCAGCGATTGCGCCGAAGAGCCTTTGTGATGGTTGATTCGGAACGTGAACTATGGCTTATCGCCCGGCTTGGGCGCGTCGTTCTTCTTTAATTTAGGCGGCCCAGATTCAGCCGGTTTCTGCTCGCCCTCAGCAGGCGTTGTTGATGTGTCGTCGGGAGTCGGCTGCCGTCGCTTTAATGTTGGACGTCCTGGTGCGTTTCCATCGTCACCCGCTGCGATGGCGCCGGCAGTGGATGCACGCGCGTTCGACATACGCAGCAGACGCCCCTTCACCCTTTGAAACTCTGACGAGCTAATTACATATTCCTCACGCTCTGGAAACCGTGCGGCCAGTGCGAGAGCTGCAGCTCTGCGCTCTGGTGGGGCCGGGTGCGTGGAGAATGCTCGTGCAATGAAACCGGGCTTCTTCTTGTTCTTCGCTTCGAGTTTCTCAAACATGGTGGCCATCGCGCCGGGGTCGTAGCCTGCAGCGTACATGTACTGCACACCAAGCTTGTCTGCTTCTTCTTCTGCGCTGCGGCTGAACTTCATGAACATGCCCAGCAGCCCGAGACCGGCAGTGTTTTGATAAATCATGCCCGGAATACCACCAAGGAATATAGAACCCCCGATTGCCAGGTACTCCAGCAAAGTCGCTTTGGCTTGATTTTCTACCGCGTGCCTGGCAGCGACGTGAGCTATCTCGTGGGCCATCACGCCCGCCAATTCGGCTTCATTATCAGCAGCCAAGAGGAGTCCCTTGTTGACGTAAAAGAAACCGCCGGGTAAAGCAAAGGCATTAACTTCGTCCGAATCTATGACTTTGATAGTAAAGGGAACCTTGGCATCTGAGTGCAAAACAATGTTCTGACCAACTCGATTGACGTATTCCGTAATCATCGGGTCATCGATGAATTTCGCCTGACGATCAACTTCGGCGGCCAATTCTCGTCCCTGACGAACCTCCTTTTCAGTCGAGCCGCTGATCTTCGAGATGAACCCACCGTTGATGTTTCGTTTCCCTATCATCGCTGGGTCTTCGTTTGTAGAAAGCGGTTTGGTTGACCTGACAGGGGACGAGGTAGCCTGCGGTTTTGGCTGATCCTTCTTGGACTGTGTCTGAGTTTGACTTGCTTGGCTGGAATCGGCTGGAACCTGAGTTTGAGTGGTCTGCCCGGAATTCGTTGTCGTGGTTTGCGCAACGACGGCCATTGAGCTCATCAGCACGGAACCCGTCAGAAGCAATGCGGTTAGCATCCGGGAGAAGCTGTTCATTTGAAAAACCTCCAAAAGCCTTTTAGCGTGCGGTCCGAACGAGCGGGGAGCTCTTGTCGTCACCAGGAGAACTGCTACGCGGCGAAAACGCTCAAACTCGAATCGGCCTAACGGAAGGGGTATTCAGAAGTGCTGTTTTCGCGTGTTCCAAGCGCGCGATCTATGATGCACAGGCTTTAGAACAAGGTTGCGCGACCAAAGTAAAAGAGGTCAAACCACGTGTTAGCCAATTATCGTGATGGCCATTATAATCCAGCTGCCGCCGAAACACTCGGAAATCCTGCCGGTTAATTTAGCCAACCGCCCTTTTCGTATATAGAGTCTGTTGACATCAGATGCCGAACCGAAAAAACGGCAAAACCCGACAAAAGAAACCGACCGTCTCGATTATCGGCTCGGGTCGGCTAGGTATGGCGATGGCAATGGCACTCGACTCGACTGGCTATCGAATAACTTCCTTGGTTGGTCGCAGGCGTCCACAGGTTCGAAAAGCGGCAACATTATTGAACCTGAAGCTTGAAACCTTGGTAGCTGAAGATTTCGATAAGTATGACGCGGCGGAACTGATTTTAGTCGCCGTACCTGACGATCGGATTTCTGAGGTTGCGAAAGCTCTCGATCGAATTCAGATAGTAGGACAACCGACTGTCTTGCACACGAGCGGCGCGCTGTCCTCAGCGCTCTTTGCCAATCTGGCAGGAAAAGGCTGGCACACAGGATCGATTCATCCCCTGGCATCAATAAGTAATCCTGTCACTGGAGTTGAGGCTTTGAGAAATGTTTATTGGTGCATTGAAGGTGACTCAAAGGCAACACGTATAGCCCGTCGTATTGTTCGAGACCTCGGCGCGCGCAGTTTCTCAATCGGCGCTAAAGACAAACCTCTGTACCACGCCGCAGCGGTCATGACTTCCGGCAATGTGGTAGCGCTTTTTGATGTTGCGATGGACATGCTCGAACGCTGTGGGCTAAGTCGCCGAGAGGCTCAAAAGATCTTGTTACCGCTTTTGCAGAGTACGGCAATGAACTTGTCTCACGCTGAACCCAGGAATGCATTGACCGGTACATTCGCACGTGGAGATCTGTCGACGGTTAAACTGCATCTGGCGTCGTTGCAAGAGAAGGGGCTGGATGAAGGACTGGAGCTATATCGACTGCTTGGCAAACACGCGTTAGATCTAACTGGTCGTAAAATTGACCGTACGATTCTGGAAGAGATTCGAAGACGTTTGCGTGATAGTGGTCGGTGAACATTTCAGTCAGAGCTTAATTCACGCCTCACCTCACTTGCACCACCCTGAACCTTCATGGGTAAATAGCGCTTTCCGGCTATGCAGACCACACCGAGTCCAAGCTACAGTTTGACCCTGCGCGTCCGGCTTTCGAGTCGCGCGGGCTCACTTGGCGAACTCACAATGGCGCTCGGCCGGGCAGGCGGCGATATAGGCGCGATCGACATTGTCACAGTCGGTAACGACTACATCATTCGCGACATTACTGTCAGTTCAACCTCCACCGAACACGCACAGCAGATCGTCAACGCGGCTCGTGACGTCGACGGTGTTGAAGTCATAAATGTCTCCGATCCGACATTTCTGATGCATCTCGGCGGAAAGATAGAGGTTGTTTCAAAGGTTCCCCTGAAAACACGAGCAGATTTGTCGATGGCCTATACGCCTGGCGTGGCTCGCATTTGCGAAGCGATTCACGACGATCCGGAAAAAGCATTCACGCTTACGATCAAAAAGAATACTGTTGCCGTAGTAACTGACGGGACGGCGGTCTTGGGTTTGGGAGACATCGGACCGGCGGCCGCAATGCCAGTCATGGAAGGGAAGGCGATGCTCTTCAAAGAGTTTGCCGGTGTTGACGCCTTTCCGATCTGCCTGAATACGAAAGATCCGGATGAGATTGTTCAGACGGTGAAAGCGATCTCGCCTGCCTTCGGCGGAATAAATCTCGAAGACATCTCTGCACCAAGATGTTTTCAGATTGAGGAGCGCCTAAAAGAAGAGCTCGACATCCCTGTCTTTCACGATGATCAGCACGGCACCGCCGTAGTTGTGCTCGCTGCTCTCATCAATGCATTGAAGATTGTCGGGAAGGGCATGAGCGATATAAAGGTGATAGTTAATGGCGTCGGTGCCGCGGGTGTGGCCTGCACTAAGATCATTATGGCGGCTGGTGTAACGAATATCATTGGGTGTGATCAATCCGGAGCGATTTACCGCGGCCGGCGCGAAAACATGAACTGGGTCAAGGACTGGTACGCCCAAAACACCAATCAACAGGAACAGAAAGGCTCTGTCCATGAAGTTATAAAAGGAGCGGACGTGTTCCTGGGTCTTTCAGTTCCGGGCGTGATCACCGCAGAAGATGTTCAGTATATGGCTGACAAACCAATTGTGTTTGCGATGGCGAATCCCACGCCCGAAATCATGCCGGAAGAGGCCGCACCTTACGTTGCAGTGATGGCAACGGGCCGTTCCGATTATCCGAATCAGATCAACAACGTTCTTTCGTTTCCAGGGATTTTCCGTGGCGCGCTTGCGTGTCGCGCGGTACGGATAAATGAAGAGATGAAGCTGGCGGCAGCGAACGCGATTGCCGGAATCATTACTGACGCTGAACTTCATCCCGAATACATTGTGCCGTCAGTTTTCGATAAGCGAGTTGCTGAGGCAGTTGCGCGTGAAGTTGAAGCGGCGGCGTACGCCACGGGAGTTGCACGCCGGGCACGAGAAGAAAATCCACAGATTACGCAGACTGAAGTCAGGCGGCAGGGGCAGTAAGCAGGAGCACCAAGTAGGCTCGGGAGTTCGCCTGCTCCTGCCTGCTGCTCCTGCCTCGGATCTGTAATCTGCGTAATCTGTGGATGTTCTTTACATTCCGCGTTTCGCCTTTGGTTTGCCAGTTTGTTGCAAACACGGCTCAATTAATGCCAGCGTCGTTAAGGTTCGCAGCGACTTATCGGTAAACGTCGCCGCCTGCATCAGTGATCCATCAAAATCAAGCTTGCCTATTTCGCGGAATGTATTCTCTGGATTAAATCCGGGAGTTGCATAAGCAGCGTAACTGCCAAAGGTTTTTCCTTCAATTTTCATTATTACCGACTGTTGTGAGAAGTCAGGTGCTTCCAGTCGATTGATACTCTTCACTGCGTTTGCCAATTCTTCGATGCCTAGATTTGTATCAATCTTCGAATACAGATAGGCCAGAGCCAATAGGGCTCGAGAAGTAACAATCGTATTAGGCGCTTTGGCGGCTGCGGTTGAAATCTCGTTCAGTATCTCGCGCGCCTCCATTTGATCTTCAGCCTCCTTCAACGACTCTTCGGCAATCCGTGAATAGAGATACGCCCGCTGGTCCAGTTCCGTAACCCTACCAGCAAGTTTTCGTGCCTCATCCAGCCGTTTCTCTTTAATTAGAGACTGAGTACGGAAAAAATAGAACCAGTTTTGTAGCGGTGCTCGTACACCTGTATCGGAAATCTTCTCCACTACATCAACTACTTGCTCCACGCTCACAGTTGCTGGTGCTCCTGTGACGGCGAAGGTTAGCTGCTGATCTCGCCGGTCAACATCCGTCAGCTTCAAGGCAGCTTCTACCTGTTCTTCAAACGACAGTTTTGGAGCGTTATCGGAATTAACGATTCGTGAAACAGTGCGCTGCGAGGGGGCGTTAAGGAGTGCGTAGAGTTTGTCTTTGGCTTGCCGCGCCGGTTCTGACAGATCGGGTAATGCTTCTTCGATCTGCTTTTGCAGCCGCGACAGCGCCATCCACATTTGTGCAGGATCGGAGCTGCGATAGTCATTGGAAGAAACAGGCTCAACTGGAGCCTCAAGCGCTGATTGAGTTCTGGCTAGCAATGTCTGCACAAATAATCGCTCAAGTCGAGGATTCGGAGTGAAACCATCGGGCACCCTGTAGAATGAGTACGTTGGCATTTCGCCAGCTTCACGATTGTTGCCAAACGGAAACGAAGACAAGTACAGGAGCTGATCCATCGGAGCTTTGCTATATGCCGCCAATGCCTCTTCGTAAAACTGATCTGCGGCTGAACGGTTCACGGCGGATAGCGTATACAGAAAACTTGGCAGTTGGATTGTGGCGGCATGACGCAGACTCGAACGCGCAAAAGCGAGCGCGGCAGCTTGGTCTGTGGCAGCCAGGTTGTAAGCCACGTCGAGTAGCTTCTCCGCGATCCTACGACTAGTCGCCGCATCCGTGGCGGGTTTATCTGCAGCTTCCCTTATCTGTTCTTCGGCAATTTGTTCTGCGAGCTTTCGTGCGGCGGCTGGATCGCGTTTCGCGTAAGCAGTTATCACCTTGAAGCGCTGATCAGGAACGCGTGTCACGTGGAATTGTGAATCCCTGCGGTCTGCATCTCCGGCCTCTTTGAAATACTGGCCCGCCAGGTCAAACGCTTCGACGAACGTTGCTCGTGCTTTTTCCTGTTGGTACGGCCAGGTGATATCGGCCACGCGCAGCATGACGGCAATGCGTTGAACGGAATTATCAATAGTTTTTGCCGTCGCGTTCTGTTGCTGGATGATGTCTAAAGCGCTGTTGCGGGTGCAGAGCTGAGAGACAGGCGGTTCAGGTTTTTTCTGGGCGGCCGCTTTCTCTGGCGATAGAGATAGCGACAGCGAGACTACTGCGAGAATGGTGAGCTTATTCATGAGCTAGTCTCTTTCGGATCGAAGTTATGGAAAGACGGGAGTTCGACACCACAACTCACGCCTTTGTTCCCGAGCTCACTTGGACCGCACGTTAGACACGTCAAGTTTGATTCATGCTTAATCGCACGCGAGACGCGTGCGGTCCCAATTGCTGGCTCTTAGTTCCTTCGCAATCAATGGCACGATCTTCCGTGGGACATCGATCGCCGGTTTGATATGCCGTGCGTGTGTAAAGTGACCAGCGACGTATATTCCACGCACGTTGGTTTCAAAAGTTTCAGGATCATAAACGGGCACTTGCGTGAGCTTGCCGGGCTCCGTCTTAACTCCCAGTCGCTTTAGCAGAGTTAAGTCGGCGTCACTTCCTACCAAAACGAAGACAACGTCATTTGGAATAGTCAACGACTCGCCCGTTTCCGTAGTTAGTGTCACGTCCTTCTCACGTATCTTGTCGACTTGCTTGTAAAGAACAACTCGCAGACGTCCAGCAGCAATCTCCGCTTCGAGTGGGGAACGGACCCAGTGCTTCATGGCGCCTGCTTTTGGATCGCGGTTCTCCCAATCTT
>DATBSH010000406.1:0-10717 GCA_036559885.1 Pyrinomonadaceae bacterium
TCTCCGAAGTCGCTGAACGGATAGCTACGATGGTGAAAGCGGCGAGGCTTCTAAACCTGCCGATTATTGTCACGGAGCAATACCCGAAGGGACTCGGTCATACCGCAAAAGAGATTCTCGAGGTTCTTCCCGACTCGATCGAGATCATCGAGAAAACGACCTTTAGTTCCTGCGGCGTCCAACCATTTCAGTCACAATTAAACGCCAACGGAGCAAAGCAGGTTCTCGTGTGTGGCATCGAAGCCCACATCTGTGTCAACCAGACTGTGCATGACCTGATTGCGGCCGGCTTTCAAGTTCATCTGTTGACAGACTGCATCACTTCAAGAAGGAAGAAGAACAGGAAGATCGCGCTGCGCAAGATGGAGCTGGCCGGAGCGATACCATCGTCGATCGAGATGGCTATCTTCGAGATGATGCGCGATGCAAAACATGAACAATTCAAGGCAATTCAGGGATTAGTCAAATAGTGGAAACGGATTTTCTTTCGCAACTCAATGAGCAACAGCGGGAGGCTGTGATTCAAACAGAAGGGCCGCTGCTGATCCTCGCCGGCGCGGGTTCAGGGAAAACTCGCGTCATTGCGCATCGCATCGCCTACCTGATTGCCGAGAAGAAAGTGGCTCCGTGGAACATTCTCGCAGTGACTTTCACTAACAAAGCTGCCGAAGAGATGCGCCAACGTGTGCAAAAATTGCTGCGGGGACATGAATTGCCGGCTTCGCCTCTCGTAGCAACGTTTCATAGTCTCTGCGTTCGCATACTCCGTCAGGATATTGCAAAGCTCAACGATAAATACACTCGGACCTTTACAATTTACGACCAGGATGATTCGCTTCGTTTAGTCAAACAATGCATCAAGGAGCTCGGCTACGATGAGAAGTATTTGGGCCAACGTCCTACACAAGCCGCCATCAGCGCGGCGAAAAACCGTGGCGAAGACACCGACGCATTTGCAGCTCGCGCCGATTACGTAGATGAACGTCGTGCCGCGATGGCGCGGGTGTACGAAATGTATGAAGAGCGGCTTCATACAAACAATGCCCTCGACTTCGACGACCTTCTCATTAAGGCCGTGCGGCTGCTGCGCGATGTATCGGAAGTCCGGGAGAAGTACAACAACAAGTTTCGCTACATACTCGTTGATGAATATCAGGATACGAATGCACTACAGTTTGCTCTCATAAAACTGCTGACAGAGAAGCAGCAGAACATTTGTGTCGTCGGCGATGAAGATCAATCGATCTACAAATGGCGCGGGGCGGACATCAGCAACATACTTAATTTTGAAAAGCAATTTCCAAATACCACGACGATTCGTCTTGAACAGAATTACCGCTCCACCCAAACGATTCTGGACGTCGCCGGCGCCGTCGTTAAGAACAATGTTGAACGAAAAGGTAAGAACCTTTGGACGTCGAATCCACGCGGGGAACGTGTGCGTTATTACCAGGCATTCGACGCTGACGCTGAAGCGCGTTTCGTTGCCGGGAAGATAGTCGAACATCGCAAAGAGCAGTTCGACACGCGGTCGGCTGTTCTTTATCGCACGAATTCCCAATCGCGTGTCTTTGAAGAAGCGATGCGACGCAATGGCCTCGCATACAACATCGTCGGCGGTTTCTCGTTTTATGAACGGATGGAGGTCCGCGACATAATTGCCTATCTCAAGCTTGCGTTGAATCCGAATGATTCAATTGCACTCCAACGTGTAATCAATAGCCCGCCAAGAGGAATCGGGAAACAGACAGTCGACGAGCTTGAACGCCGTGCTCAGGATTACGGGTTATCGCTCTGGGAGACGATCGCGATCATTATCGAAAAACCAGAGACGCTAAGTTCACGCGCTGTCAACGCGCTCAAGAGCTTCCGACGTATAGTCACTCGGCTTGGCGAAATGGCGGAAGACATCGCCGAGGAAAATGCGGCCCCGGTTTCAGACATCGTTCGCGCGGCAATCATCGACACTGGATATGAGCACGCGTTGCGCTCAGAGAAGACGGACGAAGCTGAGGGTCGTCTTGAGAACTTGCAGGAGCTCGTTAACGCCGCCGTCGACTACGACGAACAAGGCGTCGAAGGTTTGCGCGAGTTCATCGATCACTCGGCGCTGGTGTCCGATCAGGATCAATATAAGCGCGATGCTCCAGTAACACTGATAACCGCGCATTCGGCAAAGGGCCTCGAGTTTCCCGTAGTTTTCATCGTTGGTTTAGAGGATGGATTGTTTCCGCATTCGCGATCAGCTACTGATGCGGCAGAGTTGGAGGAGGAACGACGGCTCTGTTATGTGGCGATGACGCGCGCCCAGAATTATCTCTATGTGACGCACGCTATGAAGCGACGCGTGTATGGTGAAGAGCTCGCGTCAGAGCCATCGCAGTTCCTCAACGAAATGCCGCTCGAGTTGATCGAGGATTTGACGCTGGGAAACTCGTGGCTGTCGTTTGCCAGAGGATCCGCGAACATCGACTACGAGCAAGGCGAATATCGCAAGGAGCGGAAGAAGTACGCGGGTAAGACGTACGACAGCGTTGACTCCATAGCTGAGTTCTTCAAACAACGGAATCAGCAATTCGGACAACCAGCGACGGCCGCTCCTTCGGATCGTTGGAGAGGTCAGAGTCCAAAGTCCAACGTCCAAGGTCCAAAGTCGGCTGACGTTTCCGCGGGGGAGTTCGTACCAGGTTCTTACGTCAAACACGCGAAGTATGGGCGTGGCTTGGTGCTAAAACGTGAAGGTGCAGGTGAATCGACGAAGCTAACAGTTAGCTTTCCTGGATACGGGCAGAAAAAACTCGTTCAGAAGTATGCCGGCCTGGAAAAAGCCTAGGAAGCAGGAGCGCCACCCAGGAGCAGCACGCAGGAGCAGGAAAAAGGCAGGAACACGAATCATTGGTCAATTATCATTGGACATTTATCAATTATCATTTGGAAGTCCGCCGGCAAAACTAATAGTTCAGCAGCGTGGGTTACGGAAATGATAATTGATAAATGTCCAATGACAATTGACCAATGATTCGTGCTCCTGCCTTTCCTGCTCCTGCCCGCTGCTGCTGCCTCCCGCCTGCTGCCCCTGCTCCTGTCTTGTTCTTAGCTTCCGCTTAACTCGGCCGCCAATCCATTCGCGCCGAAGACCTTCCGCAGCACTTCCAACATGCCACGTGAGTCAACCGAGATCGCGCGGTTCACTGATTCGTCGTAAACAAAATCACCAACAAGCGACTGGATGTTGCCATCGAAAATCAGCCCGACCAACTCGCCGTTCTGATTGATCGTTGGCGAACCTGAATTGCCACCGATGATGTCGTTTGTCGAAACGAAGTTGAATGGCGTGCTCAGATCCAGCGCTGATTTCTTGTCCATCCATCGCTGCGGAAGATTGTACGGAAACTCGTACTTAAACTTCGCGGCGCGCTCGTAAAGACCGCCGAGCGTCGTAAATGGCGGCACCTTTTTGCCGTTCTCCATGTAGCCCTTCACAGCGCCATACGAAAGACGCAGCGTGAAGGTCGCGTCCGGATAAAGCTTCGTTCCCTCTGTCTCGAATAGTGCTCTGGCGATCTTGCTGTAGTTTGTGCGCTCGACGCCTGTGACTTCGCTTTCGTAACGTTTGCGAACCTCACGGGCTTTCGGATCCACCAGCCGAGCCAGAACGATCATCGGATCAGTTGAGGCGTCGATTGCCTTCTGACCGCCTGCAGCCAGCTCTTTCCGGAACGCAACATCCTTCAAGTTCGTGCCGCTGATCAATTCGGCTGCACGTTCTGCGGGCGTTTTTCCGTCAAGAACTTGCTTCACCAGTGGATTATCTGGACCGAGTAGCTCAACCATGAACTCCAAAGAATCCGTCAGTTTGAGTTTCTCGAAATCATCGTAAATCGGTGCCGGCGAGTAGAGCGCTAGCTCGAGCGATGCACGCCGCGCGTCGGTGTACTCGGGTAAGCGCTGAGCGTTTGGTTTCTGACTCTCAGCGGCCAGCCGCACAAGTGCCCGCGCGATACCGAACAACGACGTGTTGAAGCCGGCCGCCTGTTCGAAAATTCTTCTTTCCTTGATGTAGGAAGGAAGATTCTTATGCGCCGTAGCGATTGCGTCCCACGCGTCACCGTATTTCTTCTGTCGTTCCGGATCGGCTGCAATCGACTTTCGAAGAGCTTCCTCCTCTTTCATCTTGCGAGCCATCAGGGTTTTATCCTTCAGACCCTGCACCTGCCCGCGGTACACCTTCAGACTGTTCTGAACACTATTGAGCTCGTTCTGGGCCTGGCGCGTTTGCTCCTCACCCATTGCCATGTACTTCTTCAAAACCGCTTCGCGCCGTTCAAGCAGACGGAGAATGATCGGAATGCTTGTATCGCGTAGCTGCTCAAGATGAGCCACTGTATCCAATCGCGAAGTGGATCCCGGATTTCCGGTGACGAATACTAGATTGCTTTCCTTCGCGCCGGCGGTGGACCACTTGAAGTAATACTGCGGCCTGACTGGCTGATCGTTCTCGTATATGCGAACGAGCGCCATGTCGATGTTGTAACGCGGGAAGTTAAAGTTATCGGGATCGCCGCCGAAAAACGCCGCTTGAAACTCCGGGACAAAGACGAGTCTCACGTCTGTATATTTTTTGTAGCGATAAAGGTTGTACTGTCCACCCTGGTAGAGAGTGATAACGTCAGATCGCAATCCTGTGGACTTGAGCGACTCTGCCTCAATTGCAGCGATTTCCGCACGCCTGGCAGCAAACGCCTCAGCATCAGAACTACCCGCCTTGACTGCGCCAATAACCCGAGACGTTACGTCTTCAATGCTCATCAAAACATTCAACTCAAGACTCGGTGCCTTTATCTCCTCAGCGCGCGTGCGCGCCAGAAAGCCTTCTTTGGCGAGATCCTTTTCAGGTGTGCTGACATCGCCCACGATGTCTTCAACAATGTGGTAGTTCGTGAGTACTAAACCGGTGGGCGACACGAAAGAACCAGAGCCGCCGTTGTTAAATCTGACGGACGCAAGCTGGGCCTTCTTCAGCCATTCATCAGTTACTTCGAATCCATATTTTTTCTTAATTTCGGCACGCGGGACGTTGTTAAATGTCCACATGCCCTCGTCAGCCAGCGCGACGACATTCAGCGTTTGTAAACTGAACAGCGCTAGAAAAAGCGCAGCCAAGAATCTTCTCAATCTCATTTGTGTCCTCAATAAAATTGTCGTTCGGGAGAAGGTTTTAGAGCGTTTAGGTCCAGAAAAGGATGCCTATAGGCAAACTAAACCTGGATGCGGGAATAGTCAATTGGACACAGTATGAAACAGGTCCGGAGCTCTAGATAGACTCAAGTACTGAACGGGAATGAAGCGACCGATTTCAACTAACCGAATGGGACCACCCAACTGAATCGGTCGCTTCGCCCCGTTCAGTACTTTGAGTGTCGCCGAAGATCAACGCCCGCAGTCTCCTACTCTTCTCTGGTCCCGCGGTCTCGCAGCTGGATGTACTCATCAAGACTCACGTTGAAACCGCGCTCTTTCATTTTCTTGATGTAGTTCGCTGTTACACCATGGTCCTTCAACCGGATCAGCTGTTCGACCGGTAAGCGGTCGTAGCCCAGTTCTTTTAGCTCCTGGATAAACGACGTGGTAACACCGTGATCCCTCATTTGTCGTAAGTCATCTAAGGGCAAACGCGCGTATCCCAATGTCTTAAGGTCCTCGACGAACTTACTGTTCACACCGTGGTCCTTTAACGTGATCCACTGATCGAGTGTCATCCGATCGTAGCCGGCTGAAAGAAACTCATTGATGTAATAAGCATTTACTCCATGATCCTTTGTGCGCACGAGCTCGTCAGGTGCTAACCCCGTGAAGCCCGCAGCCGCCAGATCGCTAATGAATTGAAGAGTCACGCCATGGTCTTTCATCCGCACCAGCAGTTCGGTTGATTTCAGCGAATAGCCGAGCGCCTTCAATCCCTGAAGGTAATCCAGTCGCACACCGTGATTTCCCATTTTGACAAGGTCCTCGAGTGAAAACTGTTCATACCCTTGAGCACGCAACTCGTTGATTAAGGGGAAACCAACATCATGCATCGCAAGAGAAAACAACTGTTGGTCAGTGGGTTTCCCGAATCCTTGTCGGCTTAACTCAGCCGCGAACGACGCGTTCGGAGAAAATGTGAAATGCCCGGAACCATTACCGTCTTTGAACCAGCCCTCGAAATTGAACGTTCCCGCGTCACGTTTTAATTGAAACTGTACGTGACTGCCTGACGACATCGCTTGATCGCGGGTCAAGCCTATCAACTGTTCGAACGGCAGCTTGAATCCAGTGTTGCTGTAGTGGCTAAAGTTTCCATCTCGGTCTTGATTCGACCGAGTCGTTAGTTGGATCTGAACTTCCGCGGCTTTGACTTCGATCAGCCATTGATTGACCGTAGGTTGTTCCTGCGGATTCGAATAGCCAACTTTGGAACCGGCATAGCATGCCCAGAACACGCTTAGAGCTGCCACGACCGCCAAAAGTTTCAGCCGATTATTGCAGTGGACCACGCGAAAGAGACGATGAGTAATGGGCATGGGACCTCCTGGAACAGGCCAGATTTCAGGATTTTTACGACACCGGTAGTGTTACCGCGTCAGAGTAAGCGTTCTGTGGGAAGAACACCACACAGCAGACATTTGTGGCACAGGATACCCAGTTTGAAGAGATCGTGATCGAGAGGTCTAGTGGTTCGTCTTGCCAGTATTCACTGGACGATCAGTTGCGCTCGCGCTCGATTTGGCGCTGACCTCGCTTCCGCATTGGCGGCAAATGTAGCTGTCGCCGGCCTGAGCCGCCGGAACGAGCCATAGACAACCGCACGATTGACATAGGATAGTGGAGCCTAACAACCATTCATTCAAGCCTATTTGTTTTTCCACGCGCATACCCGCTCCCCCATTTGCTCGCAGACTTTTACGCGAACTAAGTAGATAATCTATTTAAAGAATAAACGGCGCATTTGTTTCAATAAATTGTGTTGCCTTAATAACATTAGCCGTCTAACAATTCTTTCATGGGGCTCAAACGACAACCTCAACCCGTTCGTCGCCAAAAAATCAGCGCATTTGCCAGACTTCTACTGGCGGAATGGCGGGACCTTCGGCTGCCCACTGGAAACGAACCAGTCGTCATTGCCGTCTCGGGAGGGGCAGACTCCACCGCCTTGTTTCTGGGACTCAATGAGCTCAAGCACGCTCGGAAGATTTCAGCGCAAATGTATGTAGCTCATCTCGACCACCGGCTTCGGCCGACAAGCGCGGCCGATGCAAACTGGGTTTCAGAACTCGCCAAGCAATTTGATTCTGTGGCTGTAGTCTCGCGGAAAAACGTCGGCAAAGTTGCTGCAGAGACTGGCGAAAATCTCGAACAAGTCGCCCGGAAACTGCGCTACGAATTCCTTGAGCGAACGGCACGCCGGAAAAAAGCTGAGTTCGTGGTGACGGCGCATACCATGGACGACCAGGCCGAAACAGTCTTGCTAAGGCTGATGCGAGGCAGTGCAAGCCTTGGACTGAGCGGAATCGAAAGAATTCGTCCTCTGTCGAAGGATGGAACTGTGCGACTCGCGCGTCCGCTGATGTGGGCCCGCCGAGCGGATACCGAAAGCTATTGTAGGTCGCGGCAACAGCAGTTCCTGGTTGATGAGATGAATGCTGATGAAGCGTTTGCCAGGGTAAAAGTCCGGAAGCAGCTACTGCCGTTGATGGAGTCGTTCAATCGAAAAGTTGTGGAAGCAATTTCGCGTACGGCGACTTTGTTGCGCGAAGATAGCACTGTGCTTTACAACAACGCCGCTGAACTGTTGGCCAAGGCCACGGCTTCGGACAATGGTGAAATTGTTAAATCCAAAGTGCCACCTCTAAACGTACAAGTACTTTCCGAAGCTCCGGCCGCTGTCAGGCGGAGAGCGCTTCGTCAGTGGATAAAAGACGCGCGCGGAGACGCTCAACGGCTGGAGATGGTGCATTTGATAGCAGTTGAAAAACTACTTGAAGGAACCGCCGGAGGGCGAGTAGTTGAACTGCCGAGCGGAGGGACGGTAACCCGTCGGCGCGGCAGGCTGGAATTTGAACAAAAGAAGGCGAAACAGCGTAAGCAGCGGCATTCTTTGAAAAACGATTGAAAAAGGGGCGGTCAAACCCTATAGTCGAGTGTCCGACGGCTGCGGCTGCCGGTTTCTAAGTTTCTCGGGGGTTGGGCGGCGATAAACTAAACTTTACCGCATATGCATCAAAGAGTTTCGTGGTTTTGATCGTTCGGAGTTAGTTGGTTAGAGTGCGACGCGGCGATATTAGCCGCCGCAGGCTCGGAAGGGACAAAAGACGCCGTTATGGTATTATCGGGCGTCGGAGGCGTTAATGAATTTGAGTTCTACAGCAAGACAGATAGTGTTCTGGCTCTTGATTATCGCCGGAGCGCTTTTGCTTTATAAGCTCGTTAATCCGCGTGGCAACAATGTCGAAAACGTGGATTTAACGCGAATTGACCAGATGATCCAGAGTGGAGAACTCAAACAGATCACGGTCAAACAAACGGAAACCGTCGCGATCGACAATCACAACAAAGAATACCGAGTTGCGTTGTCCAACGATCCGGCGAAGAACGATTTATTGAAGTCCGCTCGCGAAGTCGTGAACGGCCGCCCTCGTGTAGCAAAGGTCGAAGAAGAATCTAGCAGCAGTTATATCTGGCCCATGTTGATTACGTGGGCGCCACTTCTTTTCATTATTGCAATCTGGATTTTCATGCTCCGGCAGATGCAGTCGGGCGGGAACAAGGCGCTTTCGTTCGGTAAGTCGCGAGCAAAGCTGCTTAATAATCAACAAAAGCGTGTGACTTTCAAAGACGTCGCTGGAGTTGAGGAAGCGAAGGAAGAACTTCAGGAGATTATTGAGTTCCTGAAAGAACCGCAGAAGTTTCAAAAGCTTGGCGGCAGAATCCCGAAGGGCGTACTGATGATGGGTCCGCCGGGAACCGGCAAGACGCTGCTCGCCCGGGCTATCGCAGGAGAAGCGAACGTTCCATTCTTCTCCATCTCGGGATCTGATTTCGTTGAAATGTTCGTGGGTGTTGGGGCTTCTCGTGTTCGTGATCTCTTCGAACAAGGTAAGAAGAATGCTCCATGCATCATCTTCATCGATGAGATCGATGCGGTGGGTCGTCATCGCGGCGCTGGCCTCGGCGGTGGACACGACGAACGGGAACAGACGTTGAACCAGTTGCTGGTTGAGATGGACGGCTTTGAGTCGAATGATGGCGTGATTCTGATCGCCTCCACTAACCGTCCGGACGTTCTCGATCCGGCCTTGCTCCGACCTGGCCGTTTTGATCGGCGCGTCGTGGTATCGCGGCCTGACGTACGCGGTCGCGAAGGTATCTTGAAAGTTCACACTCGAAAGATCCCGCTTGGCGAGGATGTCGACATCTCGGTGATTGCTCGTGGGACGCCAGGCTTCACAGGTGCGGACCTGGCGAACCTGGTGAACGAGGCAGCACTAAACGCCGCTCGCTACAACAAGAAACTCGTGGCCATGGGCGATTTCGAATTGGCGAAAGATAAAGTCTTGATGGGCGCCGAACGGAAGAGCATGGTCATCTCCAACGAGGAGAAACGCGTTACCGCATATCACGAAGCGGGACACACACTCGTTGGGTTAAAAGTGCCGAACGCCGATCCAGTGCACAAGGTGACGATTATTCCACGCGGAATGGCGCTTGGTGTCACGCAGCAACTCCCCGAAGGCGATCGACATAACTATAGCCAGGAATACCTGCTGGGCCAGATCGCGATTTTAATGGGCGGAAGAATTGCCGAAGAGACATTCCTCGGCAGCATCACGACAGGCGCTTCGAACGATATCGAGCGAGCCACTGAGTTGGCGCGAGCGATGGTTTGTGAGTACGGCATGTCGGACATGGGCCCGCTGACGTTCGGTAAAAAGGAAGAGCAAATCTTCCTTGGGCGCGAAATTGCTCAGCATCGTGACTTCTCCGAAGATACAGCCATTAAGATTGACGATCAGGTGAAGAAGATCGTCACTGCGCAATATCAACGGGCAAAGACGATCATCGAAGAGAACCGAGATATCATGGTTCGGTTAGCTGAATGCTTGCTTGAGCGTGAGTCGCTCGATGGTGTTGAGATACGTAGGATTGTCGCCGGGCTTCCGCTCGATGATCAGCCTGCGGTGACTGAATCTGGCGATAGTGATCAGGATCGGCCACAGCTGAAGGAACCTTCAAGTAAGCCACTGAAGCCAATCCTGCCACCAATCACAGGTGGTAATCCTGCACCGGCCTAAGCGGCAAAGCGGAGCCAAGTGGGTAAGAGGGAGTGGTTTAAAACCACTCCCTTTTTGTTTAGCCGACCTTAAGTGAATGAATACTGATCCTCTCTCTTGTCATTCAAGACCAGCAGCTAGTTCAAACCATATTTAAGCTTAGGACCCACCATTCAAGATCAGGAAAATTGCAGGTTGGGAAGGGTGGCTTGCCCCCGCTCAAGATCCAGTATCACTTCAACATAACAACTGTCACTTCTCTGTAACCTGAGAAATATTGAAACCTTGAGCGGGGACAGGGTCCACCTTCCCAACCTGAGAGGTAGATGAAGTTGTGCGACTCACCTTTCAATGCCTGATTGCTCACCCTGACTTTGCCTGCCAGGAGAAATAGTAGCGATAACCAT
>DATBSH010000407.1:0-9940 GCA_036559885.1 Pyrinomonadaceae bacterium
ACGGCTGCGAATATAAGGCATGCACCAAAAATGAATTTGAAAAACCGGAATTTCATTTCACATCAAAGCGCGGCATATCTGGCAATTCGTTCGGGTTTTCACCTGTGGCGGGAACGTGGGCACCGAGCAATTTCCCAAAGTCTTCCACCGCTTTGATGAACGTCGACGGCTCCGGATGGTGTCCCGCCTGCTGAAGTTCAGAAAGTTCGTGATTCCATTCCCGGGACGGAACCTTGCGCAAGATTCCACGGTCAGCGATGAGTTCAAGCTGTCGCTCAAGCAGCGAAAGATAGATCAGCACACCCATCTCTGCATTTGTGTTTGCGATCCCTGCTTCATAGAACATTGCGGCGGCCGCAGTGCGCGTCACCTTCGCCCGATATTTTCGAGTAGAAAAGAATCGGCGCAGACTATTAGCGCGTGAGCTGATAAAGGCTCCGGCAGCGAATGCAACAGCAACATCTATCGGAACCCATATTTGATGAAACTCGACTGGGGAAAAAAGCAGGAACAAAAGGGCAATGAACGATAGAGCGAGGCCGAATAAATAATCAGCGTGAGCATAACTACCAGAGCGGGCGCGTACGATGATTACCAACTCGGCGTCCGTCGATTTTTCGATTTCTTTAACACACTCGGCGAGGTTGCCACAGGCGGCGTCATCAAAACGCGGTCGAGTCATTGGAGAGCGTCGGTAACCGTTAGCGTGAACAGGGTAATAATCGATCGAAAGTTATCTTGGCATGAGGATTTGGAGAGCGCAAGAATAGCCGCCACAGATTTTCGCGGATTCCGAATCGTTTAGCGCTTTCGTGGGGTGCTAATCAGTGAGCGAGCCTTCTTGCGTAATGCAGTTCGATAAGGCGCAGCATCAGTGCCGGCTGCATTTGCCAGCCAGAGTATCCGCGGCGTTCCAGATTCAGTGGTTTCCCCCGTCATTATCATCGAGTAGGTTCGGTTCTCGTTGGGCACGTGCAACACGAGATGGCGCCTCATTCGATTATCCGAATCTTTGCCTATAAAAAGAACCTCCGGATACCCATCCTCGTCTGCGTCCATCAATTCACTCGTCCAGCTCGCACGTCTGAATCCGTCGATATCGAGGCGTCCTTTGGAGGTAATCCGGTATTTGTTGCCGCGCCTTTCCAGAATAACGAACCCCGCAGTTCCTGGCTGCCGCTTATTTGTGATGGCGACAATGGCCTGGCCTGAATCAGTGTCAACTATCTGAATTGCGCCAACTGGGCCATTAGAAAAGCTTGTCGCGATCTTTCGAGCGCGCCCCATCGTCAAACCTCCCCTAACGGTTTCTCTGAATGGTGCAGGGGTGGATCGCGGCGCTTCACTAGAATCATCTCGATACGTAGCGGGAATGGTTTGTGCCGGAATGCTGGTCAATGCGGATGTGACTGCGTGCTGCAGGTTTGGATCCGATGCGCTCTGTCCGGTGTACCCCCAAGCGAGAAATGCGCCGAAGATCACAACGAGTATCAGAGGCGCACCGACGCGAAAGACGATGTTACGGCCGTGCCTCGTGGCCGCAACCATTGATGAGAGAGGTTCAAGGTCGGGCACTGTGCGATCAGGTTGAACTAGACTCCGCTCGAGGAGTGCTTTGGCTGCAGCTGCGGTCCGTGGACGATTTTCAGGACGTTTGGCAAGGAGCGTATGGACCGCCAACGCAAGCGAACGTGGTACGTCCTGACGTAGCCTCGGCAAGGGTGGTGGTGGTGCTGTTGCTTGTTTGACCAGCAACGCTGATTGCAGCGGATCTACGAAGGGTGGCCGACCGGCAAGCATCTCGTATAACAGAACCCCAAGACTGTAAAGGTCGCTGCGTGCACCAACCCGCTGGCCCAAACATTGCTCCGGCGACATATATCGAGGCGTTCCCACCAGTTGGCCCGACCCTGTGCTCGCATGAGTGGCAGTTGATTCAGCGGTCGACGCTAGAACTTTCGCCACACCGAAGTCGAGCACGCAAACACCACGATCGCTCAACATGATGTTGGATGGTTTGAGGTCGCGATGAACAATTCCAATCCGGTGCGCTTCTTCGAGTACGTCGCAAACCTGGGTAGCAATTCGAACCGCGCGTGCTGGAGCAAAGCGTCCTTCACGTGCAAGCGCCTCGGAAAGCGTCACACCCTCCACCAATTCCATGATGATGAAATGGCGACCGTCAGGCAGGCTACCCGCGTCGAAGATCATTGCCGCGTGCGGATGGCGCAGTTTCGCCATCGTTCGTGCTTCGCGCAGGAAGCGTTCGGCGAGATCACTATCAGTTACAAACTCACGCCTAATAATCTTTACGGCAACGGGCCGTTCAAGTCCGAGGTGAGTAGCAAGATAGACAGTGCCCATCCCACCGCGTCCGATTTCACGCTCGATCCTGAATCTGCCGGCTATGAATTGAGGGACATCCATATCTGACCTTCTTTCGGGTGAAAAGGTCGTCTTTGAGACAGGAATAACAAGACGGAAGGATCAGAACGTTGGCACAGGTATACTCGGCCTGCCTACGCTGTTCTTCTTATTCTCTCATCCTGTCAAAAGATCCGATTTGAGGAGAAAAACCTCGCCCGTGCGGCGCTTAATTTCGGGCTTCGAGTTTGCTGTTTTTGGGGAGACACCGAGTCTGCCAAGTCGGTGGCGGTAGTTTAGCACCTTTGATTTCAGGAGAATAGGCCGAAGATAAGGATGAAGGATGAAGGATGAAGGGTGAAGGATGAAGGATGAAGGATGAGGGATGAAGGATGAGGGATGAAGGATGAAGGATGAAGGATGAAGGGTGAACCGTGAAGGATGAAGGTCCTAAAGGATCTCGCTTTCATCCTTCATCCCTCATCCCTCATCCTTGCTACTTATCAACGCCGGGGTGCGTTAAGCCCGGGACGTTTGGAATCCAAAAGACTTGACCGTTCACTTCTACGCTGCGCAGACCGTTTTTAGGCAGATCCTTCTCTTTCAAACCAAGAAAGGTGAAATGCGGAAGATCGCTAAGCACTGTTTGGAACCAGCCATGCTTCGCCATAATCTCCCGCACGCGTGGGTTCTCGAATTCATTGACGTCGAACGCAAGCATAGCAATATGTTGAGACGTGCCGGGCGCGGCTATAGAGTAGAGAATCGACTTCGACAGATCCTTGCTGAAGAAGATCCCTACCTTCTCCAGTTCAAGCACCTCCGCAATTTGCTGTGACAACGCCAGACCCCGTAAACGTTCCACTTGCTCAGCAGTTAAGCGTCCTTGCGACAGCCAATATTGAAGCGCCGGGTCAAACCGCGAATTCCATAATCGCACGCTGTCTTCGTAGTTACGGCGAGCGGCTTCAGCGCCGTCTCTGGGTGTTATGTCCAGACCTTCTTTCTTTGCTTCTTCCCGTGCTTTTCGAAGTTGCTTGAGTGCCTCTGGTTGCAGTTCGATCTCATCGAAGCCAATCAACTCTGCGTCAATGCCCGCCCTCTCTTGAAAGCGGGTTACCTGGTCCTCGTGCGTAAAAACGCAAACTGGAGGAGGCGTAACCTTCTTTGTCGCAAGGTAGACGGCTCCGTATTCCTCGAGAATGCGGCGGGCGACACCATCCGACGCCGGGCAAATGTCCTGGAGATTTAGTTTCCGTTTCTTCAGCGCTTTTGCGAGCGCTTGATAAAACGGCACTGATTCATTGTTGTCAGCAAAACTGCTGGTTGATGCGATCATTTGCCGTTGTAGTTCTGCTCCGCGTCCGGCCGCATTACAGGTTAGCGGCACAATCAGCATCACGAGTAAAGCCGAAAGTCGATGCTGTAATTCAGAACGGTTGTTAGCGATTAAGTTTTGGAAAATCTGTACCGATACGTTCCGGTCACCAACTGCAGAAGCCAAAAACATTTTGGGTATTGATTTCAGGATCGGGGCGATAATAGAGATGGGTGATAATTGGCGTCAACTGAGGTGCGTCTCTGATGAAGAAATCAGATCTATTTGCCGACTTGGTTACAACCTATCGAAGGCACGGCTGGGAACTCAAATCCGCATTGTTGCAGCCATACACGCACAATCAGTTACGTGCTGCGCAGCGGGGCGAGCTGGAATCGATTCCTGTGAAAGAGTCGTCTGTTGACGCGCTCTGGTTTTCGAGATCCTCCCATCAGAATCGCGAAGCTTGGGAGTTACGGCTTCTGTCAGAAACCCAGTACGCGCTGTTTGAGAACTTCGAACCTGATGAGACAGAAGAACAACGTGACGAGATGCGGATGGAGATGGAAGCGCGGTTGAGGGACTATGTTTCGGGGCGAAGCGACTGAATCATTTGCCATATACCATTTGACATTTCTCGTTTGTCATTTTCCAATCGCTGCTTAGTCAATATGAACCTGAGCGATTACTAAATGACAAACGAGAAATGTCAAATGGTATATGGCAAATGATTTTCTTTGTTTGCCGCCCGACTACCGCCGGTCCTATTGCCGGCCCATCTTCACAGGAATCTCAAGCTTCTCACCATCACGAAAGACAACCAGCTTGATTGTACTGTATGGCACCGCGCGTCGAACACGCATAACCATCTCTTCCGGCGTGCGGATGGGAACGCCGTCAAACTCCGTTACGATATCGCCCTTCTTTACTCCCGCAAGATCAGCCGGGAGACTGGCGTCGATCCGATTAAGCTTCACTCCAAACATCGTCGTGCCTGGGATTTCTACGCGTTCCGACTGATCATCGTCATAACCAAAACGTCCAGTTCCTTCGGGCCGACGCCGAAACGCTGCCCTCAGCCGATCAGCCTCTTCGTTCGAGATAGTTGTGAGCTTGGTGGTTTTGGTCTCTCCATCTCTAATGTAGCTAACGTCAACCGTCTTTCCGGTCGGAGTCTGACGCAGTAGGTTCATCATTTGATCTTCATCTCGGATGTCTCGCCCGTCGAACTTGGTGATAACGTCACCGCCTACCAAGCCCGCAAGATCAGCTGGGCCGCCAGGGATATCGACGTTGTCGAACGTGACGCCAGCCTCCGTAGTGTCAAACGAATTCACACCCACGTATGATCGTGGGGCGAGTGGCACACTGAACTGAATATGTTGCTTGAACGGTGTGACAATCGCGGTGAAGGCGGCAGCACACACAAAGAAGGCTAAGAGGCCGACAAAAATCCAGGTCATCCCGCTGACCCGTCGTCGTCGCTTCCGCTGGGCGCAGGCTGGCATCGAAACGGCGGGAACGCGTGACCCATCGAAACGCACGGTTTCGGTGTACTCAGCGACACCTTCGCCCAGACGAAAACCGCAATTGCGGCAGAACCGCAATTCGGAAGGCATTATCGAATGGCAGTTTATACACTTCGTTACCTGCGGCGCTGAACTGACTGCGGTTGGTATTTCAGTGTTCTGTGACATATGACACCCAGTAGAGTTGGTGTAGCCGTGAAGAATACACGACATTTCCTATACGCCAAATATCGGAAGACGGTTCAAGACTATCCACAGATTACACAGATTACACAGATTAGGGGGCAAGAAAGTGAAGTTGACCCCGGTGGGTCTCCAACCGTGGAGCAGGGAGTTAAGCGCCTCAAGTCGACTGCATAAGCGTTAATCTGGTTAATCTGTGGATATTTTTGCTTGTGGACATTGGGGACTTAAACGTGCAATATCTTCCAAACGCATAACGCACCGAAAAACATCGGCCAAGGGATGAACTGTGGAAGTAACAAAAGCTCTAGCGGCGCTACGGCCGCTCTACGGAAAAGACAACGTCGAAATTATTACCACTGATGGACGACGAGTCAGAGGTATCGTCCGCAGCATGAAAACCACGCAAGCGCTCACTACGCCAAGCGTCAAGATACTTTGCCCAGACGGACAGATCGTCAAAATTCCATTCCCGTCGATTGCTGAGATCAAGAGTCACGCCTGAGTTAGCACAAAACCTCGAACGATAAAGCGCGATCCACCACAGTTCCGTGTAGTGTTTCCTCTTCGCTTCGCGTATAGTACGCCGTTCAAATTTTCCGACCCCCGGGAGATTTACATTGTCACCGATGATGAAAGACTTTGGTGGAAGCGTCGCAACAGTTTGGTCTGAACTGCGACCCTCAACCAGAGGTTTTGTGGAACATGCACTTCAGGCGGCGACCACAGGCACTCCACCAGGCCGCAACTTTCACTATGACGCGCGAGCTGATCTGGAGCTTAGTCGCTTTCTCACCGCGCTCGATGAGCGTGCGTCTGACAAGAATAACGCGCTCGATTCTGAGACGGTCAACAAATTGAAATCGATCGCGGAGACGTGTGCTTCAGTCCTGCAGGACAAAACAGAATCAGCTGAAGTGTTTTCCCAGCTGGTTCGGCGAGCGCAGAGACAGCGCGACTATAGACGAATCGACGTGCTGGCGGATTCACTTATGAATCGATTTCCGCCGAGTGAGATTTGCGAACTGGCGCGTTCTGAACAGGTGGTCGTAAGAGAACTTGCTAACGAGGCGCTTGCACGTTGCCCCGTATCAGTGTTGGCGGGCTTGCTAGCTGATCCAGTTGATTGTGAGATCGCGCGCGCGGCGCTGCGACGGCAAGTTGTGGAATACGGTTCAGAAGAAGCGCTACAGATCGTGAGAGTGTTGGATGACGAGTAAGGGCGAAGAGCAAAGGGCGAAGAGCAAAGAGCTGACCGCAAGGAATTACTCGCGCCTAGCTCTTAGCCCTTTGCGCTTAGCCCTTTGCGCTTAGCCCTTTGCCCCGATCTCGTGCAGTCGCTTCACCACTTGATCGATCAACCAATCTGGCGTTGAAGCGCCGGCGGTAACTCCCACCCTCTTTACCTTCGCCAGATCCGCTGGGTTTATCTCTTCCGGAGTTTCAATCAGGAAACTTCTCGCGCATTGCTCCTGGCAAACTGCTAACAGTTTGACGCTGTTAGAGGAGTGCCTTCCGCCGATGACATAGAAGACATCAACCTGTCCCGCAAGCGCGCGAGCAGCATCCTGGCGGTCACGTGTTGCCGAACAGATCGTATTAACTACTTCAGGCTCTGCGTCAGCTTTCTCACGAACTGCTTCAGCCACTTCCAAAAACGTTTGCAACTTGATCGTTGTTTGCGAGACGACGAGCGGTGAGCGCAGCTTTGGCAGCGAGGCTACTTCGGACGCTTCACGTACCACATATGTGTTGTCGGGCGCGTAACCAACGACGCCGATCATCTCCGGATGGTCTGGATTGCCCGCCACAACCACGTCGCGCCCCTGTCGCGCAGCTCGTTCGGCGAGGTGCTGCACGCGAGTGACGAATGGGCACGTGGCATCGATAACTTTGGCAGCACGCTGTTCGAGATCTTGCTGCACCTGAGGCGTGACTCCGTGCGCTCGAATGACGGCGATAGTGTCCGAATCGGCCTCATCAGGCGAATCGATTGTGGAAACGCCTTGCGCACCGAGCCGTTCCATCTCCTGCGCATTGTGGATTAACGGACCAAGTGACCGTATCGGGCGAGCACCCTCTTCAACGGCCTCTTCAACCATTTCGACGGCCCGTTCAACCCCGAAACAGAATCCGTATTCATCAGCCAGTAAGACTTCCATCAATCACCCCGTATGACTTCACACCGCTTAGACAACTGGCTCAGGCGGTGTTTCAGTCGAATGTCTTTCACATTTCTCATGCCATTCCTGACGCAGCCGATCGCCGCCGGCTACGCGATCGTCAATCCACTCGATTTCCCAGTCGATACAGCTCCGAATATTCCTCAAAATCGACTTGTTCAGGTCCCCAATAGCATGAGCAATATCAGACGGAAAGACGGCGTATGAAATATCACCAAGCCGCTTGAGACCGTCGCAAATCGCGTCAGCTGCGCAGTGAACTGAATCTCGAGCCTCATCCATGGTAGCGAAACCTCCTAAATCACCGGTTCCAGAATGGATCTGGAGCGGCAGGGCAATTCTAGCACCAACTGGTTTACGCCTGCACGAAGGCCGATGTTCCGAGCGAGAGGACTATCCACAGATTACACAGATTACACAGATTGGGAGTCAAAACAGCTGAGTTGAATCAGCTGGACCCCGCTAGACATTGCATGGTGCTTAACAATTCAAGTCAACTGTCTCAAGTCTTAATCCGTGTAATCTGTGTAATCTGTGGATGTTCTTATGCTGGCAGTCCTTTGCGAGCGATGGTTTCCATCAATTCACAGAAGCGGTCCAACTCTCCAAGTGTGGTGTAGACGTTTGGCGTGATGCGGATGCCTTTGAACTCATCGTGAATGATCGGAGTCGTGAACACCCGATGTTTGCTGAAGAGATAATTTCCTATGGCTGTTGGGTCGACGCCGGCGATGTTCACGTTTGCGATGGCACATGATTGATTCGGATCGAACGACGTGTTGAAACTAACTTTCGGCACGTCTTTCAAACGGTTCATCCAATAGCGCGACAGATAACGAAGCCGTGCTTCCTTTCGCTTGCCTCCGATGCTGTTGTGAAAGAGCATCGCTTCGCCAATCGCCAGCCTCGGTGCCGCGGAGTGCGTTCCCACTTCTTCAAACTTACGGATGTCAGTTGCCTGTGTTGCTTCAGCCGCCATCAATGGCCAAAGCTTCTGTATTTTGTCTCGTTTGACGAAGAGCAGTCCTGTTCCCTTTGGCGCAAACAGCCATTTGTGAAGGCTTGTTCCGAAATAGTCGCAACCCAAATCCGTTTGCTTGAAGTCAAATTGGGCGAAGGAATGCGCACCATCGACGATAGTCTCAATACCTTTGGCGCGAGCCATTTCACACACGGCTTTTACTGGCGTTATCTGGCCGGTGATATTCACCTGGTGTGAGATCAGAATCAGCTTCGTGCGCGGCGTGACTCCTTTTTCAAAAGCTGCGGTTATCTCATTCAAGTCCTTTGGCGGAATCGGGATCTTCACCATTTTCAGAACAAGGCCTTCGCGGCGTTCGCGTTGGCGCAAAGTGGTCAGCATGCGTGGATAATCCTGAGTAGTTGTCAGGATTTCATCACCGGCTTTGAAGTCCATTCCCATCAGCAGGATTTCTAAAGACTCAGACGCACCGCGCGTGATTGCGATCTCCTCTCGATCGCAGCGAAACATTTCTGCGAGTCCGGTCCGGATAGTTTCCGATTGAGGCTCGAGTATTTGCCACATCGTGTACGCGGTTGCATCCTCTTGTTGCCAGATATAACGAACAAGAGCGTCAGTGACTATGCGCGGACTTGGTGAGACACCACCGTTGTTAAGATTTACGATGCCCCGTGTGACTGTGAATGCGTTTTGGATTACAGACCAATAGTCTTCATCCATTGCTGCTTGATCGGGTGTGAGGTGGGCGACGCTTCTAGTCGCAGCCTCGACGTCTTTGACGAGTCTGCCGATAGAAGGAAAGGTAAGTGCGGCGAGTCCGAGACCTTTGCCAGTAAGTGACAGGAAATTACGACGAGTTGTATCGAGATTCATTGAACTGGCTCCTCTCATAATCGGCGAGTTAGGGACTAAACCGAACTCGGCTGAATCACTGCTTTTTGTTCCCCAGGCCTCTATCTGGTGTGAAGAAATAACCCCGCGCGACTACTGGCTTTCGGTTGGAACCTGAAACGATTCGAACGTCGACCTTGCGGAAACCGGTCTTGCTGCTGTTGTTTGAAGATCGATAGGTTACCAGGGACGAACGACTTAGGCCGCGTAGAAGCTCTTCAGTTGCATTTCCTAGTTCCAGCGGAGTCTTTGAAAAGAAGACTCGGCCACCAGTTTCGCTCGCGAGACTCTTCAGAAAATTCTCGGCCTTATCTCGCGGACTCATGCGTATAAGACCACCCTCTTTATCAAGCTTCGTAGTCATTGCAAGCGCAAAAACCTGGACACCTTTTTCTCGGAGCATCATTAGAAGCTGATCCAGTTTATAAAAGCTGTTTCTGTCTTCGCCGTCGGTAATGATGACCAACGCCTTCCGACGATCTTCTCCACT
>DATBSH010000408.1:0-10801 GCA_036559885.1 Pyrinomonadaceae bacterium
TTTCCTAACGGTTTTGTCAATTTCACTCAGCCCAGACCTCCAATTGTCTAGTGATTACATACAGTCTGACGGAAGCCGTTTTTTCCATTATCAAAAATCGGCGCTAATGGGGTATAGTGACGACTCAACTGACAGCTAGGCAGACATTTTGGCCTAACGCAGCACCGGAGACTGCTGGAACTTTGGAGGAGCGTTGGCAGGGGCAGCATTCTACGACCTTGAAGGAACACTCGTCAGCACGAACCTCGTGCACACCTTGGGGTTTTACGCAAAACGGCAATCCAGCCTGACCAAGAGCCTGAGGATGAGCACGGCTACCCTGCTCAGTCTTCCGGTCTTCGCCATCACGGACCAGTATAGCCGAAAGGTTTTTAATGACCTCTATTTCAAGCGGTACAAAGGTCAATCGGAGGATCGGCTCCGTTACTTTGCGCAGGAGCTTTTTGAAGACGTTATTAAGCCTGCGGTGTTTCCCGGTGCCTACGAGCTAATTGAAAAGTCGCGCAGTATGGGGTTCCGCCAGGTAGTAATCACCGGAGCCTTGGATTTGTCAGTAAAGCCGTTGATGGAGCATTTGAACATCACGGAGTTCGTCACGAATCGGCTGGAGTTTGTGAATGGTGTTGCCACTGGTCGGCTACTTCCACCCGTGATGGCGGCGGCGACAAAGGCCTCTTGGATTCGAATCTTTTCGGAGCGTGAGGGAATTAGTCTGAGTGACTCGTATGCCTATACGGACAGCATGAGTGATTTGCCGATGCTTTCGATTGTCGGCCATCCAGCGGTCGTGAATCCCGACATGCGGCTGCGGCAAACAGCGATGCATCACGATTGGCCGATTCTTAATCTGAAGTGAAGACCGTCCACAGATTACACAGATTTAGATCAAAACGAGTTAAGTAGTGCATTTTAGTATCCATTCAACTTGTCGTTCCGTCTGGCTTGTAGTCTGCGTAATCTGCGGACAGTCTTAAACCCGAACGAACATTATGGCTCTTCAACTAAGACGAAAAACACACGAATCGGTTATCTACATAGACCGCGACAGTGCCCCGCGGATCATGCCTTCCGGGGAAGATTTCATTCTTGAAGACCTACCGATTGGCACCCGAGTCCTTTACCCAAACCCCTCGATCAAAGGATTGCCGAATCGCGAAGCCGCTATCCGCTATGCGCTGAATCATCCATTCGATTGCGACCCGCTGTTTGCGCAGCTCGAACCCGGCATGCGAGTGACCGTTGCGGTCGACGACATCAGTCTTCCGCTCCCACCCATGGCAACTCCGGACATCAGACAAACCGTTCTCGAGATCGTTCTCGACATGCTGGCGGGCCACGGCGTTGATGACGTGCACATCGTGATTGCCAATTCCCTGCACCGCAAAATGACGGAATGGGAAATGAAGCGCATGGTGGGACAGCGGATTTTTGACGAATACTATCCAGATCGTTACTACAACCATGACGCTGAATGGACCGAGGGCTTGATAAAAATTGGTGAGACAAAACACAAAGAGCCACTGGTTCTAAATCGTCGTGCGGCCGAAAGCGATCTTCTGATCTATGTGAACATCAATCTCGTGCCGATGGACGGTGGTCATAAATCTGTGGCCGTCGGACTTTGCGACTACGAATCGTTGCGCGCTCACCATGAACCACAAACCATTCGCGACTCTGACAGCTACATGGATCCGGCGCGGTCTGAACTGAATCGGAAATGCGTGCGCATGGGAAAGCTCGTCGATGAGCACCTCAACGTGTTTCACATCGAGACCGCCATCAACAATCGCATGTACAAAGGCGACATGGACTTCCTTCTCAAGAACGAAGATGACTTTACTGCCCTCGATCGAATGAAGTTCGAAGCTATGCGCTACACGATGAGCAAGCTGCCGAGACCTGCCCGGCGCAAGCTGCTGCATTCGAGACCATCGCAGTACGAGATGATTGCCTGTTATGCGGGAAAGACAGAGCCAGTGCACGAACGAATCGTTGCTAAAGGATTTGAGCAATACTTAATTCCAATTCGTGGCCAGTGCGATATTTTGATCACTGGCATCCCTGATATTTCCCCTTACAACGTCTATTCAATTCTAAATCCGCTTCTGGTTCAGGTGATGGGACTCGGCTATCACTTCAACTTTTATCGAAACAAACCGTTGCTGAAAAAGGGCGGCGTTTTGATCCTGCACCACCCGTGCTACGACGATTTCGATCATCGTTTTCATCCCAGTTACATAGAGTTTTTCAATCGCCTCTTGCCTGAGACGCGCGATGCCTTTGTGCTACGCGACAAATACGAGCGTGAATTCGCAAATAACCCGAGCTACGTTGAAATGTATCGTCGCGGCAACGCGTATCATGGTGCCCATCCGTTTTTTATGTGGTACTGGGGCGAGAATGGTCGGCAACATGTTGGAAAAGTAATAGCGGCCGGGGCAGAAAACGTACACGTTCCTGCGATGCTTGGTTGGGAGCGGGCAGACAATCTCACGGAAGCCATCGCACTGGCGCGCAGTTACATGGGCAATTCGGCAGAGATCACGATGTTGCATCAGCCCATGATTGGGATTGCCGATATGGAGTAAGCGTCAGCATGAAGTTATCACCGACCGAAATTTATAAAGATCGAAAAGTCTTTTTGATCGGCAGCACCGGCTTTCTCGGCAAAGTCACGCTGAGCATGCTGCTGCATCGATTTCCAAACATCGGCAAAGTCTACATTACTGTTCGTGCGCGTTCGCAGGAGGAGTCGGAAGCAAGATTCTGGAATAACATTATTACAGCGCCACCGTTTGATCCGTTACGTGAAAGATACGGCAGCGCACTCGAAGGCTTTATCGAAGACAAGGTAGTTATCAGAGGCGGCGATATTGCGGAAACAAATTTTGGCTACAGTGAAGAGCAAGCACAATCAATCGCCGATGATATCGACGTTGTAATCAACTCCGCCGGAAATGTCACTTTCAACCCGACGCTTGAAAGTGCATTGCGCACAAACGTGGTTGGTACTCAGAACGTCGTTGCCTTTGCCCGACGCATGAAGCGACCCGCACTGGTTCACGTCTCAACCTGTTTCGTTGCGGGCAATCGTTCAGGAGCTGTTTGGGAAAGCGATCCGGTACTGGGGTACTTCCCACGCAAAAATGAGCTACAAGGCGTCGAATTCTCCGTAGATCAGGAAATAGCGGATTGCGCCAAACTTGCAGAACGTGTTCGTGAAGAAGCCCGCGACGCAATGATGGCAGCGCGTTTCCGCGAGCTAGCCCGAAAGCGTCTCAATGAAGAAGGTCGTGATGTCGACGATCCAGATGCACTCGGTCTGGCCGTGGCTCGAGAACGAAAGGTGTGGACGCGCACGCGACTTACCGACCTCGGCGTTGAGCGCGCTGCATGGTGGGGTTGGCCGAATATCTACACCTACACAAAATCTCTTGGTGAGCAACTCGTCGCTGCGGAAAAAAATATGATCCGCAGTATCGTTCGTCCAAGTATCGTCGAATCCGCTCTTGTCTATCCCTTCCCCGGTTGGAACGAAGGATTCACCACTACGGCTCCGATTATCTTTTTAGTTCGCAAAGGACAAAACCAAGTTCCTGCGAACGACAAGTTGATCCTCGACATCACCCCGGTCGATCAAGTGGCCTCAGTAATGCTGGCCGTTGCGGCCCAGGCCTGCATCGAGGAGCCACGTCTTGTCTATCAAGTTGCAACCGGAGACTCCAATCCGAACAATATGGAGCGCATTATCAGGCTCGTTGGTCTAGATAGACGGCGGCACTTCGCGGAGAAATCAACAGGCGTAAAGCTGCTGAACAGGGTTGCTGCGCGAATGGAACCGCGTCCCGTCTCGATCTCGAGTTACGAAAAGACTTCTATTCCCATGTTCAATTCGGCCGCAAAGAAGGCTTCTTCGCTGTTAGACCGCGCGAGACCTCGTTGGGGCGGAGGCAGAGTTGTCGAAGTCATCGATCGCGTGAAGAGCAGCATAGAACGGGTCGAGGAATTCACTCGAGAAACCGATGAAGCATTCGACATGTTTCGGCCATTCACCGTCGAGAACGCATACATCTTTCGCTCCGACAACGTTCGTGCGCTCTTCGAACGGATCAGCGCAGACGAGCGCACGCTCCTCGACTGGAGTCCCGAAAAGTTTGACTGGTACGACTATTGGTTGAACGTCCACCTTCCGGGTCTCGCGAAATGGGTGTTCCCGACTCTCGAAGAAGACATGCGCGCGCAACCGAAGCGCGTTTACACCTATCGAGATCTGCTCGAGCTGTTCGAAACCTCTACCAAGAGACACGCCACCAGAGTGGCTATGCGCATCGAGCGCGATGGTCGCAAAGAGCAATACACGTATGCTGACGTTCGTGAATTAGCGACACGGGTTGCGGGATTCCTGGCAAGTCAGAACATCAAGCACGGGGACCGCGTCATGCTTGTCAGCCACAACGCGCCGGAATGGGGAATGACCTACTTTGGTGTCTTGAAGGCGGGTGCGACATGCATTCCCTGCGATCCTGACAGTTCGACTAACGAAATTCTTACGTTTGCGAACGCGGGAAATGCGGCCGGCATTGTGATCAGCGAGCGCGTCGATCAGGAACATCCGAACCTTCGCGAGCTTTTGGCCCGACAAGGTTCGACAGTTGTATGGACATTTGAAGAGATTTTCAGCCTGCCGGACGAAGCTAGCGAACAAGAGCGACTGAGTTTGTTGCCGCAACGTGTTCACCCTCAATCAGTGGCGTCGCTCATTTTCACCTCCGGCACGACGGGCCAACCGAAAGGCGTCATGCTGTCGCATCGAAATCTGACGAGCATGGTGTCGATGCTCTCATCGGTCTTCGATATGACGACTCACGATGGCGTGTTGTCTGTCTTACCTCTTCATCACACGTTCGAGTTCTCTACAGGTTTTCTGACACCCTTGAGTCGTGGTGCGCAGATAACCTATCTGCCGGAACTGACCAGTGATGCGTTGGCACGAGCCATTAAGAATGGCCATGTTACGGGCATGGTCGGCGTCCCGGCCCTGTGGGAACTCCTGCACCGAAGAATCAAGAATCGGCTTTATGAACGGAGTGAATGGATCGGCAAGACTGCGGATAACCTGATTCGCGCGAATGCCTGGATTCGAGATAAGACTCCGTTCAACTTCGGTCACGTGCTCTTCTATCCGATTCATGAAGGCTTGGGTGGTCGTATACGTTATTTCATCAGCGGCGGCTCGGCGCTCAGTGAAAAGATTCAGCGTGATTTCCAGGGACTCGGCTTTACGATTCTCGAAGGCTATGGACTCACCGAAGCATCTCCTGTCTTGACTGTCACACGGCCGGAGAATCGAATGCTCACAGGTTCTGTCGGCAAACCGCTGCCGGGTGTGGAAGTTCGCATTGCTGATCCTGACGCTGGTGGTGTCGGTGAAGTTCTGGCTCGCGGTCCCAACGTGATGCTGGGGTATTACGAAGACGAAGCGGCTACACGCAAAACGCTCGTAGATCGCTGGCTCTATACAGGTGATCTGGGACGTGTTGACGACGAAGGAAACTTGTATCTGGTTGGACGGTCCAAAGAGATTATCGTCGATACCAACGGCAAGAACGTTTATCCGGATGAGCTCGAAGAGGTTTACGAGAATTCACCGTACATCAAGGAACTAAGCATCGTCGGGTTGACGGAGGGAATTGGCGAGAAAGTCGCTTGCCTCGTAGTTCCAGACGACGAATATGACATTACGCTCTCGCGAGCAGAGCTGCACCGCCTCATCGAGGAACACTTCCGCGAAGTATCCGCTTCCCTGCCCTACTACAAACGCGTCAAAGTCCTGCACTTCACCGACATTGAGTTGCCGCGTACCGCCACACGTAAAGTTAAGCGGCGTGAAGTAGTGCGGATAATGGAGGCGCTCGAAGAAAATCAAAGGGCGGGAGGTGTTACTACTGACGAATCTGTCGACAAGGATTCGATGTGGCTGCTTAACATTGTAGCGAACGTCGCAAATCGCCCGCGGTCAGAAGTCTCTACTAATTCACGCCTTAGCGATTTGGGATTTGACAGTTTGATGTTTGTGGAACTCGCAACGGCCATCGAAAACGCTGGTGCCTCAATCAATGCACCTGAACGCTTCAACGAGATCCAGGACATAAAGGAGTTGATCGGGGTAGTAAATCCCAGAGGCTCAGGCTCAGTAAAACAACCGGTGCGAACAGAATCGCAAAAGACTGACGATGAGATTTATGTCCCATCAGTCGTTCGTAGTGTTGGAAATAAGGCTGCCGATGCCTTACAAAAGGCCTTCTATAGCCAGTTTCTCCGCACACAATACGAGGGTCAACCCAACATACCACCACACACGAATTTCATTGTTGCAGCAAATCACTGCTCGCACCTTGATATGGGTCTGACCAAAATGGCGCTTGGTGAAGCAGGAAAAGATCTCGTTGCGTTAGCCGCCGCCGACTACTTCTTCGACACGAAGTACAAGCGTGCGGTGATGGAGAACTTCACGAATCTCGTACCAATGGAACGCACGGGATCGCTGCGACAATCACTGCGGCATGCGCGTTCCTTTCTCGACCGAGGATACAACGCGTTGATATTTCCGGAAGGCACAAGGTCAGTCACAGGTGAAATGGCCGACTTCAAGCCTGTAGTTGGATATCTGGCGTTGCACGCGCGTGTAGGTATTCTGCCGATGTACCTGTATGGCACATACCAGGCGATGCCCAAAGGCTCAACCTTGATCAAGAGCCGCGACATCGGCGCGAGGATCGGACGCTTGCTGCCGTACGAGGAGCTTGAGGAAATGACGAAAGGCATGCCCCGCTCGGAAGCGTATCGCTTAATTGCTGCGCTTGTTCATCATGAAGTTGACCGGTTACGGACTCGTTCGCGAGATGCCTTCGACGCGAAGGGACTGCGAAAACAATGGAAAGTCGAGCGACGATCTCAACTCGTCGATGATATCGAAGAGACGGCGGCGTCCCTCACTTCATAAAAGTCCAACGTCGATCTCTGGAGGAAATATTAAACGCGCTCGACGTGGGAACCGATGATCCCTTTATGCCTGCCAAACGTTCCACGAAAAGAACTGCCCAAATAACAGCGGTCTCGACAACCAAGCGCCGTGCTGCAATCGAGAAACGCCCGCGCGCCTCAACGTTGATCACCGGTGGCACAGGCTTTCTCGGTTCACATCTTGTTCGACAGTTGATTGATGACGGTGTGAAAGACATTCGCGTTATGGCGACGTCAATTCCCGACTGGCTTGTGGATCTAGGAATTGAAACATTCGAAGGTTCGATAACGAAACCAGATGATGTCAAAAGAGCAGTTGACGGAATCGGCGAGATTTATCACCTCGCTGGTAAGGTGTCGCGCGAACGACAAGACGCGCGAGAGATGTACGACATTCACGTGGAGGGAACGCGTCTGCTTTGTGATGCGGCAAAGGCTGCCGGTGTGAAGTCGATCGTGCTCGCGTCGACGAGCGGCACCATTGCCGTCACCAAGGAGGGCGATTTCATACCCGATGAGTCGGCCCCAGTACCGCTCGACATCATCTCGCGTTGGCCGTACTACGCGAGCAAGGCTTATCAGGAGATGGCCGCGCTGGAAAGATTCCACGGCAAAGGATTACGTTTGGTAATCATGAATCCGAGTCTGCTTCTTGGACCCGGTGACGATCGTTTGAGTTCAACGAAGGTTGTGCTCGATTTTATGGCGCGAAAGATTAGCGCGGTGCCTTCAGGCGGAGTGAGCTTTGTCGACGCGCGGGATACAGCTGCAACGTTTCGCACCGCAATGAAAAAGGGTCGGCATGCTGAACGGTATCTACTGGGAGCCGCCAACTGGACGTTTTCCAAATTCTTTGGACGATTAGAGCGACTCACAAAGGTCTCTGCACCCTGGGTTGCGCTGCCATCAAGGATAGCTGTCGCTGGCGCTCAGTTGGTCGATTCATTCTTCAAACAATGGGATCTCGCGTCGCCCGTCGAGCCGGGCGCGATCGAGATGGCCCAGTACTTCTGGTACCTCAACTGCGCGAAGGCCAGTCGCGAACTCGGATTCAGGGCGCGAGATCCCGGCGAGACCTTACATGACACCGTTGTCTATCTGCGTGAGAATTTCCTGGGTGGAAACGCCTTCCGCAACTAACACAATGTAGTGGCAAAACAGTCAGTACCGTACCGCGGTAGCGTCGGGTCCACGCTGACATCCAGGTGACTGAATTAAACGTGGACCCGACGCTACCGCGTTACGGTACTGACTGTTTTGTCCTGCTAATCTCACTCTCCAAGCGCTGCATACTTGAACAGCCTGAATCTATACTTCTGCTGTGCTCGAATATTCGCCGCAATCACGCCATGCAGGTTGTCATCCCATTTTGCGTACTGATCTATGAACGCATCAGAAGCGCTCTTGTCACCCTCGTATTGAACCTCCAGAGTCTTGGCCAGCATCTTACCCACTACATCATGGTACTTGTCGTAATGGATCTGTAACGTCTTACTTGCTGGATCAAAGCTCAGCAATCCATTTTCCAAAAAGAAGTTCCATTGCATCAACTGCATCGTGTTGTAAGGCTGATCTCTTCGGGGGCGGTTGTTCTGCAGCACGCGCAGAATCCCTCCGGCGTAAACGCTTCGCAGCTGTGCGTCAGTGTAGTAGCCCTGCTTTCGCAAAGCCTGAGCAACGAATAGCGAAACAAGATCCGCCTTCATTTCCTCAAGAGTGTTCGAGTTGTCCTGCAGTGCTTCATCCAAGTCACGGCCGTCCTTTGTACGATCGACTCCGAGGTAATGCCCCACCTCATGCCAAAGAGTGCGATAGAAGTTTCCTTCGTTGGTCAAAGCCTTCGCCTGTTCTTCACCGACGGCAGCAGCGAATGTCCGCGAGGTGCCTTCGAAGATATTCGGATCGCGCATGATGTTTGCCCGCAGAAGAATTGTGCGACCATACCGTCGGGCGAGGTAACTCTCGTTCGGGAGTATCGTCGCGGTGTTCCCGCCACGTGCCTGTCCAAAGTCGGCCACCACATCGTAAACACCAACAGGAATGTCTTCGCGGACCTTCTTGTGATGGTCATAAGGCAGTGAATCCTCGAGCACCTGAAGACCCTTCATTGCTTGTCGCAAAGCGGTCGTTTCCTGCTGTCGAGTCATTAACAAACTAAAGGCGAAGAACGTTTTGACGCCGTAAAGCTCGTCGTCATAGGTCTCGTACGAGCCAATCTGAGCGTTCAAGTTCTTGAAATGTCCAGTGACCCAGCTCGCGTCCCCTGATTCGTAGTCGTTCGAGAGCAAGTCACGCGCGCGATTACGAAGATACTTCGCAAACTCTTCATCCTCTTTCTTGACAGCATCTGCAGCCTCATTGAGCAAGCGGTAACCATTCATCAGGTCGTCAGCGTACGCGACTGCGTACGGAACGACGTATAAGCCTTGTTGCGCAGGTGTCGCATGCTGTGACGAACGTTTGGCCGCTTCAAGCGCCCCCAGACGCTTTAGAAGGTTTGGGTGAAGAGTCGACAGCGCTGGATACTGTCTCAGGCGAGCGATGTCATCACGAAGGTTCTTTAAGCTCGCTGTGCGCACAACCGTACGAAGATCAAGTAACTCTTCACGACGCTCCGCATTGTTAGGCACAGTTACGAGCCATTGCTCAATCTCCTCCTTGGTTACTTTCCACGGATAGAGGTTCTTTCCCGGCGCAGGAGGATCAACCGGAAGGAACGGTTCACGTTTGTTTTCTAGTGTTGTAGCTATTGGACCTTGAAATAGCCTGTAAAGCGTCAACAGATTTCGGGTCGCCGGCGCCGATCCTGTTCGTGTGTCTAACTGCTGCAGCGCACGGAACGAGGAGAGTGCTTCCGGATGTCGTTGGTCTTCGTACAGCTTTTGAAAGATGCGGCCCACTTCAAGCAGTTTCGTTACGGCGGTGCGCTCGCCGGCGCTGAGGCCTGTCAGATCGGGTGCAAGAGTAATCGTTTGTGTCTTGTCGATTATTGGCTGGCTCTTTTCGAGCGGCCAATAACCGGTCGGCGAATCTGAAGTTGTGTTGTTACGGGATCGATTTTGAGCTAGTGAGATCGCGAAAACGCCGGCGATCATTACCAGGGCTACAAGTTTTGGCATGCAATACCTCGAAATTAATTTTCCTGCATTCTTAAACGATTTCAGATAATCATTCAACTAATTGGACGTATAGGACCTATTCGACCTATCACTTCCTAGCATGAGACATCAAACATCTGTCCAAATTTCCTTGCGACAGATTTTTCTTACTATTGTCAGTGAGGTCCAATTTTACGGCCGGTTTCACGCCATCGGCGCGCGCCAATGATCGGCATCTTCGTTGCTAACACTCGAGACGATGCGATCGGTTCTGACAGGAATACGTCGTCGAGTTCAACGCATGCATAGACGCCGAAAGGTTGGACGCGCCTATGACATGGCGCTTGAGATAGCTCGGATGTTGCCTCGTAACGCCGACGTACTGGATGTCGGCTGTGGCAACGGATTTATCGCACACCATCTTGCCGGAATCCTTAAGTCGCGAGTGGTAGGCCTTGATGTAGGCCACGACCTAAAAGCGCCCATAGATTATCTGTCGTTCGACGGTCGCAACTTTCCTGTACGTGACGGACAGTTCGATGCGGTGCTTTTGTGCTATGTGCTTCACCACGCACAAGACTCATCACTCGTCCTGAATGAAGTCGTACGCGTTCTTAAGGCCGGCGGTCGGGCAATTATTTATGAAGACATACCGAAGGATTGGTGGGATAGGACCATTT
>DATBSH010000409.1:0-21923 GCA_036559885.1 Pyrinomonadaceae bacterium
GTCGTAATGCCGGCTGGACGGCGTATCTCTACTATGGGTATGACCAGGCAACGGCGCGCGATGCGCGACGGTTTGGAGCTCGTGGCTCGCGAAGCGATCTCTTGTCGAGCAATATTCAGTACAAGTTTAATCAATGGCTCACGTTTGCCTACGAACAAGGATACTATCGCACGCGCGCCGCGAACCGCTCGGGAGTGACTCTATTGCCATTGTTCCGTGGCGTTCCGAGTTTTACGACTCACAACATTCGCTCCGAGTTTGCGGCAATCCTTAACTTCTAAGAACACCGCCGACTGGAAGCTGGATATCCAACACCAACGTTTTAACGGTGAACGGCTAACCCGTCCGGTCTGCGTTTTTGTACCGGCCGGTTTCAACCTTCAATTGCGCTCTCGCTCCAGCGGAGCGACATGTTTATAGCCATTCCCTCACATCCGCAAAATGTGTCGCTCCTTAGGCGGTGGCTGACGCGTTGGCTATCTTGGAACGACTTTCGCCGAATCCGGCGCCAGGCCGTCGACCTCGCTCTCAGCGCTTCCGGCATTTCTAGTTAGGTCCGCGAGTGATCTTTGCTACTGAGCATCGCGTAGACAGTTGGGGTCACGACGAGGGAGAGCAATAAGGCAACCGCCAAACCGCCAATCACCGCAATTGCCAACGGTTGTAATAACTCAGCGCCGGATCCGATTGCCAATGCCAGTGGCAGCATCCCCAGGATTGCGGCGAGCGAAGTCATCAATACAGGACGAAAGCGTCGACGCCCGGATCTGAGCAATGCTTCCCGCAGCGTGTCACCAGCAGCCAGGTGATCTTCAACGGCGTCGAGCATCAGGATTCCGTTCTTCGAAACAATCCCCACCACCATGATCATGCCCATCAGAGAGACAACATTTAACGTGGAGCCGGTAACTAAGAGTCCCAGCAGCACGCCTCCGAGCGCCAGCACAGCACCGACAACGATCGATATCGGATGGGCAAACGATCGGAATTCGATCAGCAGGGTGATGAAGACCAGAACGATTGCCAGAAAAAGCGCCATCGCCAATTCTCGAAAGCTCGCTTGCTGCTCCTTGTAGAGGCCGCCGTATTCTACGGTCATGCCGAGTGGCAGCTTTACGTCTCGCGCCAACAACGATTTGATTTCCTCAATGCCCGTGCCGAGGTCTTTGCCTTCGAGCCGGCCCGTCACCGCCACAGTTTGCCGCAAGCCATCGCGATTGATTTCGGTTTGCCCTTTCTCATACTCGATGTCTGCCACTTGATCGAGCCGGAAAAGCACGCCTGACGACGAGCGCACCTGCAGCGCCCGCACTTTTTCAAGTGATGTTCGCAAATCAGCGGGAAACATCACGCGGACTTTGATTAGTCGATCCTGCTGCAGAATAGCTGAGGCCTCGTCACCCGACATCGCGGTGGTTGCCGTAGTGGCAACATCGTTTGCCGTCACACCAAACTTCGCCGCGCGCTGTGGGTCGATCTTGAAAGTGATTCCTGGCCCACTAACCACCACTCCGCTTTTGGTGTCAACCACGCCCTGAATCTTTTGAATCGCCTCTTCGACTTCGCTGCCTTTCTGCTCCAGCGCCGCAGTGTCTTCACTGAAAAGCTTAATCTCGATTGGTTCGGGCGAGCTGGTGAGGTCGCCAATCATGTCGGGCAGAATACCGACAAACTCTACCTCCAGCGAAGGTTCCGACTCATTGATTTTTTTGCGCAGCTCGGCTTGGACTTCTTCAGTGGATCGCGCGTGTCCCGGTTTTAGCTTGACTGCAAAATCACCCGTATTGGGTTCGGTAACAAACAATCCAAGCTCCAGGCCGGTACGGCGTGAATAGCTCTCGACCTCAGGCGTCTGCAGCAACATCTCTTCAACGTGGCGGAGCATGCGATCGGTTTCGGCAAGGGATGCTCCCGGAGGCGCGAGATAATCGAGGACAAAGGCACTTTCATCGAAGGGCGGCAGAAACTCGGAACCCAGCGAGCGGTACAAAAGATACGATCCGATCAGCACGGCAGCCATGATGACTACGACGAGCCAGCGGTTGTCGAGTGCACGGCCCAACACCCACTCGTAGGGGCGGATGATCGCACCGAGAATTCGTCCCGGTTTTTCTTCGTCCCCGTGAGCCGATTCCGGTTCATTGGTTTCGTTGTTGTTTCCCTCGGTGGACTCCTTCTTGACCTTCACAAAACGCTCGGCAAGAACGGGCGTAAAGAAGAGCGCCAGCACCAACGAAGTGAGCAAGGCGACCGACATTGTGAGTGCGAGCGAGCGGAAGAACACGCCCGTTACGCCGGTCAACAGCGTCAGAGGAAGAAACACAACAACCGGCGTGACCGTCGAACCGATAATCGGGATTGTGATTTCTGAAACCGCGCTGGCAACAGCTTCCCGACACGGTTGGCCGCGAGCCATGTGCGTATAGATGTTTTCGACGACAACGATGGCATCGTCGATCACCAGGCCGATGGCCGCCGCCACTCCTCCCAATGTCATCAGATTGAAACTGAGCCCGGCGAGCCACATCGCCAGAAACGTGACGAGTACCGTAACCGGAATGACCAGAATCGCCACAAATGTCGTGCCCCAGTTTCGTAAGAATGCATAGAGAATAACTACTGAAAGCAGTAGCCCGATGATGATCGAATCGAGTACCGACTTGATCGATTCGCGTACCAGCAATGATTGATCATAGTAAGGGCCAATCTTTACATCATTGGGGATCTGTCCGCGCATTGCCGCCAGCTCAGCATTTACCTCATCAACTACTGCGACGGTATTGGCATCGGGCTGACGATTGATATTTACCAGTGCGGCGAGATGGCCGTTTGCGGTGACGACCGTGTACTGGGGTTCCACGCCGGGACCGACGGTGGCTACGTCGCTAAGCAACACTGGAGCGTTGTTAACTGTGGCCACGACGATGCCATTAAGTTCTTCGGGCTTCTTCGCCTGGCCGCTAACCAGGGCAAGTTCCAGTTGATGGTTTTCGTCAATCAGTCCAGGTGAAACGATGATGTTTGAATTACGAACCGCATCCACCACCTGCTCGGTCGAGACGTTGTGGGCGACGAGACGCTCCGGGTCGATGGTGACGTGGAATTCGCGAACCTTGCCGCCGGCGACACCGACGATTGCCACACCTGGTAGACGAGCAAGACGTGGCCGAATGGAATAAGTCGCGATGTCTCGCAAGCTGGCTTCGTCGCGTTTGTCGGAAGTAAGGCTATAACCGGTTACCGGAAACACTGCGAAGGTCAGACGTTCGACGTTTCGAATCGATGCCGTCGGTGGTAGCGTCGATGAAAGTTGGGAGAGGCGGGCCTGAACAAGTTGCAGCGACTGAATTATGTTGACGTTCCAATCAAAGAAGAGACTTATTTCAGAGGAACCGCGAGCAGTTTTCGATCGAATGTTTGCGATGCCGGGGATGCCGTTCATCGCCTCTTCTATAGGACGCGTCACTGAGACCAGCGTTTGTGCCGCTGGGGCAACGCCGTTGTCAACAATGATCACGATACGGGGAAAATCTGTGGCGGGAAAGATCGCTATTGGCAACTGCCAGGCAGCATACAGTCCGGCGGCGCAGAGCAGCGCAACCATCACAAGTATGGCGCGCGACTGCCTCCAAATTAGACCAGCGAGTTTCATGGGTTTCTTTTTGGAATGTTCCGGAAAGGCCGAACCGAAACGTCGCGTCGCCTACTTTTCTTCCGGCTTTTTCTCGCCTTTGGAATCGTCCGCTTCGTCTTTGGCGATTTCGACCTTGGTGCCATCAGCCAAAGCGAAGTTGCCTTCGATCACAACCGTCTCGCCACCTTTCAAGCCTTCGACGATTTCCATTTTGTCGCTGGTGCGGATGCCGACAGTTACCTTTGTTTCCCTGGCGATGGATTGATCGTCCACGACCATCACCGTTCCCTCATCCGCATTACTTGCTTCAAGCGTGACCGCGGAAGCGGGGACAACGATTGCGTCGGTTTTTGCCTGTGCTGAAATTGTGACCTGGGCCGCGCCATTCGCTCGCAATTGACCGCTTTCATTTCCCAGTGTGACCCAAACTTCGACCGTCCTGTTGGTCAGGTCACTTGAGCGACTCAGCAATGTGATTCGCCCCTTCAGTTCTTCGGCGCTCGTATCTGTTGGCAAAACCGTGGCACTGTCTCCAACTTTGAGTTGAGCGGCAACGGTATCGGAAAACGGTGCCTTGACGATTACCTGGCTCATGTCAGCAATATTGACGAGTTTTCCTCCCGCGGTCGCAAACTCGCCTTCGTATTGAAACTGGTCCGTGATCAAGCCGGAGATTGGCGCGCGAATGACGGTGTAGCTGAGTTGCGCGTCGAGTGTAGCGAGATGCTGTTGCGCGGCCGCGACCTTCGCGTTTGCTAAAGCAACGTCGTTTGGGTTCATCGACCGCGTGCGTAAGGTGATGGTCCGCTCTGCCAGGCGTAGTTCATTCTCGGCAGTCGTTAACTCGAGTTGTGATGCTTCAAGATCCTTTTTCGAAATGCCGTCTTTTTCAAACAACACCTGACGACGCTCGTAAGTGGCCCGGGCAGTTCTGACCTTTGCCTGCGCGTCGCGTAGCGCCTTCTGATCTTGGGCGTTGGTCTGCGGTATTGTGCCCGTGGTCACACTGCGTTGGTTGGCAAGTTCCTGATTAAGCGCCGCGACCGCCTCATTGCGTTGGGCCACAAGGTCACGCGATTCGAGCACGGCGATTATCTGGCCAGCCCTGACCAGCTTATTTTTCAAGAGTGCCATGGTCTTGATCTGTGCGCTAACCTTTGGCGCCACGGTCGCCTGCTCACGTGGAAAGATCGTGCCAACGGCAGTCACTGGCGCGGCAATTTCCTCTTTCTCGGCCTTAACTACTCGAACGCTGACTACGGGTGTAACTGGATCTTCAGTTGTTTCCGAAGACTTTCTCCACCTCCAAACGGCGACAACGATTACGAATAGGACGAGGAGAACAACAGCGGTTCCGATGATCAGGTAACGCCGCTCTTGTATCGAACGCACTCGCTTGGTTTTCAGATCCGCCTGCCGATCGGGATCTTCCGCTCGTAACTCTTTTGATTCTTCTTCTTTCATTGTCCTGTTGCCTGTCGCAAGCGGGCCAGCGCCACCTGATAATCAAAAAGCGCCTGATAGAACGCTTGTCTTTGCGCGGCCAAAACGATTAATGCATCTGTGACTTCAACGATCTGTGCTTCACCTGCGCGATAACGCGCAATTGAAGCGTTGAGGTTCTCTTGTGCTTGAATCAACGCCGTTCGTCCGAATCTCGTACGTGACAATGCGCTTACAGCTTGCGCCTGCGCCGCATAGAATTGTTGTACAAAGCCACGCAGGGCCAGGGTGCGATCGTTTTCAACGATCTCGGCTCGCAGACGTGCTTGCCGTTCTCTGCTTCTGGATGCACCCCAGTCGAAAATCGGAACAGAAACAGTGATTGCTGCTGACACGCCACTGTGCTCTTTTAGACGGAGGGGCTTAAGTGAGTCAGTATCAAAACCGCTGAGAACGGAATAAGAAAGCTGAGGCAAACGATCAGCCCGGGCTATTCGAACTTCTTGCCGGACCGCCCGGAGTTGCGCTTCGAATTGACTGAACTCAGGACGGCGGTTGATGTTATCGACTGTGAACTGTTGAAGCTCGCCATCGACCGGCAGTGTTAGGGTGAGATCCAAAGTGCTAATTGGTCTGATGAAATCAAAGCCGACGAGTATCCGCAGCGCGCCCTCGCTTATGATTTCCTCGGTGCGAGCGCGCTCTAATTCATCGCGGCGCGTAATCGTTTGCAGTTGTGCGCGCGTGAGATCAACCGCCGCAACCTCTCCGCCAGAAAGGAGCAGTGAAGTCACTCGCTCAAATTCTTCTGCTGCTGCGAGGTTTTGTTCGGCTGCGCGCAACTGCGCGGTGGCGAGGGCGAGACCGTAGTAGGCCTCAATTACTGCCTGAGCCAGCGCCCGGCGAGCGATTTCGGTTCCGGCGTGCGCGGCTTCCAGCAACGCTCGATTTCTTTCGAGAGTGGCGCGCAACCTGCCACTGACATCAACGTCGCCCGCCAAATTTAAGTAGGCCTGATATTCACTGATAGCGTTGTTGGCAATAAAGCTCGGCGCTCGCGGCGTGCCCGGTGTCGCTCCAAGTGCCGGTGACGTGTAGAGATAACTGAGCGGGGCACTGACGTGGGGCAGAAAAGCGGTCTCGGCCTGTCTGACATCCTCAGCCGCACTACGTTCGTTCAGGGCCGCCTGTTTGAAAGCAGAAGCCTGCATAGTCGCAAGCTTGAGTGCATCGTCAAGAGTCAGCGGACCAGAGAGATTTGTTTGAACCGCGGAAGTTGCAGAACTAGATGTGGTTGTCTGCTGGGTGCGTACCTGTGTCGAGGCCACTACCAGCATAAGCAAGAGGGTGAGTACTGCGATGCCTTGATTGACTCGAAATATCTTCATCAGAAAACAACAATGGGGGACCTCCATTTCATGGAGATGTGTGTCTCATTCCCATCACTCACGCTCACACGCGGTGCGAATGCAGCACGTCTTCAGTTCGCGTGGGTACTCCTACACGATTTCAAAGTCTATTTCGTCAAATGTCCGTCAGCGTCAAACTCCATTGAGAGTCGCTTTTTGCCACGTCTGGCAATCACTTCGTATGTGACCTTCTCACCTACTGTAGTTTTCTCGGCCTTCGTAACAACAGCACCCGGGTATTTCGTGCGGATTGCCTCCTGAATGGCTGAGGGCAAATCGTTTGCTGCGATGGTCTCCTCGATTTCCGCGATGGTGCCATCTGGGTTGTAAAGCACGTCGCGCCCGATACTGCCATCTTTGCTCTCTATTTCATAAAAGGTCTTTCCGTGTTCCTTCTCTCGCGCATAACCCTTGATCGTCGCTGTCGGATAGGCGGCTTTGAACGCGTTGATGACTGCAATCGGGACATCCTTCCGGGAGATCTTCCTTTCCTGTGTCACTGCCGAGACGCTGGCCACTAAAACTGCCGTGATTGCTACAGCAATTCGCCAGAGTCCGAATCCCGGTTTCATGATCTTTACTCCTTTCACTTCCCTTCGAGGTTTGCCTGAAGCAACGGTTTCAACGACTGAGAACCAGTAACGTAAAAGTGCCCGGCACGATCGGCGCACGCGGACGAGGTTGTTGTGCGGTCGCGGCAGGTGCTGGTCCAAACTCAGCAGTCACCAGAAAGACTTGATGTGTCTTCATGTCGAGAGTCATGGTTCGTGCGCGTGCCTGAGTCGGCACATTTTCAATTACCGTGAATTTGTCAGGCGAATCCTCATGCACAACTGTAAGCGTACCTTCACCATTCGAACTGAACGCGAAACCTGTTTCCGGATCGAATGCTGCGGCGTCAGTGCCGGCGCCGATAGGCAACGTGGTGATGATCTTGCCGTTGTCGGCATTGACTACAGCCATCAATTTGTTGCCGCAAACTGAAAAGAGTCGTCGATGTTTGCGATCTATGGCGAGACCGCTTGGCTCTTCGCCCGGAGCCACGCTCCAGCGGTTTTCAACCGTCAGCTTGACTGGATCAAACTCTACAATTTCATTCTTGTCTTCGATGTTGACGAAGACGTGGCCCTTCTCGTCGGTGACTGCGAACTCAGGTTTGCCCCCGAGAACGATAGTGCCCGCGATTGAATTGGTCTTCGGATCTATTGCGGTGGCGTCGTGGCTCGCGCCGTTGAAAGTAAAAACTCGTTTGGAGAAAGGCTCATAGATTATTGCGTCGGGATTACGGCCTACCGGCACGGTGATCATTACCTTAAGTGTTTTGAGATCAAAGACGGTGACGGCGTTATCACGACCATTACTCGTAAAGCCCTTGTCCACGTCCGGGACCAGGGCGATGCCGTGTACCCCGTTCGTGTTCGGGATATCGCCAACTACGGCGTTGGTATCGGCATCTACGACCATCACGTGAGTTCCATGTGAGATGTAGATGCGCCTGGCCTTGCTGTCGACGGTCAGATAGTCCCAGCCGCCTTCGCCGCCTAGCACGGTCCTTTTTGTTAGGTGGTATCCGGATGGTCCGCCAGAGATTGGCTTCGCGTTACTACAGATCGCGCCCGCGCCCTGAACCGTCAGACAGAGGCCAACAATGCAGAAGCGCCGAGTAAGACTCTTCATGGGCCCTCCCGTTAATTGAAGGAATTTTGCGGTCTGCAGTTTAGATTATCGAAGATTACGCGAAGATTAAGGGACAGGACCACCCTTGGGCGGTTTGTCGGCGCGGTGTTTAGGTGGCAGCGAGTGTGGGCTGGATGCGAGACATTTTGTAGGGGTGGCACTACGTGGCCACCCCTTCCGTGGGAAACAGAACACTTTCCGTCGAGATAAGTTGTTGTCGAATCCTCCTCTCGCGAAGTTTTCGCTACGGAGTGCATCACTCGTACGCAGTTCGCGGCTTTGCCGCCGCACAGTGCGGAAAGGCTCTGCCTTTCCGAAAGTGCTCATTATTCCTGAGGCTGCGCCTCAGCCGAGGCGTAGCCTCCGGTAATTTGAAGAAGCAACGGTAAGGCACAGCCTTACCGCACTGTGCGGCGGGCAGAGCCGCAACCCTTCGACTTTTCATGCTAGCGGCAAGGAGATCACAAATGTTGAGCCGTTCTTGTCCGAAGCGTCCAGCGAGAGATCCCCGCCGTGCAATTCAGCGATCCAGCGAGCGATGGAGAGTCCCAGGCCGGCGCCGCTGCCGTTTGTTTCCTCGTTGCGCGAGCGGGCTTGATCAGCGCGAAAAAAACGTTCAAAGATCCTCGCTTGTAAGGCTGGAGGAATACCCATGCCGGTATCACTTATCGCCAACTTACACGAACTGCCATTTCGCTTGAGTCGGACGCTCACGGTGCCTCCCCGCGGGGTGTACTTGATTGCGTTGTCCAGAATGTTTAGCGTCATGCGCTGCACCAGTCCCTCGTCACCACTAAAGAACAGCTCGCGCGCTGACGTTTCGTAATCCAACTTCAACCCACGCTGGGTCGCCAGCGACTCCACCGAGCGAACACACTGGCCCACCGTTTCCTCGAGATACATGTTCGATTTTTCCAATGGAAACTGTCCCGTGTCGGCCCGTGCCAGAGTGAACAGATCTTCAACGATGCGGGCCAATCGCTTTCCTTCATCCTGAACAATGGCAAGCGACTCACGATACTCGTCGGCAGTTCGACGTTCATTGGAAAGCGCAACCTCCGATTCGCCGCGGATTATCGCAACAGGTGTTCGCAGTTCGTGAGAAGCGTCCGCCATAAATCGTCGCTGAGTTTGGAAAGAAGCTTGCAAACGAGAGATGAGACCATTGAACGAGAGAACGAGTCTTCCCAGTTCATTTCTTGCGTCAAGCTCAGCCAGTCGCTCATCCAGGTTTTCGGCTCCAATCTTTTCACATTGGCTAGCCATGTCTACGACCGGAGCCAGACTTTTGCGGGCGAGAAAATACCCACCCAGACTGGCCAACAAGAGCGCGAGTGGATTGGCCAGATAGAATGCCCGCCGAGCGAGTGCGAGTCCGGCGGCTTGTTCGCGGAGCGATTGCACCATCAGGACCTTGTATTGTCGTCCTTTGATCTCGAAGGGCTTGGCTACGGCTCGCAGATCATCTCCCGACACGGTAGCGGTCGCGTAGCTCGGAGCAGAGTTACCGGCGGTCAGCAGCGCGCTGAATTGCGAGTTGAGCGCTGTTGAGGACCATTGATTCAGATTCGCAGGACTGGGTGGAACGTGAGAAGCCGCAACCACTTCGTTCTGATCGTTGTAAACCGTCGCAATCCGGTCGGGCGAGTGGAATGCCGCCACCGCTTCCTTGGCGGCATCGTCTGCCGACAAGTCTTCGTCGTTGGCTTCCGTGCTAACGGTTGAGATGAACGAGTCCGCCGTTTCTGCCAGGGAATTGTCGGTTCGCCACTGGGCCGCACGTACTAAATAAGCGTAAGTGACCAGCGAGAAGAGGATGAGAACGAGAGCCAGTACGCCCGTGTACCAAAGAGTCAACCGCGCTCGCATCGACCTAAACATCGTTTTCTCTTCAAGATGATTTCGCCGGAGTCATCACGTCGAGCGAAGCCAACATGTATCCCGCCCCACGCCGTGTATGAATGAGGGGGGCAAAACCCTTGTCCACTTTGCTGCGTAGCCGATTGATGTGCACGTCAATAAGATTCGAAAGCGGATCGAAATGTTCATCCCAAACATGTTCGGCGAGTTCCGAGCGATTGACCACGCGACCCTGCTGGCGAGCCAGGTATTCAAGTAACGCGTACTCTTTCGTCGTGAGCGGCAGGTCTTTGCCGCCACGAACTGCTCGCCGGGCCCCCGTGTCGATCAACAAGTTGTCAATCTCAATCGTTTCCGGACGCACGACGTGGCCCCGTCGTAGCAATGCTCGTAGTCGTGCCAGTAGTTCGGCGACGGCAAACGGCTTTGTCAGGTAGTCGTCGGCGCCGCAGTCCAATCCGTTGATGCGATCCTGTACATGGTCACGGGCTGTGAGCATGATGATCGGCACGGCTGAGCCGCTGGCACGTACCTCCGAACACACCTGGAATCCGTCCCGTCCGGGAATCATGACGTCCAGGATGATCGCGTCGTAGTCGTTGATTGAGGCTTTGTAGACCGCGTCGTCGCCATCCGCGGCTAAATCCACGGCGTAGGCCTGTTCGCGTAACCCCTTTGCCACAAAGCGGGCAATGCGGGGCTCATCTTCAACAACCAACACTCTCATAGCTATGGCTGATTCTACTACAGTTGCAGCTCTGAAGGTGTTAGGTCAGACCTGACGATTCGGTACCGTGAGGGCTCGGAATTGAGGTCAGTGGCAAGAGCTCGAGCGGGCAATCTCCGGTGAGGGGCTTCCTTAATGCCTCCAGGTCAGCGCCAAGCCGTACGTTCGGTCTTTTCTACTATATAGAGGCGCGACAGACGGGATCCAGTCACCCTTTCGGAGCGAACTCGTCTGGTTGTTTTCGTTCATACTTTCTACGTGATGCTTCTTGTAAACAAAGCGACCGATTCCATAACCGATTACGCTGCCGACGAACGTATCGGATAAAAAGTGAGCCCGTGCCGTGAATCGTGAAACGCTAACAGCCGAAGCCAAAGCGTAAGCCGCCACCTGAACAGCCTTGTGATCGTGATACTCATTTGCCACCACAGTGGCCAGCGCCCATGCACTGGTTGCGTGGCCAGATGGAAACGAAAGGCCTCCATCGAAGAAGTCATCTTTCGGATCGGGAACCATTGGTCGTGGACGCTGTGTGACTTCCTTCAGGACCGTATCCACAATTCCTGCGTCAATCAGAGCCTCCCCACCCAGTATTCCGGTTTCGCGGGCTCGAGAATCATGCTTCGCAACGCCGGCAAGATAAAAAGTGGTGGCAATCCCACCGGTCGTGTAGAGTGAGCCGAGTCGACTAACCTGGAGACTGATTCTAACTCTGCTTTTACTGCCGCCATTCTCAGTCAGTTCGTTGGCGGAACGCCTATCAGTTGCTATTAACGCGGCGCTTGTAAGACCGATCGGTGCCAATAACTTTGTATCTTCACGAGACATGTGAAAGGGTAAGGTCCAGATGTCGACCTGGTCGTTCAAGATGTTGCGAAAGAACTCTTTTTCGAGAGAGGGTGACGGTTTGGATGAAGGCTGAGGTTGAGCGTTGGGAGTGGTTGTTTGGCTGTGGGCGATGCTACTTAAGATTACCAGGAGTGCTAGCGGGCGAAACAGCCCGCACACCAGAGCCGAAAAGCCGCTTCTGTACATTACTTCCTCCCGCTGCCAACTTTCACCTCCTATTATTAAATTTTCTTCATTAAGACAGGATTAACGCGCAACCAGAGGAAGAGCGGACAGAGTTTCCAGGTAGAAGCAGTGAGCGTCGGTAAAACCAGCCAACTCAAACTCTGTCCGGTTCGCCCTTATGATCAGAAAACGGAACTCCGCCGCTATCTCTTCTTCGAAGAGGACTTCCGTTTCGAAGATGACTTCTTCTTTGAGGAGGATTTCTTTGGCACTTTCGCCCCCTCCTTACGAGCCTCTGAGAGGCCAATCGCGATCGCCTGTTTCCTGCTGGTTACTTTCTTGCCCGATCGCCCACTCTTCAGCGTTCCCCTTTTCCGTTCGTGCATCGCCCTCTCGACTTTCTTAGATGCCTTCTTGCCATACTTGGCCATGTTTTCTCCCTCCTTCGAGTAATTTTTAAAGCGTCAGTCTTAAAACATCATAAATTCAGGCAGCCCTTGGTCTCCCATAGAGATCGCGAAGCTCTTGCTTAGCCGCTTCAAGCTGCTTTAGTCGAGACTTGGGAAGATTTTTTCCTGCACGATTTATGTAAAAAGTAAGCATTGACATTGCAGAACGAAACGGATCACTCTTTCGATTCCGGCTGCGATCAGCAGAGCGTTTCAGCGACTCGGCGATCCTGCGCGGATCATCGCCAGTAAAGACGCCCTCTTCGAGTTCGAGAGCTTTGCTGTTCTGTGTTACTTGCTGAGACCACTTTTTGCGAACAGGTTTCGCCATTTGGACCACCTCAAGAGCTCAAATATTTATTCTTGGACAATCGTGTGGATCCTTTCGCAAACGAAATGCCATTCCCTCGGGCTTTCGGCAAAGAAAATTGGAGCAGGACCAGGGAGGCACAATGAAGGGTTGGAGTGGTGACTGTTGATTTTGTAAATCGTCTCCTGCTTTGGAGAACCTCTCGGACTGCATTGCGATCTGTGCGGTTTTGCTTTGTCTTCACCGCCAAGAACGCAAGCATTTAGCCCAAGAAACAGCGACTGGAATCACCTCGGTCGGTATGAAGCTTGCCTTCTGACAATATTAAGACGGCCTTTGAGTAGGCAAATAGGATCAGGGAATAGTAGATAGCCCATGCGGTTCCAATCTTTGGGGTCGCGTACTATCCACTACGCTCAGTATGTTTGTGTGCGTTAAGTGTACAAAATCCGACAGCGATGTTCCGATTTCGTTCGAGCAAACGTGATCGTTGTGAATGTAAGTCACTTTGAACCGAGATACTAAAATGAGACAGACCAGTCAGACCGCCACAGCACAGACCCGGATAGCTCAGATTCCTTCCGGTGATATCTTACTCGAAGGTGAATGGCGAGTTCCCGTTAACGCTACCGGTGTGGTTTTGTTCGCGCATGGTTCGGGAAGCAGTCGCCACAGTCCGCGTAATCAATTCGTGGCGCAAATTATTCGTGAGGCGGGAGTTGGCACACTGCTTTTCGATTTGCTGACGCCGGAAGAAGAAGCGGTTGACGCAACCACTCGGCACCTGCGTTTCGATATCGGCTTGCTAGCCGCGCGGCTGGTAGACGCGACGAACTGGATCAAGGAAGGACCTGAAAGGTCACAACTAAGAGTTGGATACTTCGGTTCAAGCACCGGCGGTGGGGCAGCTTTGGTGGCTGCGGCCGCAGTTGGCGAAGAAATCGGCGCGGTGGTCTCACGTGGCGGAAGACCGGATCTTGCCGGCGACGCGCTCCCTAAAGTTAAGTCGCCCACGCTGCTAATAGTTGGCGGCCTGGATTTTCCGGTTATTCGAATGAATGAGGATGCTTATCGGCAGCTGCGCTGTGAAAAGGAGTTGAAAATTATTAAGGGTGCAACGCACCTCTTTGAAGAACCGGGGACGTTGGAGGAAGTAGCGCGCCTCGCGGCTGATTGGTTTCAACGAAAGTTGCGTTTGGATGTTGGTGTCGAAAAGGTCTAGAGCAATGAATACTACGGAATTTGTATACGTCACGTACATTAACACGACGCCCGAGAAAGTGTGGGACGCGCTAATCGATAACGAGATGATCAAGCAGTATTGGGGCAACCACAAGAATGTATCCGACTGGCGCGTTGGTTCCACCTGGTTACATCAAGACTACGATTCCGGCAAAACTGACATTGAAGGCAGGATCGTCGAGTTTGACCCGCCGAAGCGGCTGGTACTTACGTGGGTCGGCGCCAACGACGAGTTGCTCCAAGAAAAACCTTCGCGGGTCACCCTCGAGATTGAGTCCTTTCTGGATATTGCGCGGTTGAGACTCACGCATGACGAACTCGAGGCGGGATCGAAAATGTTAGAGGGCATCACCGAAGGTTGGCCCAAGGTGCTCTCTAGTTTGAAGACGCTGTTGGAGACCGGACAGGCGATTGACGTCACCACGACCCGATCTGAGCGGGCCGAAGGTGCCGCGACCGGTTAAATTCGCTAGCGTTTTGTTTGAAAAACGACGAAGAAGCGAAAGCAAATAACCGGACGCCAGAGCAACAGCGTGTTGGGGAAGGGAGAGAATGATGATCTTCGAAAACCGCACTGATGCAGGACGAAAGTTGGCCACTCGCCTAAAACGTTTTGCGGATCGTGATGACGTGTTGGTGCTGGCGCTGCCGCGGGGTGGAGTACCTGTTGCTTACGAGGTAGCCAAAGAACTCAAAGCGCCACTCGATGTTTTCCTGGTGAGAAAACTTGGCGTTCCGGGTCACGAAGAGCTTGCAATGGGAGCGATTGCCTCAGGCGGAGTACGCGTCATCAACGAGGAGTTAGTCAATTATTTAGGAATTCCTGATGAGGTTATCGATGAAACCGCGGCATTTGAAGAGCGCGAATTGGAAAGGAGGGCCCGCGCTTACCGAGGCGATCGCCCACCACCCGACGTCAAGGACCGCATCGTAATCCTGATTGATGATGGTTTGGCTACCGGTTCAACGATGCGCGCTGCCGCTGCATCTTTGCGTCCGCAAAAACCGCGGCGCATCGTAGTGGCTGTTCCGGTTTCATCTCGCGAAACATGTGATGAGTTTCGCAGCGAAGTTGATGAGATTATCTGCGTAGCGACACCCCAGCATTTCCAGGGCGTAGGTCTTTGGTATAACGATTTTTCGCAGACTTCGGACGACGAGGTCCGCAAGCTGTTGAAGCGAGCGGCGCAAGCGGAGTACCGGGTCGCGTCGAATGCATCCTGAGTCATGCCTATTGGCTAAAGGAACAGGAAAATGCCGAACACACCATCAAGTATCACTAAACTTATACAAGAGAATTTGCATCCGCTTACCGGCTCAGAGTCCGATTACGACGCATTAATCCAACAGATCGGCGATGCGCGTTTCGTCTTAATAGGCGAGGCCTCGCACGGCACGCACGAGTTCTATCGCGAGCGCGCTCAAATCACTAAAAGGCTCATCAAGGAGAGAGGCTTTGATGCCGTAGCTGTTGAAGCTGACTGGCCAGACGCCTACCGGGTTAATCGCTACGTGCGCGGCACGACTTCAGATGCGGAAGCGATTGATTCACTAGAAGGCTTCAAACGCTTCCCCACCTGGATGTGGCGCAATTCGGACGTGCTCGACTTTATCGGTTGGTTGCGAAACTATAACGATGCGCTGCCACGCAACCGAAACAGAGTCGGCTTTTACGGTTTGGATCTTTACAGTCTTCACTCTTCAATCGGGGCTGTGCTGGGATACCTCACGAAGGTTGATCCTGAGGCTGCCAAACGCGCCCGCTACCGTTACTCCTGCTTCGATCATTTCGGTGAGGACATTCAGGCCTACGGCTATGCAGCGAGTTTCGATCTTACCGAGTCGTGCCAGAACGAAGTGGTAAGTCAACTTGTCGAACTGCGCAGACGGGCATCCGATTATGCGAGTCGTGATGGACGGGTTGCGGCGGACGATTTCTTTTTCGCTGAGCAGAATGCCCGGCTGGTGAAGAATGCAGAAGAGTATTACCGCGCGATGTTTCGCAGGTCCGTGTCTTCCTGGAATCTTCGCGACCGTCACATGGCGGAAACACTTTCGTCTCTCGTCGTTCACTTGGAGAACCAGGGCCAACCGGGCAAGGTCGTGGTTTGGGAACACAATTCACATCTGGGTGACGCCCGCGCAACCGAGATGGGTGAACGTGGCGAACTCAACGTGGGCCAACTAGTAAGAGAGCGATATGGTAAGAGTGCAATTTTGGTGGGACTCTCGACATATACGGGCACGGTGACGGCGGCTTCAAATTGGGACGCGCCGGCGGAGCGCAAGCGTGTGCGTCCCGCTCTGGATGGAAGCTACGAGGCGCTTTTTCATAGGGTGGGCACGCCGCGGTTCTATCTTTCACTGCGCGAAGGAAGTTCAAGTGTGGCTGCGTTAAACGAACCCAGACTCGAGCGAGCCATCGGCGTCATCTATAGACCTGAGACTGAGCGCCAGAGTCATTATTTCTACGCGCGCCTGGCAGATCAGTTTGATGCCCTGTTACATTTTGATGAAACACGAGCCGTCGAGCCATTAGAACGCACCCCCGAGTGGAAGGTGGAGGAAGTTGGCGAGCCGGCTGAGACATTTCCTTCGGGATTGTAAGGAGGTTCACTATGGCAACGCGGGAAATTCCGCGCGACGAATGGAATACATTCCTTGACGCATTCAGTCGCCAACATGAAGGATGGCAGGCAACTCTGGAAATTCTGAACACCGACATTGGTGCGCAACGGGAGACTCGCAATCTTCCCCTGGAGGGTATCTCCTTTAGTTCGAGAGAGGGTTCGAACGCGGCAATTGCGATCAGCCTGGGGAGGGGAGCGGAGGATCATGTGACGCATACAATCACCCAGCCCACTCACCTCTGGCTTGAACAAACTTCAGAGGGAGCGAATGCGGCATTGGAGATTGAGTCAGCGGACGAAGGAAAAACGCTGCTTCGGTTTCGCTCCGCAGTGCCCGCCGAAATGGTTGATGGCGTAGTGTTGGAGAAGAAAGTGGCGGCGAAATAACAAACGTCAGATCCAGAGCAGCAGAAGAATCGATCCAGCGACGATCGGTCTTTGACCTCCGATGCGCGGTAAGTCTCCGACTTACCGGCATGCAATTAAACCTTCTTCAGGTCTCTGACCTTGAGGTTCCAGTCATAGACCGGCAAAAAGGCCTTGATGTTAGGGCAGGCCGGCGTTGGAGAGTAAGCGCACGCACCCGTGCAACCCCTGCCTTTACGAAAGACGTGACGCGGACGAGCCGTCCGCGTCTCCCGGAATGCTGTGCCGCCAAGGTCGAAAAACTACCAGGTCGGGATGGTCCCTTCGGAACGATTGAGCTATGTAACAGTCCCAACAAACCGGCAAATGCGTTTTCAGCACCATCGAGAGGTTCTCGAAGGGTACTCCACTCCATTCGACTAACTCTCCTTCTGGGGATAGAAGCGCTGGTCTGTGGTCTATCCAGTGAAGCTCCTCGGCCAGTTTGCCACAGTAGACACAATTCTTTCCGCGATACCATCTCATTAGCACGCCGCTAACTAAGCATTCGCCGGGTGCTACGTCGAGATTAGCAAGACATTCCTGCCCACACTGGTTTTTTAGTGGCCAGCGTGAGCAGTTTTCCAGTCGAATGTCAGGACGACCCACGATCGAAGTTAACGACGCTTCGAGCGCGTCAACTTCGACGATTGCGGGCCTACCTATCTCCGGGCAAGTAACTATTCTGGTGCCACGATATTTGGAAGACGCTCTGACCAGCCACCGGATGCCGAAGTAGAGGGCCGTAGCGAACATTACGGTTACTATGAAGTATGCTGCGGTGGTCATCTTTAACCTCGTACTTGGTATCAAGCGGCTGGTATTGAGCGCTTCTCCTCGATCTCGCGAATCCTGGCACGAAGCCAATCCTTAACTTCTCGCTCGAGTTTCGCCTCGTTGTCCTCAAGTTCCAGGGCTTCGATAGTCTCGCCGGTTTCAGTCAATGGAATGAAATGACAAGGCACTTCTTCGCGCTGATGCTCGGGATCGACGAAGTCGAGTAAATGACATTCGTTGCACGGGTGGGCGCGGTCGGGATCGGCGTAGTTGATGCAGGTCAGGGAGTCCTGAAAGGCTGATTTAGGTTTCCATGGTGTTCGGACGGAGCGGCCATACCCGCCTTGCTCGATGAAGCTCAATTCATCTTTAAGGATCTCGAGAATGTCACGCTCGTCTTTCGTCATTACAGCCACCTTCAACTCCCGTTGACCCAACTTGAGCAGCCTGCCGCTGCTTTTGCCGAATCAATCCCTGGGTGTCCAGCCGCCCTCTCGAAAACGCAATGCATATGCCGGGCGCATTAACTGAAATTGCTGCTAATTTTGGAAGTTGAATGGACTAACCTGCGTAAACTTCCACAGAGTCGTGCGGGAAACTGCTCAGGTGGTACTTACGCCCCCTTGCATGCCCGGGATGCCGCAGCAGTGACTTTCGGCTTTTGCGTCACCGAAACATTGGGAGCAGTCAATTGCTGTTTGAATAACTTAGCCGAGGCATCCAGAAAGTCGAATGAGGTCACAATTCCGACAAGCTGACCTTCGTCGACAACGGGAAGACAGCCGACCCTGTTTTGGCGCATGATTTCGATTGCGGCTAGAGTAGGAGTGGTTGAGGAGACCGTGATTGGAGCCGGCGTCATGATCTCCCGGACGGTGACTGGGTTTTCGTTGGCTTGAGCGCCTCGAGTCAGCAGTTTGAGCAGAGCACGATGAGATACCAAGCCGACCAGTTGCCCTTCAGCATCTTCTACTGGAACGTGCCGGATATGTCTCCAGGTCATTACACTTGCCGCAAGATCCACTAAGTCATCAGGGCGAACTGTAAAAAGATCAGTTGCCATGAATTGTCCGACGGTTTGATAACTCTGGCTCCAATCGTCGGATTCGCTAAGTTCGACAACCGGCCAGCGATGAACGCAGTCTCCACTCTTTTGTCTCGTTAACATTTCTCTCACCAGTAATCTGTTGCGAACGTCGCGTGGCCTGTCGCTCATCGCGCTGAGAGCTTTCATGGTCCATTGGGCGCCTGTTTGACCGCTGCGAACCCGCTCCTCGATAGTGCCCAGGTAGCGATCGATGTCGGAGGGCGCAATAGAGCTTTTCTTAAGACCCTGAGTTGCTAACGGAAGCAGCTGATCAAGAATTAGAAAAGAAGCTGCATAGTTCTTTCCCCCAATCCAGTTGAATTGCGCATTCAAACCGTGCCGTGCGGCGGCGAAGAAGTTTGTCTTCGCGTCGTCAAACGACATCAAAGTCGCTACTTCGCCGTATTCCTCGGGCAGCGAAAGCATTAGACCGACAAAGAAGGCAGCATTGGCGATTTCGTCAATAACCGTTGGGCCGGAAGGCAGGGCCCGGTTCTCAATTCTCAAATGCGCAATACCGTTAGTGACGCCGTAACACGCTCGATTCCAGGGCCAGATTGTGCCGTTGTGCATACGCAGGGCAGCCAATTGAGGAATCTCACCACGAGAAAGCAGGTAGAGCGGGTCCTCGCTTGTCTCGTTAATCATGATCATTCGAAAGCGCGCAATCTGTTCCTGAAACAGCTCCAACACTGACTTGTCAATCCATCTACTGCCAAAACTTACACGCGTCGGCTGGCTGCGTGCCTGCTGCGTTGCCGAACGGGCATCTGTGGAGTGTTGAAACAGAGCCAGGCGGGTTTCTTGCCACAAACGGTGTCCGAATAAAAGCGGAGAGTTAACTGCCGCTGCGAGCACGGGGGCGGTAATGGCCTGAGCCATGTTGTAGAGCGAGGCAAACTCCTTTGGACCAACCTGAAGATGAATCTGAAAGCTTGTGTTGCACGACTCCATCATAATGTTGTCATGCGTCATGTTGATCTCATCGAGACCTTTTATATGTATGTTGAACGGGCCACCGCGAAGGGCGATAACGGAGTCATTAAGTTGTTGGTATCGGGGAGAGGGAGTGAGGTTGTCGAGCGTTAGGTCCGACTTTCGCAACGTCGGCAGGATTCCAGCCAGAAGGACGTCGGCTCCCAACCGGTTTGCGCTCTCGCGCGCTCGTGCCAGCACCTCATCGAGTTCAGCCTCCATTTGTGAAAAACAGTTGCCGCTCAGGTTCAAGGGAGTCAAATTTGCTTCAAGATTGAATTTCGCAATCTCAGTCGTCAGTCTGGGATCTCTCGCATGTTGCAGAACTTCAACGGAGACGGGCGCAGGCCGGAGATTCTCATCTACGAGAAACATCTCCTGCTCTGCGCCAATGCGACGTACTCCACTCTCAATGAGATCGTTCTCGAGCATGTAATCAAGGGCTCGGAGATCGTTGAGCAGCGCCCTCATGAACGCCTGCACTTTTTGCTCGTCAAGCTCCTGCTCTACATCATGCTCGCCCATATCGAACCGTTCGCTTTGGTTGAGTCGTTTGTTTTAGGATCTTGGGAAAGTTCGCTAGTTGACTTGAGTGGCTTCGGCCACCGGTTCCATCTCCACCGCTCTCGGAAACAGAATGTTGTTCTCCAGATGAATGTGTTGATGCAAATCTCTCTCCAGCGCTTCGAGCGCCGCGTAGAGTGTCTGATAACTCAAGCAGGCGTCGGCGGGCGGATTGTAATCTGCGCTGAGTTTCCGAATCTTCTTTAACAACTCTCCCGCTCGGTCATGCTCCAACATCATCATGCGGACAGGATTGGCGACGGTGCCAAAGGGTGGTCGGAACAAAGGCACGAGCTGGTGTGCCGCTGCCTCCATCCTGATAACGTACGGGAAAAGTACCCGCTCTTCTTTCGTCATATGTGTCTCCAGATCAGCCCCTAACTCCCGAAACAACACATTGATTTGCAAAAGCTCGGGATGAGTTTTGACATGAGCCACGCAAACTTTTTCCAGCAGTGCGTTCAGCCGGGCGATTTCAAGCCGGGTAAAGCTGTGATGTCTTCCCACTATATGGTTAATAAGCTCCTGCAGTGTTGTCGTGTGAAGGTTTGGCTCTTCGCCTCGAGCATGGACTGCTGTTGTTAGTTCCAGTTGCACATCTTCGAATTTTACGCCGGCAATAGCGCAAGCATCAGCCAGTGACCTCTTACCTCCACAGCAATAATCGATGCCCATCTTTTCGAAGACTCGTGTCGCTGCGGGAATCTCGAGCGCCAAGTCGCGAACAGTTTTGTTTGTTCTTAGATTCATGATGCCTCCTTGATTCAGGCTTTGGGAAAGTTAATGGCATTTTGATTAATCAGATCATTGCGGTTGCCATGCGCACGGGTCGCGAGGTTTTGAGGAAGACTCGGTAATTGATCGCGAGGCAGAACAACGCGAAGATCGCTAAAAAGATGAATCCCCACGTGTAAGCTCCTGCTGCATCACGCAGTACTCCAAGGACTAGCGGAGGAAAAAATCCGCCCAAGCCGCCGAAAGCTCCCACCAGACCGGTAACAGTTGCTGTCTCTTTCGGGAAATACTGCGGAACCAGTTTGAAGACGGCACCATTCCCAAGTCCTAACGCTGCTGCCGCCCCGAGTGCCCCCACTGTGAAAGTCGGCATCCACGGACATCCCATCAACACTCCCAGCAGAGCCACCGCAATGAAAACCGGTACCAGAATGCGAGCACCCCCAAAGCGATCGGCGAGTATTCCACCAACGGGTCGCATCAACGTTTCATGCCCGTATTCTTCTGAAGCTTCGGACTCCATGATTTCTTCGTGCGGATGACATAGCGAACCCTGTGACAAGATCTTTTGCGATACTTGTTCCTTTTCCGACTGCAGCCGTTCCCAAATCTCGCAACCGACTGAAACGATCGGCGCGTCTCCCAATCCTTCTATGGTTTGAAGTAATAGGCCATCCATGATTACGTAACCCTCAAGCGTGAGTACTTATTCGTGCATAATGAGGTCTTCACATCACCTTCACGTCGATTTGCTTGGGGCTCGCTGCCGGGTTCTTGGGCAACGTTAGCGTTAGCGTCCCATTCCTTAGCTCCGCAACGATTTTGGTGCCCTCGACAGATGTCGGTAGCGTGAAGATCCTCAGAAACCCACCAAACTTTCGCTCGATGCGGTGATACTTCTCACGATTGACGATTTCTTCGAACTCGCGCTTACCGCGCAAGGTAAGGACGTTATTTTCCAAAGTTATGTGGACATCTTCCTTAC
>DATBSH010000410.1:0-7873 GCA_036559885.1 Pyrinomonadaceae bacterium
GCTAGATTCTCGATTGAATTGAGTGTCGGATCAGGTTGCTACTCCATGGTCCGAATTCATCTACCCACGCAGTTTCATGTCAGGCCAGCGAGATCCCCCAACGTTGAGTGCAGCATCAGGTCGCTACCGCTCTCTGTTCTGTATTCATCCGCCCCACGCAATTTCGCGGCTAATTGCTGCTGACTTTTCTCCAGCGTTGTGGCCTTCTTGGCGTTTTGGAGGCAAAGGTACAAAAACATTTTTCCTTGGCGGCAGCAACGCAGGCCTGCGCTATAATCAACCCTCGCTCTAAGCGGTTCGCTTCCTTCCGAAGGAGAAGAACGATGGCCAACGCACCGGCGCTGTTTCGTCTGATTCTGCAGGTGGACGATCTGGATAAGGCTTCGGAGTTTTATGCAAAGCTGCTTGAGGATCCAGGAAGGCGAATTCCGCGGGCCTCACGTCACTACATAGATTGCGGTCCGGTAATTCTGGCGCTCGTAGATGTCACGGCCGGAGGCGAGGAAGCGAAGCCGCTTCCTGACTACATTTACTTCTCAGTGGATAATCTCGAACGATTCCATGCCCGGGCAACTGAACTCGACTGTCTTTCGACGGAAGACGTTCACGGCGATAGCGCGGGTGAGATAGCGGTTCGACCCTGGGGTGAACGCTCGTTCTACGTCGAAGACCCGTGGGGCAATGGTCTATGCTTTGTCGATGAGAAAACGCTCTTCACCGGCCGGTAGTCATCGATCCTTTTAATTGAGGAGAAACGCTTGCCAGCCTCACTAATGCCAACTGCATACAAGAAACGCTTATTCGGGTCAGCCATCATTGCTCTCTGCATGTTTGTCGCGAGCACCACCAACGCCGCACCCTGTGTGCGATTGAAGGAGAGTACTGACGCATGGGTAACAGCGAGGGTAGATGCGCTGGTCCAGGCAGCGCGCAAGGCATACGAGAGCGACAAAGCGCTTCCAGCTTTTCAAAAAGTGCTTGATGGAATCGCGGACACGATACGGCAGTGCAAGCTTTCTGAGGACAACGACTTCACAAGCCGTTATCGAACTCTGATCGAGTATCTCCAGGCAGCTTCTCTTGATCGCCAAACCGATCACGAACTTGGATTTGTCGTGCCCGATCAGCAGTATTTCTCGGAGACGCGCCAGCTTATAGAAATTCCTCAGTTTCTACTGAGCCAGACATTTCTGAAATCGGTAAGCCGATACGAGACGCTGGACAACGCCAAGTCTTTTCTCAGCCAACTCAACTCAACGCGAGATCCTTCGGAGCAACTTATCTTTTTTAGTTACAAGTCCCGACATCTGGGGACGCCTGATAACAACGCCAGTTTTCGCAGGCTCTTGATCGTCGTTCCTGGAAATGCCGCAAGGAAAGTACCTGATAAATGGGTGCAGTTTGGCGTTCCCGATCCTGGTGCACGGAAACGGGTTCGCAATGTATCGGTCGTGTCAGCAGTTGCTGGTCCGGATCGAATCTTCAATGCCTACTTCAAGGATTTCTACCGAACCTACGGCCGGGATGGATCGATCACTGTGCAGGGACGCTGGGAGCTCGATGAGGGAGATGATAACTGCACGCAGTGTCACAAGAGCGGCATTCTTCCTATCTTCCCGGTGCATGGCAGCGTAAGTGAAGCTGAGCAAGCGGCCTGGCAGACGGTGAACGAGCGCTTCCTTACTTATGGTATACCGCGTTTTGGGCGCTACCTGGACGGAAGCAAACTTGGCCCAGGCCTGGGCTCGGCGAGCTTTGAAAGTCGGGAGCTACGCTTTGGCGCGGGCTTTGGCGAAACACCGGCGGGAAAAGCGATGGTTTGTTCGTCCTGTCATAATTCGCAGCGCCTGGGCGCTCTGAACTGGCCTATGGATAAGATCCTGATCAGCTCCTACATCAATGGCGGCCAAATGCCAAGGGGCTACCAGCTTAATGTCTCGGACCGGCAAGATCTGTACGAGAAGCTAATCCAGGAGTATTTCGCAGCTGACAAAAACAATCCAGGCATTCTCAAATCGTGGCTGCTGGGAAAGTCCCAGTCGCCACCAGCTTCTGATCGACCGATCAATGTAGCTGAATGAAAGAATAAGGGCATTATCAAGCGATGTTTTAGGTCAGCTAAAGAAGTTTCTTGAAAATAGGCCTTGATTAGTGGCATTCTCTCCGAGCTTCATCCAGCTAGAGATCCAAACTGAAGTAGCTTGATTCTCATCCTCGATGAAAGGACCCTCCATGAGATTGACGAAAACTGTAACCCTGCTGTTAGTGACTGTGATGTGGGCGATGATGGCAAACGGGAGAAACTCCCAGTCCATTCTACCTAATCCAGTGCTCTATCTTACATCGCAGGAATCGTATACAACCGGCGGCAAGGATTTTGTGCGCTATCGTTACGACGTGCTCAATAAGGACGCTTATCCCGCCGCGCTGTTTGCTGCGGCACCAGAGCTACCGCCTTGCGGCGCTAACACGAGAGCTTCTCGTACCTGGGTTGACTTCTTCGATTCGCGCGGAAAACGGCTTTACGGATTCTGCGCTTTAGGCAAGCCCGAAGATCTCGGCTCGATTTGGTTTGCCTTAGAGGCGGATGTGGTTCCTCCGAGCTATGTCTATATCGAGATGAATGATCGCCAAACGAATACGAAATATAAATCTAACCTGGCGGATACTTCACTCTGATTTCGATCACTTGTCGGCCTCGAAAGACCGTTTCATAGCGTCAGGATCACTCTGGAGTAGTCATCGCTTTCCGTTAGAGTTGGCGCGGGCGGGATTTGTCTTCTGAGGTCGCGAACGACGCCCTGGACCTCGATGGGATTTCCTTTTTTATAGATCAAATGCATGGTAACACTAACCGGAATTCTCTCACCGTCTTTGGTCACCATAACAGCCTCGTAACTGGACGGCTTTCTGTCGGCCAACATGCGCAGGATGCTTCGCCAGACAGCCTCGACACACTCGGGCGAAATTAGCCTGCAGAAATTAATCTTCGAAATCTCGTCACGGCTGTAACCGATCAACTGCTCACCGGCACTGCTCACGAAGGTCGAGTTTCCCTGGAGATCATGAGTGTAGATAAACTCCGTTGAATTCTCTACCAGGCCCAGGTAACGTCTTACACATTCTGATCGGTGTTCTTTGTAACGAGCCCGTTCAAGGACGACGCAGATCGACTCTTCCAGCGCTCCAGCGGTCAGTGACTCCCTGACCAAACAGTCGACCGCGCCATGACGCAAGGCATTCAGAACTTCGTAAGCCGTGTTCGAGGTTAGCATTATTGTCGGGGTGGCAAACCCAATTCGCCGCGACTCTTCAAGGACCCGGATTCCATTCAGGGCCGAATTGACAACACAAATACTGTAATAGTTACGACGAAAACTGCGGAAGGCGTAGTCTGTTAATGCATAGTCCAATTCAAATTGCCCGAGTTTGCTTTTCGCCAGAAGGTCGCGGATCTCCGGCTGGCTTCCGTGCGGGTCTTGTACTACCAGAATTTTTAACGACCGGTGCGACATATTCCCCAAATTTACCGCCGAGTCTTGGCCGGCGCAGTGCCCACCCTACTCACGAGGCGGCGCGTAAACGAACAAACTTATTCCGAGCTTCAAACTTGAAATTGGGGCGAGCCATCATAGTCTTGAACTCTTCACCGGGCAGCGGTCTGCCGAATAAATAACCTTGCATGTTGTAACATCCGAGTTGCTGCAGAAACACCATCTGCTTTTTGGTTTCCACACCTTCGGCGACAACTCGCAACCGTAACTTTTGCGCGAGGTCCACGATTGACGATACCACTGCGGCACCATCAGGGTTTGAAGTGTCCCGCACAAATGACGGGGCGATCTTTAACGTATCCATCGGGAGTCGTCTTAAATATTCCAACGAGGAAAAGCCAGTACCAAAATCGTCGATCGCAAGCTTAACGCCAAGGTCTTTCAGTTTGCCCAGCGACTTGATCACCTCCTGGGAGCTAGTCATTAACATAGTCTCGGTCAGTTCCAGTTCCAGGCATTTCGGATCGATTCCGGTCTCTTCGAAGATTGCCACTATCGCGTCGACAGATTTTGGTTCCTGGAATTGACGAGCCGAAACGTTGATCGCGAGGTTCAACTTGGGGAAACGATTGGCATGCCACTTATTTAACTGTAGACATCCCGACCGCAGGACCCACTTGCCAATGGGAATGATTTGTCCAGTCTTTTCGGCGAACGGAATGAACTCGGACGGAGGAATCAATCCCAGCTCTGGATGTTCCCAACGGATCAAAGCCTCCGCGCCGGTGATCTCCCAGGTTCCGGTATCGACTTGGGGTTGGTAGTGAAGGGTGAATTGCCGTTTTTGCAGTCCACGACCGAGCCTGTTCTCGAGAGCAAACCGCTCGAGCGCCCTGGCATTCAGATCGGCAGTGAAAAGGCAGTAACCATTTCCACCGGATTCTTGTGCTTCAAACAGGGCAGCACCGGCATTTTTCAGGAGTGTCTCAACCTTTGATCCATGCGAGGGATATAGTGCGATTCCCATGCTCATTGTGAGAAAAAACTCTTGCTTGAAGGCAAAGAATCGACGGCCAATCCTCTTCTTTATATCCTTTACAATTTTTGCGACCTCGACCTCATCGCCAGGACGTTCCAACATCAAAACAAACTTGTCGCCTCCCCAGTAACCTAGTGTCTCACTTCCTCCCATGATCTCTTTGAGCCGCTTCGCTACGGAGCGAACCAGGCGATCGCCCATAGCTGGGCCAAGAGTGTCATTGATGCGGCGATGAGGATCGACGGAAAGAAAGACCACAGCCACAATCTGATTGTCTTCTCGCGCAGTTCTTAAGGCCTTTCCAAGCTTGTTTCTAAAGAAGGCACGGTTCGGAAGTGTGGTCAACGCATCGTAGTGCGACAAGTATCTGAGCTTGTCTGAGGTTGTTCTTTGTTTAGCTTCGGTTTGCGGCCTAGTTGATAGTTCTGGGGCGCTCAACTCGTCTTGCCGGGTCATTTTTTACCCCCTTTTTATTCTTTACCAGCATTGAAACGCTTCTTGTCGCTAGTTATCGCAACGAGCGTTTCAACTTCCGTAAAGACTTCGCCACGTCGTTCCAGCGACAGCCTGATCACTGCCAACGGGAGTCGACACCGCGATTGATTGTCGACTTGATCAGTTCAAACGATCAAAACAACAACCACTAGATAAATCAGGAGAGAGTTTCTTGCGACTTTGGGTTACTGAAGCCGGGAGCACCGCCCTCACTGCGGTGTGCAAATTTGAGGGGAACAGTATACGGCCTCTCTCAAAACAACACCAGCGAGGGACATTTGAAATGCCACTTAAGATGGTCCATGCATTTTAATCCTAAAATTGTCGTTTGGGTGACGAGGAACTTCTAGTAGTATTGTTAAATTATTGTGAGCGACCTTGGTGTAGACCCAGAGGTTAACTTCGATCTTACCGTCATCGGAAAGGCTTTAACTCCTCGAACCGCCAAAAATCTACCTAAGATAGCGATTTATTCCCGTAGTTAAGCAGAGTCAGTAATTTTGAACAACAGCGTTATGCACTTCTGTAATGGTCCGGTACGCGTGGCGATAGCACTTATAAGCCAATCCGCTATTCGGCACTTGCAGGATTAGCGGCTTCTGCAGCCTGGAATCCGATGATGCTATGCGTACCATCACAAAAAGGTTTGTTTGAGGAAGCGCCGCAGCGACAAAGTGCAATGCGCTGCTTATCAACCGTAATCCTGTTTCCCTGCGGGTCGAAGAGCTCAATCGGTCCTTCGACAATGTACGGTCCATTTTTCGCCGGACGAATAGTCACCTCTGCCATTCCTACCTCCGTCAAGTTCTAGCTTTGTGAAACTGCTGGACGCATTCTAACATGTCAACGCAGTTTCAAATGTTCAGAGTTCTAGACCGTAAAACGTCACAGCCCCGAGCGATGGCAGCGCTTTGATTGTGGCGCTAAGCGTGAGGAAGCTGAAGTTTGAAATCCCAACCAACAGTCGATGTCTTTCCCCAACATGCTAATGATAATCGCGGCTGCATTCGCGGCCGGCGTGATCAATGCGATTGCCGGTGGTGGCACACTAATTACATTTCCAGTGCTTATTTGGCTTGGTCTCGATCCCAGAGTAGCCAACGCAACCAGCACCGTTGCTCTATGGCCCGGCCTCTTTGGTGGTCTGTTTGGCTATCGCCGTGAGTTGGAAAATAGTTCGACAATTCTGATGCGTCTGGGGATCACGAGTGTTATCGGCGGCGCACTTGGGGCCTGGTTGCTGATTTGGACTTCGTCGCCCACATTCGCCCGCTTGGTTCCCTTCCTGATTCTCTTCGCCACTATCCTCTTCATGGCTCAGGGTCCAATCAATCGCCGCCTCCGTCTGCAGTCAATTGACACCGAACCGAAAGCGTCATGGTGGTTGGGTGCAATCGTATTTCAGTTTTTTTCGGCGACCTATGGAGGTTACTTTGGCGCCGGAAACGGTATCCTCATGCTTGCGGTCATGGGACTCCTCGGTTTGCACGACATTAACCGTGCCAATGGAATCAAAAATTTCCTGGGCATCTGCATTAACAGCGTTGCGGTTCTGAGCTTCGCAATCAAAGGACTCGTTGTCTGGCCGGATGCCCTAATCATGGCTGGGGCAGCAACGCTGGGCGGCTATTTTGGAGCGCACATGGCGGTGCGAGTGCATCAGGTTACAGTCCGCCGCGCAATAGTTGCGATTGGATTCGTGATTACGTTTGTGATGATCTGGAAGCTCTGGCATTAATTCTTGGTCTTATCTCCCGACCCGTTTAGAGACGGCACTTGTGCCCCGTGTGTGGGGACTTGGTCTTATCGAACCGTTTAGAGAGGGCAATTGTGCCCCGTGTGTGGGGACTTGGTCTTATATCGAACCGTTTAGAGAGGGCACTTGTGCCCCCGTCTGTGGAGACAAGTTCCCTTTCTAAAAAGTTAATGAACAGAAAACTGCCACGTGAATTCTATACGCGCTCGAATGTCGTCACCGTCGCCCGCGAACTCTTGGGAAAACTGCTGGTTGTACCCTCACCAAATGGAACACGCGTTTCGGGAACGATTGTGGAAGTGGAAGCTTACCGCGGGCCGCAGGACCGCGCAGCCCACTCTTACGGAGGCCGGCGCACAAAGCGTACGGAAACGATGTACCGAATCGGCGGTACAGCCTATGTCTTTTTTGTTTACGGCATGTATTACCAATTCAACATCGTGACTAACGCCGCAGAGCTTCCACACGCTGTCTTGATACGAGCTCTCGAGCCTGTGGAGGGAATCGACTTAATGCGCAAACGTCGCCATGGCCAACCAGATCACAATCTGACGAACGGCCCTGGCAAACTCTCCATCGCCCTCGCTATCGATCGCAAACTGGATGGTGCAGATCTACTTGGCGACAGGGTCTGGATTGAGAACGGCAAAGAGATTTCCCGTTCACAGATCGCTTCCGGGCCACGCATAGGGATTGACTACGCGGAGGAATGGATCCATAAGCCCTGGCGATTCTGGATTAAAGAGAATCCGTATGTAAGCAGACGGTCTTAGATTGAAGCTTATCGCTCGTCTTCGATGTGCCTGAAATAAGACGCCCTTCACGGTCACTCACCTCATTTATTCGTAACTGATGCAGTCTGGCTTCCGAGTCTCGTTCCCGCCGCGGCTCCAGCCCGGTGTTCAAAGAAATCCCTTTTTATGCGGGAGGGGACTCCACATCACTCGGAAGCGGACGAATTCATGCTGGACGTAGTACTCAACATCAAGTTTCTCCAGTTCCAGCTAGATGCCGCGGTGTGGCTGAGAGGGGTGGCTGTTGGGTCGAATTCAAATTGCATCAGAACCCATTTATTCGACACAAGATGCT
>DATBSH010000411.1:0-8588 GCA_036559885.1 Pyrinomonadaceae bacterium
AAGGTGGATCCGTTGGAGGCGCTGAAATACGAATGAGGAGAATTGCCAATTGCCGGTTGCCGATTGCCGATTGGAATCGTCAGCGGTATCCGAAGCCGACATCGCCACTGTGCTACAAAAACAAGAATCGGCAATCGGCAATTGGCAATTGAAAATAAGTTTATGGATACGTTAATTCGTGACATACGGTACGCCGTTCGAGGTCTGGCTAAACAGCCGGCCTTTACAGCAATTGTGTTGCTAACTCTCGGGTTAGGTATTGGTGCGAGCACGACGATCTTCAGTGTCGTCAACAGCGTGGTACTGCGCAAGCTTCCGTACAAACAGCCCGACAGGATCGTGGCAATCCAAGAACTGAATGAGAAGGGAACGCGAGTCCAGGTTACGTCTGCAAACTTTCTTGACTGGCGCGCCCAGAACACGGTGTTCGAACACCTCGCTGCCATTAGGGTAAGCACCTCCAATCTTGCACTTTCCGACAGCGCTGAACGCATCGATATAGCTCAAACATCTGCCAATTTCTTTAATGTTTTCGGACTCACTCCAACCGAGGGTCGTCTGTTTATTCCAACAGATGAACAAGCGGGACATGAGCCAATTGTCGTTCTAAGTTATGCGCTTTGGCAGAGTCGCTTTGGCAGCGATCCCACATTGGTCGGCAAACCTATCAGGCTCGATGGCAAAAACTATACGGTCGTTGGCATTGCGCCCGCCGGATTTCAGTATCCCGACAAGACAGAAGCATGGTTACCGCCACTCAAACTAGTTCCTGAGTTGTTTCCTAATCAAGATGTAACTCAAACACGTGGCATGGGGTATCTCGCTGCTGTCGCGTTGTTAAAGCGCGGCGTGTCGTTCGCTCAGGCTGCCGCCGAAATGGAGACGATCACATCACGGTTACGGCAGCAGTTTCCTGAGTCCAACAATAATCGTTTCAACAAAGTCGTTTCTCTACATCGACACCTTATCGGCGAAACAGACACGATGCTTTGGTTACTCCTTGGCGCCGTCACATTCGTTTTGTTAATCGCCTGTGCAAACGTCGCCAATCTCTTACTCGCGAACGCCGCATCCCGTCAAAAGGAAATTGCTATCCGGACAGCGCTTGGAGCTTCAAGGTTAAGAGTAGTACGGCAGCTCTTCACTGAGAGCACGCTTCTGGCGCTCGCCGGTGGCGGTGTCGGTTTGCTGCTGTCTATCTGGGGTGTGCCTCTAATCACGCGACTACTCCCACGTGAGTTTCCGCGCCTGAGCGAAATCCAAATGGATTGGCGAGTACTCGGCTTTACGCTGACCGTTTCAGTGCTAACCGGATTTCTGTTCGGACTAGCGCCGGCATTACACATCACGAGGTTCGGCGTTCAAGACGCGATGAAGGAAAGCAGTCACGGGGCGGGCGGGAGCGTTTATCGGAGCCGTTTACGCCACGCCTTGATTGTGGCTGAGGTTGCTCTATCGGTGGTGTTGCTCGCTGGAGCTGGCTTGCTGTTTCGCAGCTTCATGCAACTGCAGTCAGTGAACGCAGGGTTTACTCCCGAGGAAGTGCTGACTGGAAGGCTGGCGCCTTCCGGCGAAAGGTTTCGCACCGATACGGACTACATCAACTATTACCAGCAAGTATTGTCGCGGATTGCAATGGTGCCAGGTGTTCGTGAAGCCGGCGTCATCAATACGCTGCCACTTCAAAAAGGACCAACTTTTCGATTCCGCGTGGAGGGTCGGCCGCCGCTTACTATCGATAAGTGGCAACCTGCGAATTACCGCAGCGTCAGTCCGAACTACTTTCATGTGATGAACATTCCAGTGTTGCAAGGTCGTTCATTTATGGACCGAGATAACGAGCAAGCTCCCACAGTGCTGATGGTCAACCAGTCACTTGTCGAGAAGAATTTCAGCGGCGAAAACGTTATTGGGAAGCGCGTCAATTTCGGTCGCACAGACAGTAACAACCAACCAGTTTGGTTTGAGATTGTGGGTGTTGTGGCTGACGTAAAAAATCAAGAGTTGAAAGAACCAGCGGAGCCCGAGGTCTATTTTTCAAGTTTGCAGAGTCCCTTCGAAGCAATGTCAATGGTGATCCGGGGGACCGTTGAACCGAACAGTCTGGTTTCAGTCGTTCGTCAGGCGGTTGCTGAGGTAGACAAGACCGTGCCGGTTGCTGACCTTGAACCCATGGAACGCCTTGTCACTGAATCTGTAATGCAACCACGCTTCAACATGGTGTTGCTTGGTTTGTTCAGCGCGATTGCTCTGCTGTTGTCCGCGGCCGGAATCTACGGTGTCACTGCTTACTCAGTGACGCAGCGCACGCATGAACTTGGAATTCGAATCGCCCTCGGTGCGCAACTCAGTGACGTCTTGCGATTAATCCTGAAACAAGGCGTGACGGTGATCTTGGTCGGTCTGTCGATCGGACTGGTTGTCGCATTCGCTCTGACACGCTTGCTGAAGAGTTTGTTGTTCGGCGTTACCGCAACCGATCCGCTTACGTTTGTGGTGATTGCATCACTGCTTTCGAGCGTCGCGTTGATCGCCTGTTACATCCCGGCACGACGTGCGACGAAAGTCGATCCGTTGGTGGCGCTTAGATATGAATAGGAATTTCGGATTTTCGGAATGCGGATTTCGGATTTTGCTTCCAGATCATTGAAGGTCGTTGTCAAAAAAATGAGATTGCCGAAACACGAAATCCGAAATCCGCATTCCGAAATCCGAAATTGATTGGAGGCACATGACCACACTAATTCAGGACCTCCGCTACGGCTTGCAGATGCTTTGGAAGCATCCCGGCTTTACAGCAGTTGCTGTCTTAACACTTGCTTTGGGTGTTGGAGCTAACACTGCGCTCTTTAGCGTCGTGGATGCACTGCTGCTTAAGCAGTTGCCCGTGAAGGATCCTGACAGACTCGTGTTGCTGCGCGCGACCTGGCACGGAGACAAGTTCAGTCCCGGCAGTTACAACGGCAGTAATCAAGGAGACCCGAACACTGGCCTCATCAACGGCACGTCGTTTCCTTTCCAAACATTCGATCGGCTGCGGCAGGAGCGCGCCACCCTGTCGGATGTGATCGCGTTCAGTGGTATCGACCTAAATCTGAATTCAGCTGGAAATGCGGAGCGCGTAAATGGCCAGGTTGTTTCCGGTAACTATTTTTATACGCTCGGCGTTCCACCACTCGAAGGTCGGTTAATCAACGATGCGGATGACAACACAGCCTCCACACCTGTTGCGGTGATCAGTTATCGATATTGGATTACTCGGTTTGGTGGCGATAAAGGCATCGTCGGAAAACAGGTCAATTTAAATAGCCTGCCGTTCACGATTGTAGGTGTGACTCCATCAGGGTTTGAAGGCACTGGACAAGTCGGATCCACACAGGACGTCTCGATCCCGCTGGCCTGGGAACCTCAAGTTGCCGGCGAACAAACGAACTTTCGTGGAGCCGGCGTATGGTTTCTGCGCCTGATGGGTCGATTGCAACCGGGTGCGACACGCGAACAAGCGCAGGCCAGCCTTGCGAGTGCATTTCAACAATCAGTCGCGGAGCACCGTGCGACACGTCAGTCACGATCGAAAACGGCTCTGCGGGCACTCGAGCCAAAAGATTTCCCGCAACTAGTCGTTGATCCCGGTGCCCAGGGCGAAATGAACATGAGGCGCTACTACGAGAAGCCGCTTCGCCTTCTGATTGGCGTTGTCGTATTGGTGCTGCTGATTGCCTGCGCGAATGTAGCCAATCTGTTGCTCGTGCGCGCATCTGCGCGTCGAAAAGAAATTGCAATTCGACTCGCTGTCGGCGCGAGCCGCTGGCGTTTGATTCGTCAGCTACTGACTGAGAGTGTGTTACTAGCAATCATCGGTGGTTCGGTCGGCATCCTGTTCGCAAGCTGGATCAAGAACGGACTGCTAGCCGTTGCGGATTGGACTGGTCAAGGGCTAGTTGGACTCACGCCGCGGATTGATTGGCGCGTACTCGCTTTCACGCTCGGGATCTGCGTCCTCACAGGACTGTTGTTCGGACTCGCTCCAGCCATACGCTCGAGCCAGGTAGAACTCACGCCGACGCTGAAAGAGGCGGGGAGAACTTCGGGCGCAATCGGGCGATCGTGGCTAACCAAATCACTCGTCGTGGTGCAGGTAGCAATTTCGGTGTTGTTGCTGATCGGCGCTGGTTTGCTGATTCGGACGTTACGCAATCTGCAACACGTAGACATTGGGTTCAATAGCCAGAACCTTCTGATCTTCAGCATCGAGCCTGGGTTAATTGGCTACAAAGGGGATAAGTTATCCACTCTTTATCAAAACCTGTTCAGTCGGATCGAGGCGATACCTGGCGTCCAAGCTGCTACTGCTTCTCAGCATCCACTTCTCTCACTAAGCGCGACCACTACATCGGTGTTTTTACCTGGAGGCGCCATCGGTGCTGATGGCAGGCGAGTATCGGCGGGTGACGTCAAGATGCTCAATGTGCGGCAAAACTTTTTGGAAGCAATGCAGATCCCATTGCTCATGGGACGAAGCCTGACCCCGCAGGATGGTCCGCGAGCACCGAAGGTGTCCGTCGTCAACCAAACGTTTGCGCGAAAGTACTTCCCCAACGAGAACGTCATTGGCAAACGCTTCAATTTTGACGACGAAGACCCGTCAGGTATTGAGATCGTCGGATTAGCGCAAGACGCAAAGTATACAAGCCAGCGTGATGAGATCGAGCCTACTGCGTATTTTCCATACGACCAGTCGGGACATCCACTGACGTGGGGCACGATAGAGGTTCGAACGCAGGGAGATCCGACAGCATACGTTTCTGCAGTTCGCGAAGCCGTCCGCGAAGTTGACAGCAATCTTCCGATCAACAACGTGAAGACTCAGGTCCAGCAGGCCACTGAAATACTTTCGTTGGAAAGACTGTTTGCCAAACTCCTGAGCCTTTTTGGCGTGCTGGCCCAATCGCTGGCGGCTGTCGGACTTTACGGCGTCATGGCCTATTCCGTATCGCAGCGCACACATGAGATTGGTGTGCGCATGGCGCTCGGAGCAACAAGGCGTACGGTGCTCGAGATGATTCTGAAGCAAGGCATGATTCTTACAGTCATAGGGATTGTTGTTGGATTGGCAGGTGCATACGCACTGATCGGTTATCTCGACAGTTTGACGAGCATGTTGTTTGGTGTGAAGCCGAGGGATCCGATGACCTTTGTCGTTATCGCGGCATTACTTGCGGTGATCGCTTTGTTGGCGTGTTTCATTCCAGCCCGAAGAGCGACGAAGGTGGATCCGCTGGTGGCACTGAGATACGAGTGAAGTGATTGCCAATTGCCAATTGGCATGAAAACCACATGGTTGTGATTACTCAACTAACTGGTTGCCGTTTTTCAAATCGGCAATCGGCAATTGCCAATCGGCAATTGAACTAGAGGGGGGTTATGTCGCAATTACTACAAGACCTTCGATTCACAATTCGGACCATGCTGAAGAAGCCTGGCTTCTTGTTAACGGCAATCTCCACACTGGCAATTGGTATCGGCGCGAGCACGGCTATTTTCACCGTCGTCGATGCGGCATTGTTGCGCGGTCTACCTTACAAGACACCGGAAAAGCTCTATCACCTGTGGGAACGCACGCCCCAGCGGGAATTTGCGCAACGAGAGTTTTCACATCCGGATTATCAAGACTACCAGCAAAACAAATCTCTTGACCTCGCCGCTTACACGGGAGGTGGTGGGATTATGACGGGCCGTGGCGAGCCCGAACTGGTTCTCACTCCCAGAGTGACAGCTAATTTCTTTTCGCTTCTGGGCGTTGAGCCAGTAATTGGTCGTACATTCCAGCAGGGAGAGGATAAACCCGAAGCACAGAAGGCAGCCGTCCTCACTTTTGGCATGTGGCAGAGAAAATTCGGTGGAGACCCCGGTATTCTGGGCCAATCGCTCACAATTAACGATGAAAACTACATCGTAATCGGAGTCTTACCAGCGAGCTTTCAGTTTGCACTGAGACCAGGAGATCTGTTCATCCCATATCAGCCGAACGAAGCGCAACTCACGCGTCGGTTCATGCACGGCACGAATGTCATTGGGCGTCTCAAACCTGGTATTACCAGTGAACAGGCGTTGTCTGAATTGCACCTCATCGCCAAAAGAATTGAGCAAGACCACAACGCGTCACATGCAGGCACCGACATTCGTCTGATTTCGTTGCAAGAGCAGGTTGTCGGTGATGTCAAACCGATACTGTTTGTTCTACTCGCCGCAGTTGGATTTGTCTTGTTGATTGCATGTGCCAATGTGGCAAGTCTGATGTTGACCCGTTCGTTGTCGCGATACAAAGAAGTCGCTATTCGGGCTGCACTCGGAGCAAGTCGTTGGCGTGTAGTTCGACAGATGCTAACGGAATCGGTGGTGCTGTCATTGCTTGGCGGAGTTGCAGGTCTTCTGGTTGCCTCTTGGGGCCTTGGAGCACTCGTAGCCGCATTGCCCGATAGCCAAATCAACTCCTTGCCGTTTCTGAAATCAGTCCACCTGGACACGCGTGTTCTTTTGTTCTCGTTCTTCCTCTCTACACTCACTGGGATTCTGTTCGGCTTGGCCCCAGCGCTCCAGTCATCGCGCCTGGATTTGAATGAAACATTGAAGGAAGGTGGCCGCACGATGGCGGGTAGCGCTCGACATCGATTACGCAGTGCCTTTGTTGTGTCGGAGATCGCGCTGGCCGTCGTACTACTCGTCGGCGCCGGATTGATGATGAAGAGCCTTCTACGGTTGTTGCAAGCAAACGTCGGATTCGATCCGCATAACCTGTTAACGATGACAACTGTATTGCCGCCCACAAAATATTCTACACCTGAGTCTCAACTCAGTTTTTACGACCAGCTGAAGGAACGACTTAAGTCACTTCCCGGAGTAGCAGGTGCGGGCGCAGTCGATATTCTGCCGTTACAGCCAGGAAACACCACTCGTTTTTATGTCGACGGCGATCCCATTCCACCGCCCGATCAGTTGATTGAGGCGAATATGCGGTTTGTCGATGACACATATTTTCAAACGCTCGGGGTCCCAGTCACTGCCGGCCGACCGTTTGATACGCGCGACGATATTAAATCTCCTGGCGTTGTGATCCTCGGAAAAACTGTGGCTGATCGCATCTTCGCTGGGCGAGATCCGATTGGGCGACGGATCAAATATGGAAGCACCGAGGGTCGGGGTGATCTAATTGTCGGGGTCGTCGGTGACGTGAAGATCGCTGGTATCGATGAGGCGTTCAGGCCGGTTTTGTACTACCCGTTTCGCCAAAACCCGTCGGTTGGCATGAACCTCGTCGTCCGCACCAGCACTGAGCCGACAAGTGTTGCGAATACCGTTCGAAACGAAGTTCGCTCCATGGAACCAGCTGTCGCGATCTTCGCTGTGCAGTCGATGGAACAACTCATCAGTTCGTCACCTGCCGCGTTCATGAGGCGTTTTCCCGGCTTGCTGATCAGTGTTTTTGCAGGCGTTGCTTTGTTGCTCGCGTCGATTGGTATCTACGGCGTCGTCTCATATTCCGTCAGCCAACAGAGTCATTACATCGGGGTGAGGATGGCATTGGGGGCGCAAACGTCCGACATCTTGAGGATGGTTTTAAAACAAGGGCTACTGCTGGCCTTAGCCGGAGTCGTTATCGGAACCGTCGCCGCGGTTCTGCTCATGCAGTTGTTAACTAGTTTGCTATTTGAAGTGAAGGCCACGGATCCAACGATCTTCGTGCTCGGAGTAATAACCCTGTTCGCAGTTGCCGTCTTGGCTTGTTATGTGCCCGCACGACGCGCGACGAAGGTCGATCCGCTCGAGGCATTGAGATACGAGTGAGGCAGTAATAGGACCTATTGGACCTATAGATTTATAGAGGGGTCGCTGTTTCGCGTTCCTTGATGCTGCTGTTTACGACGTTTGCATTGCTCGCACTGATTTTAGGTGCGGTGGGAGTCTATGGAATTGTTTCCTACTCCGTTACACAGCGAACACATGAGATTGGCATACGTATGGCACTCGGCGCGCGACCGACGGACGTGTTGAGACTAACAATCAGGAATGGGATTGCGTTGACTGTTCTTGGGATTGTGATTGGCGTTGGCGCGTCGTTCGCGTTGACGCGATTCATGGAATCGATGCTCTTTGGCGTAACACCGACGGACAAGCTCACGTTCATGGCAGTGTCGTCCTTGCTGTTTTTGGTCGCACTGTTCGCATCGTTGATTCCGGCACGTCGAGCCACGAAAGTGGATCCGCTCGTCGCGTTGAGATACGAATGAAGACATTGCCGATTTTTGATTGCCGATTGCCGATTGAAGCACCAAGGAGGAAAGGGAAGGCGCGGAGAGCAAAAGAGCAAAGAGCAAAGAGCAAAGGGCAAAAGGTACGAGGTCTTTGTTCGCAATTAGCACTTAGCGCTTCGCTTCGATCGGCAATCGGGAATGTAAGGGACAGGTCATGTTTGCACAAACATCTCAAGACATTAAATACAGCCTGAGAATGATGGCGAAGAATCCCGGGTTCACCGCCGTGATCATACTGACGCTCGCTCTCGGCATCGGTGCAAACGCAGCAATCTT
>DATBSH010000412.1:0-45026 GCA_036559885.1 Pyrinomonadaceae bacterium
GTGGATGCCGTCGGATTCGAGGAGGGATTTAAAGGGTTCCATAATTAATTGCCGATTGAATTAATTGCCGATTGCCAATTACAAGGTAAGAGCAATGAGCTAAGTGTGAAACTAATTATCACTGCCGTTTGCTCTTCGACCCTTGCTCTTGCCGCACAAATCGGCAATCGGCAATCGGCAATAACAAAAGTCCCGCGCCAAGCAGCACGGGACTTCAAAGTCTCTGAAGTTGTTCGGGTTCGATTTCCTACGTTCCCGAGCTGTTTAGCGGGTTATTTTACGTGGCCGCAAGTCGCCTTAACTCACCACGTTTTTCATCGTGCTTATACGCTGGTCGAGTCAGTTGCGTCAAGCACCGACGAGGCAGATCCACAGATTTCCACCGATTACACAGATTACGAATTGGGCAGTCACGTCGACCTCGCTGTTTCCGTTTTAGAGAGCGAAGACCAAACATTCACCTTAGCTGACTAGTTACTAATCTGTGTTGCTCGTGTTCGGTTTTTATTGTCAGACTGACACCCGCAGTTCAGATCGACCGATGACTGTGAATCGAACAAGTACAATAAAATCAGGCATTTACAAGAAAAAGTTCGCTAGGAAAAAGCAACCGCCGCAATCAAATCGCCATCTGATTGCAGGCGAGGATTACAGCTCTTTGTAATCATTCGGACCATGTGCAGCCCGACCCTTTGCACGCAGTTTTTGACCCGGATGTCCCCTAAGGCATCGCTTCACATGGAGAATGTACTGAATGAAGTTTCCCCAGTTGCGGTCTGTCAAGTTTGCGCCTTTAGCACTCATTTCTTTCTTTCTCTTCAGCAATCTGACTGGCATCTTCTTTAGCAGGGTCTTCGCGCCCGTGGTTGCGAGTTCGGCGGCGGAGACCAAGATTCCATCTGATATACCCACATCGGGTGATCCCGCTCTCGATATGATCATCTTCAGGGCTGGCGAGAGACAAGGTGTCGATCCACGATTCATTCACGCGGTCATTTGGCAAGAATCGAAGTACCAGCGGCTTGCTAAATCGCATGCCGGAGCTCAGGGGTACATGCAACTCATGCCGGCAACCGCGAAGCGCTTCGGCTGCGACGATCCAAATGACCCGGTGGAAAATATTGAAGCGGGAACAAAGTATCTGTCCTGGTTGCTGAAGCGTTTCAATGGCAACGTCGAATTAGCGCTTGCCGGGTACAACGCCGGTGAGGGCTCAGTAGACAAATACAACGGTATTCCACCGTATGACGAAACGAAGGACTACGTGCGCATTATCTCGAATCGTTACGGCAAGACCTATCATCCGATCCTGACTCCCGATGAGGCTGTTAAGGAGTTTCATCTCAGACCCGAGGTGGTTGAAGTTACTGAGGTGGCATCGGAATAGAAGCCCATCCGCAGATTACGCAGATTACACAGATTAAGAGCTGAGACAGGCGAGATGAGCGTTTGGCTTCCTTTCAGAAGGGGAAGTAACTGGGCCGTTCAACTCCTCTGCCTCAGCTCTTAATCTGTGTAATCTGCGTAATCTGTGGATGGCCTTCTTCCCTTGACAGTCTTCTTCTTCTTTTGGCTGAATGCATCCGGTCTTCCGAATCTGAGCGAGCGGTGCCAGTTCTCCCACGCTATCTGGCCCAGGTCACACAACCGCTGACGCTCATCAACATCGCAAAGGACACCATGTATGAGTGAAGCGATAGATGCGCCTGGTGTACATACTCTCTCGTCTGCTGACCGAGCTTTCTTTGGTCATCCAACTGGACTATCGACACTTTTTTTCACCGAGATGTGGGAGCGGTTTTCCTACTACGGCATGCGCGCAATTCTCACACTGTACATGACAAAGTCACTTGTGGAGGGTGGACTCGGATTTGACGAGAGATACGCTAGTGTTATCTACGCTACTTATGTGTCCTCTGTCTGGTATTTGCCTCTGATCGGAGGATGGCTCGCTGACAGAGTGTTTGGGGCGCGGCGGGCGGTTCTGATAGGCGGGATCATAATCGCATGCGGCCACTATTCGATGGCCATCAATTCGCAGCTCACGTTCTACTCAGGGTTAATACTCATCGCCTGTGGTACAGGCCTGTTAAAGCCGAACATCAGTGCGATGGTAGGTCAGTTGTACTCTGAAGAAGATAAGCGGCGCGATGCCGGCTTTTCCATCTTCTATATGGGAATCAATCTGGGTGCGTTTCTTTCGCCCATTGTGGTTGGATTTCTGGCGCAGTCCAGTTCCTTCAGAAATCTCATCTCTTCTCTCGGTTTCAATCCCAACTCGAGCTGGCACTGGGGATTTGGCGCAGCCGGAGTTGGTATGACACTCGGTCTCATACAGTATGTCCTCGGCGCGAAGAGACTTTCGACGGTCGGAAACAAGCCGGATTCAAGGGTCCAAGCGCAGTCATCGGAGGCGGTTCGCGTCGATTATGTCACTATGATTTTGGCAATTGTTGGTGGAGTCGCCGGTGCAACCTTGGGGTTTGCATTCGGAGACGCCGGTGCTCTGTCCGCACTGTTTCCGTGCGTAGTCGGTTTTTTCGCTGGGTACCTATTAGGTACAACACGTCTACTGAACGGCGAAGAACTCAAGCGAGTGCTCGTGATTTTTATACTTTTTCTTTTCTCGATCCTTTTTTGGATGACGTACGAACAGGCAGGATCGAGTCTTACTCTCTTTGCGGATCGCCTGACACGCACGACGTTGCTAGGATGGCAATATCCTTCAAGTTGGTTCCAGTCTGTTCCCGCAATCTTCGTGATTATGCTCGCACCGGTCTTTGGCGCCATCTGGCAAAAACTCGGAGACCGACAGCCGTCGAGTCCCGGCAAGTTCACAATCGGACTGTTCTTCGCCGGTATTGCTTTTGTAGTTATCGCTTTCGCATCTACTTTGACGCAAGGTGGGCGGGTTAGTCCGATGTGGCTGGTTATCGTCTATTTTTTGCAAACAGTCGGCGAGCTGTGTTTGAGTCCTGTCGGACTTAGTACGGTTACGAAGTTGTCTCCTGCGAGAATGGTAGGACTGATGCTGGGCGTTTGGTTCCTTTCGATCTCAATAGGAAGCTACATCGCCGGCCTAACCACGAGGTTATTCGAGGGAAACGATCCTTCTGTGTTGACGCGGGCCTTCGGCATATTCGCTGGAATCACTTTGTTAGCTGCCGCCCTTCTTGCCGTACTGACACCCCTCATCAAGCGGATGACTCCGAAAGCCGCGTAAAAGTAGGACTATTAGTCGACTGTTTACCGCGTTGAAAGATAAACCTGTCATTTAGTTGAGAACGAAAAATATGAGTCGAGTCAAAGTGATCCTGCTTGGAGGTATCCTCCTGGCGATTTTTTCATCTTCCTCACGAGCACAAACCAAGTTACTAACCATCGACGACATCTACGATCCCGTGAAGCGTGTGAACTTCAACGGCACCACTCCGAGTGTGCGTTGGCTTAAAGACGCCAAACATTATCTCCTAAGCAATGAAGCTTCACGCCGAGACGTGCCACGAATTCAGAAGGTTGATGCGGCGACAGGAGAAGCGGTCGCATTCTTCGATTCGGCAAAGATGCAAGCCGCGTTTGCAGCTCTGCCAGGAATCAGCAGCGACGATGCGCGTCAACTGGCAAATCGCGGTTCGTATCACATGAACCCTGCAGAGACCGCCATCCTTATTAACTGGGCCAACGATCTGTTCTATTACGAACTGGGTTCAGATCGCGCAGTTCGTTTGACGAGCAATCCCGATGAAGAAGTCGGCGAAGAGTTCAGTCCCGATGGGCGGATGGTGAGCTTCGTACGCGGAAACAATCTTTACGTAGAAGATCTCAGCATGCAGCGCCGTGAGCGAGCACTGACGACCGACGGCAGCACCAAAATCCTTAATGGCAGACTCGATTGGGTCTACCAGGAGGAGATTTACGGTCGAGGAAATTTCGGCGCGTATTGGTGGAGCCCTGACTCCTCAATGATCGCGTACCTTCGAATTGATGAAAGCCCGGTGCCTGAATTCACCGTTGTTGATCATATTCCTTACGATCAACGCATTGAGGAAACCCCGTATCCTAAGGCTGGTGACCCCAATCCAATTGTGAAACTTGGTGTCGTCAACGCGGTTGGAGGAGGGACGCGCTGGATCGACACCTTCAAGTATCAACCGGAAGATTTTCTGATCTCTCGAGTTGATTGGTCCCCAGACAGTAAGAGGGTTGTGTTTCAAGCGCAGAATCGGGAACAAACTTTCCTCGATCTCGATGCTGCCGATGCGCATGACGGAAAATCCGTAACGCTTTTCCGTGAGACGTCGAAAGCCTGGGTTGGAATAAACGACAATCCGCATTGGCTCAGCGATGGTTCCTTCCTCTGGCAGAGTGAACGAAGTGGCTGGAATCATTTTTATCATTATTCGGCTGACGGAAAACTCCTGGGTCAAGTGACTGATGGAAAGTGGGAAGTATCAGCACTTGAAGGACTCGATACTGAAAACGGGTTGGTTTATTTCACGGGCACACGCGACAGTCACATCGCTCAGCAGTTGTACCGTGTGAAGGTAGACGGAACCGGACTGACACGTCTCACTCCTGCGGAGGGCTCCCATCGAATCCAGATGAGTCCCATGGAGAATTACTTCGTCGACTTCTGGAGTGATATAAACACGCCTACGCAAACCCGACTTTACGACTCTTCGGGCAAGTTAGTGCGAGCGATTAATGACAATCCAGTTGCGCTAAAAGACTACAAGTTAGGTGCGACGACATTGCTTCAGGTCAAAACCAGAGATGGATTTCCCATGGAAGCAATGATGATCAAGCCGCCTGATTTCGATGCGTCGAAGAAATACCCGGTCATGGTCTTCACTTATGGAGGACCACATGCACCGCAAGTGCGAAATAGCTGGGGTCAGCTAACGTACATGTGGCATCAATTGTTGGCGCAGAAGGGTTACATCATTTGGATTTGCGACAATCGAACAGCCAGTGGCAAAGGACTCGAGTCGACGTGGGAAGTCTACAAAAACTTTGGTGAGCTGGAGCTGAGAGATATTGAAGACGGGCTGTCGTGGCTGAAAGGGCAGCCATATGTCGATGGGGGAAGGATTGGAATATGGGGTTGGAGTTACGGCGGCTTCATGACGAGCTATGCTCTGACGCACAGCCAATCATTCAAGATCGGAATCGCGGGCGGGACTGTCACTGATTGGCGTAATTACGACAGCATCTACACTGAGCGTTACATGCGTACGCCGCAAAACAATCCCGACGGGTACAAGAAGAGCGGCCCAGTGTTCGCAGCGAAGGATTTACACGGCAAACTGCTTTTGATTCATGGTGCGATTGACGACAACGTGCACATGCAAAACACAATTCAGTTTGTGTATGAGCTTCAGAAGGCAGGGAAGCAGTTTCAGTTGATGGTCTATCCTAAGTCGCGTCACGGAGTCTCGGATCCGCTGTTGTTGAAGCACATGCGGCAGATGATGACGGATTTTATTGTCGCGAATCTATAGGGAGCGTCAGTTGCGGTGGAATGAGGTCAGTACCACCTCGCTGTAGCGGGTGGGGTGCGCAGCCACAATTCAAGGTCAGCAAAATTGCAGGTTGGGAGGGGAGAGTGCCGCCGCTCGAGATTGATCACACTGAAGATTGAGTCCCACCAATCAAGCGGAGAAAGATTTCAGGTTGGGAAGGGCGGCTTGCCCCCGCTCAACTGAGAGTTGATTCAACGTTAAATAATATGCACCTGGAGCGGGGGCAAGCCACCCTTCCCAACCTGCAATTTTGCTGAGCTTGAAATGTCCACTTAATCTTGAATGGTTCTGAATCTGAAGCGGGGGTAAGCCACCCTTCCCGACCTGCAATTTTTCTGATCTTGAATTGTGGTTTTGTATGAACTTGGTATCGGATCAATGTCTCTTCAATTGTGCTGACACTTTGGACAGTAATAGGTTGATCTTCCGCCGTGAACGACGCGTCTGATCTTCGCGCCACACCTTACACAAGGCTCTCCTTCGCGCTCATAAACTCGCCAGAATCTTTCGCTAGTTCCGATGTAGTCGCCGTTGCCATCCGCGAGATCGATTCGAAGCGTTGAACCGGCATCGATCGCTTCCTGAAGGACATCACGAACTGCACGATATAACTTTTCACTGCGAGCTTTTGAGAGTCGCTCTGCAGACTTCATAGGATTCACGCCCGCCAGAAACAGCGCTTCCGCTGCATAGATGTTTCCGAGTCCGAGCACGCGAGTTTGATCCAGGAGAAGCTGTTTAAGACTTCGTCTCGATTTGCGGAGCGTTTCGCGAAAGTATTGCTCGGTGAAGTCCGCAGATAACGGCTCAGGTGCTAGCGATAGAATCTCTGGAGGAAGTCGATGGCGATTTGCTACGACGCGCATTCGCCCAAACTGACGCATATCACAAAATACGAGCCGCCGATCATCATCGAGATGAAAGACTACGTGAGCGTATGGAGGGAGGTCATCATCTTCAGTAAGACAGATGAATTTGCCTGTCATACGGAGATGAGTAGTTAAGAGCCGATTGGCATCAAGTTCGATGAGGATGTATTTACCCCGCCTGCTGATTCCTGTAATCACAGCATTGCGCAGCAGTCGAGAGAATGCGGGTTTCGATGTGCCTGGTGCGGTGCGCTTTAGCTTCAGTTCAGCAGCAACGATACGTCTGCCAACGATTGCGGCGCGCAGCGCCCGCACAATGTGTTCAACTTCAGGAAGCTCTGGCATTCTAATGTCCGATACGCTTTAGCTTGTCGTGACGTTCATGATCCTTACCGTTGAGTGATGGCGAAAGTCAACGACAAGCCGAAGCGCATCGAACATTTGGCAATGCTCAGACTCTTCCAAGCAGGAACAGAATCAGCACGATGATCAAAACCAATCCTAACGTTCCGCTTGGCGCATAGCCCCAATTCCGACTGTATGGCCACGACGGAACTGCACCTATTACTAACAAGATCAGCAAGATCAGCAGAATCAGACCCATGGCAGACCTACCTCTCGTTTGAGGAACCTCTGTTTGTTTAGGGGACAGTTCTAAGAAGGGTAAGGCCCAGCATACTCCGAGCGAAGCGTAAAGAGCAAAGGGCCAGGAGCTAAGGATGAAGGATGAGGGATGAGGGATGAAGGTGAGTCCTCAGCTTCTTGATAGCAACTCCCTTCATCCCTCATCCTCCAGCTTTACGCTGTTCACGGTTGGTGATTTGTTGACCCGCTTGCAGCAGCCGTTGCATTTTCTCCACTGACACTGCTTCCGCGTAAATGCGTAACATCGGTTCGGTGCCTGACTGTCTAAACAGCAACCATGACTCATCAGCGAAGATCAGTTTGGCGCCATCCATCGTTTGAACAGCCATTACAGTCTCACCATTGAATGTCGGTGGCGGTTGCTCAGACAGCGCCCTCACCAAATCCTGTCCTTCGCTGACGGGCATGTGAAGATCCAGTCGACCAAAATGAAATTCTCCAAACTCACGATGAAGTTCACGAAGTAATTCTGATGGTGCTTTGCCCGCAGTAATAATCGCTTCAAGAAAGAGAAGGGAATTGAGCACGCCATCACGTTCGGGGATGTGACCCTTCACGCCAATTCCGCCCGACTCCTCCGCGCCCAACAGGATATCTTCTCTCAACATCGAATCCGCGATGTATTTGAAACCGATCGGGGTCTCGTACACTTTCAAACCGAACGCCGCAGCGATTCGCTTTGTCAGCACTGACTGTGAGACCGTCACAACCACTGCGCCGCTCATCTTTCGATACCGAGATAAATGCAACAGCAACATCGGAACGACGTCGTGCATCGTGAGAGTCCGACCCAGTTCGTCGACAGCTCCGACCCGGTCGGCGTCTCCGTCTGTAGCCAACCCGACTAGTGCTTTTGTATCGACGACTCGTTGCTTCAGAACACCAAGGTTTTGATCTATCGGCTCGGGAGTGATACCGCCGAAGAGGGGATCTCGATAACTGCGAATAGTCTCAACTTTAAGCTTGCCGTTTTGCAGAAAACTCTCGACCCAAGTACCTGCTGAGCCGTACATAGGGTCGACAATCACGTGCCCGTCTGCGCTTTTAATCAAATCGAGATCGACGTAGGTGCGAATCTGGTGTTGGTAGCGACTAATTGACGGTTCAAGAACCTTGGAATTCTCGTCCGGCAAGGAACTGCGCTTGGGAGTGGTCTTGTCTACCAGTTGCTCAACGATACTTGTGGTTTCGGGTGGCGCGCTGCCTCCAAATGGCGCCTTGATTTTGAAGCCGTTAAATGTTGCCGGATTGTGCGAAGCGGTGATCATTATGCCGCCGATGGCCTGCAGGTCTTTGACCGCCCAGGAAATTACAGGAGTGGGTTGCGCATCCTGGAACAGAGCGATCTCAAAGCCATTACCCGCCATCACCTCCGCAGCCCTGCGTGCAAATTGTTCTGATAGGAAACGTCTATCGAAACCGACGACTACGAGCTTGTGACCGCTGGAAGTCTGTGTAAGGTAGTCAGCGTAAGCTTGCGCGACTCTTTCAACATTCGCGAATGTAAACTCACGAGCGATTATCGCGCGCCAACCGTCAGTTCCAAACTTGATCTGCGCCAACGGTTCGTTCACGCAGAACCTCCCGTAACGGTGTAGTCGGTTAGTAAAGTCTTATCTCCGAGAACTGTACCGGCACCGACTATCGCCGATCTCCCGATGTGACAACCCCGGCCGGCTATGGCTGATGTGATCTGAGCAGCAGTGCCGATGCGCGTATGCGGCCAAATGACAGAGTTTTCAACTCTGGCGCGTTCTTCAACAAAACAGCCCTGGCCGAGAACAGAATTGATGATCTGGGCGCCCGGTTTGATTTGACAGTCGTCCCCGATCATCGACGCTTCGTCAATCTCGGCGACTGTTGCTGCGTCGAAGTTTCCGCGCCTGTCCTTGATGTGAATTCTTCCAACCCTATTTGCCAATAGGTCTTCGTGTACTTTCAGATAACGTTGCGGTGTTCCGATATCAATCCAATACGTCCGGGCCGGTATGTGGGCATAGAACGGCTCTTTCCGTTTGAGCAGGTCCGGAAACAAACCATACTCAAAGGAGTAGTTCTCTCCCGGAGGAAGAAAGTCGAGCACCTTTGGCTCGAGAACATAGGTTCCAGCATTGATTGTGTTGCAGGTTATCTCATCGGCCTTTGGCTTCTCCAGGAACCTATGAATGCGTCCGTCAGCTTCAGTTTCTACCAGACCATAATGCTGCGGGTTCTCTACCGGCGCGAGCACTACGGTCGCGGTAGCTTTTCTCTCGTTGTGTTCCCTAATAACCGCTTTTAGATCCAGATCGGTGAGGATGTCGCCATTGAAAACGACGGTCCGATCACGAATCAAGTCCTCAGCAAATTTGTAAGCGCCGGCTGTGCCCATCGGTTGAGGCTCAACGGTATATTTAAGATTGACACCGTAGTCTGAACCATCACCCAACAGTTGTTCGATCTTGTTCGGCTGATAAGACAAAGACAATGTGATGTCGACGATGCCGGCGCGTCGCAACGTGTCTATCTGATAAAGCAGGAATGGGCGATTGCAGATTGGAACTATAGGCTTCGGTGTGTAAACGGTGAGCGGACGAAGTCGCGTGCCTTTACCTCCCGCAAGAATAAGTGCCTGCATGCTCGATGAAATTGATACCGGTAAAAAGGGTTTGGAATACCGCGGTCGAGTCTAACACCAGTGAGTGCAAATTGGTAAATCCATCAAAAAGGAGCCCCAATGATTTGCCATATATCATTTGACACTTCTCAATTTTTATTTTGGACGTCGTTTCCAATCCCAATTATGAGTTCGAATCCGTCCAAATAAGAGTTCGCGTATACTGCTGATCATCAAGGGCTTCAGAGCTGGGAGTCGCAAATGAAAAATGAGAAATGTCAAATGATATATGGCAAATGATTGGGGCTTCGTCCAACAGTAGACGACTTATCTCCGACGATTTACCATGGGATGTGTAATTGAAGGTCTTTCGGAGTACTTATGGCTATAAATGAAGCAGTCATCATCAGCGCCGTGCGCACACCAGTAGGGAAGTTTCTGGGTTCGCTTAAAGGCTTCTCGGCGACGGAACTGGGAGCGATTGTGGTTCGAGAAAGCGTCAAACGAGCGGGCGTGAAACCGGCAGACGTTGATGAGGTAATCATGGGTTGTGTGATCCAGGCTGGCTTGGGACAGAACCCGGCACGACAGGCTGCGCTGAACGGTGGATTACCACCATCGGTCTCCGCGGTGACTGTTAACAAAGTTTGTGGCTCTGGATTGAAGGCAGTAATGATGGCCGCGCAGGGAGTACAGCTTGGCGACACAGAAATTGTTGTGGCGGGCGGAATGGAGTCGATGAGTAATGCGCCTTATCTGATTCCGAAGGCACGGGAAGGCTATCGGTTGGGAAACGGTGAGTTGCTGGACGCGATGATCAACGACGGACTATGGTGCGCCTTCGAAAACTATCACATGGGCTGTACCGGTGAAGTGGTCGCAGAGAAGTATTCTGTCAGCAGAGGCGAACAGGATGAATATGCGGTGAACTCACATCGGAAAGCTGCCGCAGCAATTAAGGCAGGTAAGTTTAAGGATGAGATCGTGCCGGTGGAAGTTCCGCAAAAGAAAGGAGCGGCCCTCCGGTTTGATACAGATGAGACAGTACGCGAAGACTCAACTTTTGAAGCTCTTGGAAAGCTGAAGCCGGCATTTAAAAAGGAGGGCGGAACTGTAACTGCCGGCAATGCACCTGGGGTTAACGATGGAGCATCCGCGGTCGTTGTCACGTCGCTCCAGCGTGCACGTGCAATGGGTGTTGAGCCGATGGCTCGGATAGTTGCACAAGCTACTGCGGGCGTCGAACCGAAGATGGTGATGATGGCTCCGGTTGATGCAGTGAGGAAGCTTTTGAAGAAGACCGGTTGGTCGACGAGCGAAGTGGATCTGGTGGAGGTGAACGAGGCTTTTTCAGTCGCGGCGGTCGCGGTCGTTCGTGAATTGGGTTTGGATCCAAATCGAGTAAACGTAAATGGTGGCGCTGTCGCGTTGGGGCATGCCATCGGTCAGTCAGGTTCACGCTTATTGACGACGGTTCTTTACGAACTAAAGAGAAGAGATGCGCATCGAGCGATCGTCGCGCTTTGTCTTGGCGGTGGAAACGCGGTGGCAATGGCGATTGAACGGTAATATCCAGAATTCTGTCGGAGTATTTGGTTGACCGCTGAACAACACAACAAATACCTAAGCTGGGCACATTTTGCTCATGCCGCAATTACGGCGCTCATGATGCTGTTTGTTCTGGCATTCATGACCGCGGCCATGACGCTCGATCCTAATCCGGCACCAGCACCGTTTGTCGTCTTCTTGTGGGTGTTCTTCGTAGCGATGACTGCTGTTTTAACACTCCCGTCAATTGTGGCCGGCTACGCGCTACTGAAACGAAAACGTTGGGCCAAGATCATCTGCATTGTCGCAGGCGTTTTGGCTTCAATGTCCGCGCCGATTGGGACGGCTGTCTGCGTTTACACGTTTTGGTTTCTGTTCAGCGAGCCTGGGAAAATGCTGTATGACAATCCGCAGCGAATGTTGTCAAGCAGCACGAAGCCCTGGGTCACGCACTCGTCACCTACCAGAGACGCGCAGTACGTACCACCACCAACGCCGCCTGACTGGCGTTGAACTCCGGAGACGTTAGAACTGTGAGCGAAATCATCGGTGTGATTGGCGCCGGAACAATGGGGAACGGCATCGCGCAGGTCGCTGCTCGCGCAGGCTATAGCGTCATAATGTGTGACGTTCGCGATGATCTCTTGCAGCGCGGTCTGTCGGCCATCGATAAGAGTTTGCAGCGCGACGTTGACAAAGAGCGGCTGAGTAAAGAAGAGAAGGCTACGGTACTTGAGCGAATTCAAACGACTACTGATATGAATGCCTTGAGCTCAGCGTCGTTTGCAGTCGAAGCAGTGACTGAAAACCTGGCTGTCAAAGTAGATGTTTTCAAAACACTCGATCGGATCACACCGCCTGCGGCGATTCTCGCGTCGAACACTTCATCGATTTCGATTACGAAACTCGCAGCCTCAACAAATCGTCCAGACAAAGTTATCGGGATGCACTTCATGAACCCAGTGCCTGTTATGAAACTGGTGGAAGTCATCAGGGGAATCGCTACATCTGACGAGACGTACGAAAGCGTGCGAGACTTGTCAGTGAAATTAGGTAAAACTCCACTCGATTGCCAGGACTCGCCGGGATTCGTTTCCAATCGCGTGTTGATGCCGATGATTAATGAAGCGATTTTTGCTCTCTACGAAGGAGTTGCGACGCGCGAAAGCATTGACGGCATTATGAAGCTGGGAATGAACCACCCGATGGGACCGTTGACGCTCGCCGATTTCATCGGACTTGATGTGTGTCTGGCGATAATGAAGGTACTGTATGAGGGACTTGGTGATCCTAAGTACAGGCCGTGTCCGTTGTTGAAGCGATACGTCGATGCGGGATGGTTAGGACGAAAAACCGGAAAAGGGTTTTACGAGTACTGATGTCTAAATCAATTGCTCATTATTGTCAGAAGTGCCTTGCGCCGAATCCGTTGGGGACGGATTTCTGTGGTCGTTGTGGGACTCGATTGATGTTGGTCGTCGAACCAACTTCATCAAGGTTCGAGGGCGGAGAAGCAGCAGTCTCTACGAACGAACACCTGCTTGAAAGAATTTCAGCAACGGAAAACAGAATCACGAGGCTGGCGGAGCGCTTAGAACGCAGTCTCGATCTAATGTTGCGGCAAGCCCAGAACTCATCCGTTGATCGCTCGCTGGTGAAAGTCCTCGTGGATGTGCTGGCTGAAGACGGACTCATTAACAAGGAGCGCCTCGAAGAGCTGTGGGCTCAACAATGTGAAAAGGATGGCGCGCAGGGTAACCGCGACGCCAGGCAGGGGTCTGGCGGTCGTAAAACGGTGAACTCTCAAAAGAAGCGCGTCTCAAAACGCACCCGCAGCTAGCCCTAGACACCACTGGCTTTAGATACCGTTGAGGACTCCAAAGACCACCGGTTTCATACCGGTGGTACTTTACTTTCCGCCTAATAGCGAATTCCAGATAAGACAAGAGACCACCGACTTCAGGTCGGCTGACCCTCAACCTCCGCCTACTTAGGTTGAAATTGATCCTCCACCGACCTGAAGTCGGTGGTCTCCACGATGTGTAATCCTTGCTGTAGGTCGAAGTTAAAGTACCACCGGTGTGAAACCGGTGGTCTTTAAAGGGTTTCTTACCGTGGGTAATGCTTCAACCTTAAACCCCCTCCAGCGTTGACAGGCCACGTCTCGCCGCTATAATGGCCCTTTTGCGCACAGCGCTCCAGAATCGTTAATTGCGTCTGTGGCAAGTAGTAATGCGGCTCGAGCTGGAAAATTTGGAAGATGGTAAGGGCAGTTTTGCTCATACCTATCGACCTGACGAGCTCGACCTGATGGACGAGCGAGTTAAACTCAACCAACCTGCATCAGTAACCGGCCGAATCAGAACGTCTGGCTCTGAGGTTCGCGTCTCAGGAAAGATTGACGCACGAGTTGAAGTCGAGTGCGATCGTTGTTTGAAGGCGGTGGAGTTGCCTGTAAAGGCCCAGTTTGGGCTGCAATACATCACCGAACAGGAATACGAATCATCTGACAAGGCCGAGTTAAGTCCTGAGGAGATGGGCGTATCCATTTTTGATGGCGTGGCGATCGACGTCGACGAAATTGTCAGAGAACAAATTCTGTTGGAGGTTCCTGATCGCACGCTGTGTCGGGAAGATTGCAAAGGTATCTGTTCAACTTGTGGGATCGACTTAAATACAGCCACCTGTAATTGCCAGTCATCTGAAATCGATCCGCGTTGGGCAGCCTTGAAGAAGTTTCAGAATGGTAGTTCGTAAGAGTCCGCCATTCGATTTTTACAAACGGAGTTGTTATGCCAAATCCAAAACGGCGGCATTCGAAAGCGCGTCGCGACAAACGTCGCGCGCATGATGCTTTGCGAGCGCCGCAGACGACATTGTGTCCGAACTGTCGCGAACCTCGCATGCCGCATCGAGTTTGTCCAAAGTGCGGGTACTACAAGGGACGTGAAGTCGTACAAGTAGAACAGACCTAAGATACGTTGTGCGAAATCGGTCGAAGAATGAAGTCCCGCTGACGGGCAAGGTCGTTCTCGACGGAATGGGAAGCGACCACGCGCCACATGCAGAAATAGATGGCGCGTTGGCGGCGACTCGTGATTTCGGCGTTGGAGTTATTCTCGTCGGTCAGCCGGAAAAGCTCGAACCAGAGCTTCGTCGTTGTGGATGGCGAGGTGATGGCGATCGAGGCATCGAGCTGGTTGAAGCACCAGAAGTCATCGCGATGGACGATCCGGTCGCGACTTCGGTTCGACGTAAGAAAAAGAGTTCTTTGAGAATAGGAACGAAGCTTGTAGATGATGGTAAAGCTGACGGCTTTGTTTCAGCAGGAAATACAGGCGCTGCAATGGCGACAGCGAAAATGGTTATCGGGACACTCCCAGGAGTTGATCGCCCTGCGCTTGCAGCATTGATTCCAACCAAAGCTGCTCGACCAGTCTTGTTGCTTGATGTTGGTGCGAATTCGGAATGCAAAGCTCACCACTTAGCCCAGTTTGCGATCATGGGTGATGCCTATTCGCGTTCTGTGTTGGGTACGCCTAAGCCTTCGATCGGTTTGATGAGCATTGGTGAGGAAGAAGCAAAAGGTAACGATCTCACTAAAGAGGCGTTTCCATTATTGCGGCAGCTCAGCAACATTAACTTTGTTGGCAATGTCGAGGGCCGTGACGTCTTTTCAGGAATGGTGGACGTGATCGTAACCGACGGCTTCACCGGAAACGTCATGCTCAAACTTTCGGAAGGATTGACGGAGGCGATGCTCTCGATGATCAAACGAGAGCTAAGCATCTCCGCGATGACCAAGGCGGGTGGAGTGCTTGTAAAGCCTGCGTTCAGGAATATTAAGAAGCGTCTAGATTATTCCGAATACGGTGGAGCGCCATTGTTAGGCGTCAGGCGGATTGTTGTGATTGGTCATGGTCGGTCAAACGCGCGCGCTATTCGAAACGCGATTCGAAGTGTAAAGGAGTTTTCAGAGAACCGCGCAGGCGAGCGGATCGAGAAAGGTATTGCCGAGACGAACGAGTTGCAGGCGTTTGCAGTGGCGTCGAGTTAAGCGTTTGGCTTTTTTATTCTTACTGATATATTACGGATTCCCTTTATAGCTTGAGGCAATAGATGGCAAATCAGCGGGCTGGAATTCTGGGCACTGGACACTCTTATCCCGAAGGGATTCTGACAAACGACGATCTTGCAAAGATCGTCGAAACCTCAGACGAGTGGATCACGACTCGAACCGGCATCAAGCAGCGTCGCAAAGCCGCACCCGGCGAATATACCTCGATGTTTGCGGTTAGTGCGGGACGTCAGGCTATTGAGCGCGCACGACTTGATCCTTCAGACATTGATCTCCTGCTTTGCGCGACAGTCACTCCTGATCAAATACTTCCTTCAACTGGTTGCATCATTCAGGCCGATCTCGGATGTCACAACGCAGCTGCGATGGATGTTGTTGCTGCGTGCTCCGGGTTCTTATACGGACTGTCTCTGGCAAATTCGATGGTCCAAACAGGGCAGTCGAAATATGCGCTCGTTATTGGCGCTGAAATCCTGACGCAATATGTTGACTACACAGACCGCCAAACGTGTGTGCTTTTCGGCGATGGCGCGGGTGCCGCCGTACTTGGCCCAGTCGACGCCAATCGTGGAATACTGGCGGCAAAGATCAAGTCCGACGGTCGCTATGAGGAGCAATTGTTCTCGCCAGGCGGCGGGACGCGGCGACGGCCAACAGCGGAGACGCTTGCGGCAGGGGATCACTTCTTCAAGATGAAGGGGAACGAACTGTTCAAAGTCGCCGTACGTTCAATGGCCGAGATATCTCGAGAGGTTCTCGAGTCTGCAGGGTTATCGGCGAAGGATGTTGATCTTTTTATTCCGCATCAGGCGAATCAACGTATAACTGAAGCTGTGGCGAGCAAACTGAATGTTGACCTGGATAAGGTCTATTCGAACATCGCTGTCCACGGCAATACCTCGTCAGCGTCAATACCAATCGCATTGGATGAATGTATTGAGGCAGGCAAGATTAGTGAGGGTGATCACGTACTGATGGCTTCCTTTGGTGGAGGTGTCACCTGGGGCAGCGTATTGATGCGCTGGTAACGAGGAGAGTCCGATTGCCAATTGCCTGTGTGTTTCCAGGTCAGGGTTCGCAATACCCAGGCATGGGAAAAGATTTAGCTGAGAATTTCCCAGCCTCGCGTCAGGTCTTTGAAGAAGTTGACGAAGCGTTAGGGTTCTCATTATCGCGCCTCTGTTTCGAGGGGCCAGCTGAGGATTTACAGCTCACTGAGAACACGCAACCGGCAATTCTGTCTGTATCTATTGCCGCCTTTCGTGCTCTTGTGACTAATGGCTTCCCGCCGCCGGCGTTTGTCGCCGGACACAGTCTCGGCGAGTATTCGGCGCTTGTGGCCGCAGGGGCATTAAGCTTGTCAGACGCGGTTAGAACCGTGCGCGCTCGAGGTCACTACATGCAGGAAGCTGTGCCGGTCGGTGTTGGGGCAATGGCTGCCGTATTAGGCCTCGAGCTGGACGCGATACAGAAGGTTTGTGAATCAGTGCGGGGCAACGAAGTTTGTTCTCCTGCGAACATAAACGCTCCGAATCAGGTTGTGATTGCTGGACACGCCACGGCTATCGATCGTGCGGTGGACGCACTCAAGCAGGCGGGTGCAAAGCGTGTTGTAAAGTTGAACGTCAGCGCGCCTTTTCATTGCCAACTGATGAAGCCTGCGCAGGATCGATTAGCTGGTGATTTAGAGCGCCTCAGCTTTGCTGATGTAAGTATACCGGTGATCACGAACGTCGATGCCGCAATCGCACAAAAAGGCGTAGAGTTGCGCGATGCGCTGGTTCGTCAAGTTTCATCGCCGGTGCGTTGGCTCGAATCGATGAGATTGCTGATCGATCAGGGAGTAGATACTCTTGTTGAAGTCGGACCGGGTAAAGTTCTCACAGGACTAATGCGTCAGATCAGTCGCGACGTGAACTTTTTAAATGTGGAAGATGCAGCAAGTCTGCACTCGACAATGGAAAACTTACAACCGGTGCGTAGTTGACTATTAAACTCATAGAGGAGCAAACGAGATGCCCGATCAAGAGATCGAGAATAAGGTAAAGCAGATTATCGTCGACGAGCTTGGAGTCGACGAAAATGAGGTCACGCCGAATGCGCGTTTTATAGATGACCTCGGCGCAGACTCGCTGGACACCGTAGAGCTGGTGATGCGGTTTGAAGAGGAATTTGGCATTGAGATTCCCGACGAAGATGCTGAAAAGATCCAAAGTGTGCGCGATGCTTATAACTACATCGATCAGCACAAAAAGTAGTGATGAGATGTAAGCGGTGGTGACACTCGCTCAGTAATTATTTGGGCGAAGGTTCGCACCTTTCAACACACTACTGAAAAAGGAGCTTTAAGTTGACACGTCGTGTTGTTGTGACGGGCCTCGGTTTAGTAACTCCCGTTGGCAATTCTGTTGAGGAAACGTGGAGTGCGTTGATGAGTGGCCGCAGTGGTGCGGACCACATCAAGAAGTTTGACGCTACTAAGTTTCCGGTCAGATTTGCGTGTGAAATTAAGGATTTCGATCCGCTCAACTACGTCGAGAAGAAGGATGCGCGCAAAATGGGCGCGTTCATTCAGTACGCGGTCGCTGCGTCGCAAGAGGCGGTGACTGACAGTGGGCTGAAAATTACCGACGATATCGCTGAAGAGGTCGGCACCTACATCAGCAGTGGAATCGGCGACTTCTGGGCGATTGAGCGCGAACATTCAAAGCTGCTGAACGAGGGTCCAGGTCGCGTCTCACCGTTCTTCATACCTTCCGCGATTGTTAATCTCGCTTCGGGTCAGGTCTCGATTCGTCACAACGCCAAAGGTCCAAACTCCGCCACAGCTACGGCGTGTTCAGCCGGCGCCCACGCAATTGGCGACAGCTTCAAATTGATTCAACGCAGTGCCGCAGACGTCATGATCTGTGGGGGAGCGGAATCAGCGATTACTCCGATGAGTGTTGCAGGGTTTGCCGCAATGCGAGCGCTGTCAACTCGCAATGACGATCCAGTGCGTGCTTCTCGACCCTTCGAGCGCGACAGGGACGGGTTTGTTATTGGCGAAGGCGCGGGCATCATGATTCTGGAAGAACTCGAGTTCGCGCGTAAACGCGGTGCGAGGATCTATGCGGAAATCGTTGGCTACGGCATGACTGCCGACGCGTTTCATATCACGATGCCTGATGAAACTGGCTCAGGAGCGATTCGCGTAATGCAGAAGACCTTACAGGACGCGGGCGTAAAACCTGAGGCGGTTGGCTACATAAACGCTCACGGCACGTCCACGCCGTACAACGACAAATTCGAAACTATGGCGATTAGGACCACCTTCGGTGATCACGCATACAAACTCGCAGTCAGTTCAACGAAATCGATGACTGGTCATCTCCTGGGCGCCGCTGGGGGAATCGAAGGTGTATTTTCAACTTTAACGATTGATCGGAAAGTACTCCCGCCGACAATTAATTACGTCAATCCTGATCCCGACTGCGATCTCGACTATGTGCCAAACGAGCCACGCCAAGCAGAAGTTGAGTACGTTCTTTCTAACAGCTTCGGGTTTGGCGGGACGAACGCCGCGTTGTTGTTCCGGCGGTATCACGAATAGAGTCTTGGGCCTTTGACCTTGGGTCTTTGGCCTTTGGTTGCGTGTTAGGTTGAGGTCAGAGGTTTTGCTACGAGCACTCAACGTAGCGACAAAAGAGTCAGTACCGAAACGCGGTAGCGTCGGCTCGTCCTCGTTACACGCGATGTTGAGTCTTACGTGCATCGACCCGACGCTACCGCGTTTCGGTACTGACTGTTTTGTCGCTACGTTGAGTGACAGCGCATAGAAAGTTAACCGATCTAAATGAGTAACCGGATGCAATAGTCGGGGGCAGAGAGCGGCAGGCGCGTAACGTACATGAAAATAGTCGTCCTCATGAAACAGGTCGCGAATAAAGACGCGATTCTGAGAATCAACAAAGAAGGAACCTGGATCGAAGAAGCCGATCTGTCGTTTGAAGTAAGCGAATCGGACGGCTACGCGTTGGAAGAAGGTCTTCGTGTTCGCGAGAAGGTTGGCGGTGAGGTTGTTGTCTGTTCTATGGGACCGCAACGCGTGAAGAGCGTTATCAAAGACGCTCTCGCGCGAGGTGCGGACCGCGCGGTCCACGTCGTGGGAGATAACCTTGCGCATCTTTCGCCTTACGCTGCAGCCACGATTCTTGCGGATGCAATTCGTGACGAAAAGCCGGATCTGATTTTGACGGGCTTGCAGTCGGACGATTATGGCTACGGACAGACAGGCGTGATTGTTGCCGAGCTGCTCGGTTTGCCACACGCAACCATCGTGATTGAGGTGGATGCATCAGCCGATAAGCTGCGGGTAAAGAGGGAACTGGAGAGTGGTTGGTATCAGTGGTACACGATGTCACTGCCGGCACTGCTGACGATTCAATCCGGCATTAGCCAGATCCGCTACGCGACCTTGAAAGGAATCATGGCCGCTAAGAAGAAAGAAATAAAAGAGGTTACGCCGTCAGTCGAAGCGGTTTCACGTCCGTCACATCAACGGATCGAAAAGATCTACCTGCCGCAGAAGATGAAGCAAACCCAATTACTTGGCAACGGGGATGCGAAAGTCGGAGCCGCTGAGCTTGCTCAAAAACTGCATACCGAGGCTCGCATTATCTGACATCTCAGTTCAACTCGTTTAGGACAACTAATGAGTAGCGGAATTTTAGTATTCATCGAACATCGCGACGGTACTGCGAACAAGGCATCTTTGGAAGGCATTACGGCCGGGCAGGCGTTAGGCTCGCAGCTACAGCAACCGGTTACAGCGGTTGTTTTGGGTTCAGACGTAAACCAGCTAGCCCAACGGTTGGCTACGTATGATCTGCGAAAAGTAATCCACGCGAAGAACGCGAAACTGGCTGATTACACTCCCGATGGATATGCCGACGCGATGGAGCGGGTCGTTCGACAACTCGATCCTTCGCTCGTCTTGATGACCCATACCTACCTTGTGCGCGACTTTGCACCGAAGTTAGCCGCGCGTTTTGGCAAGTCTCTCATCAGCGACTGCATTCGCGCGCATGTTGATAATGGAAAGGTCGGCTTCACTCGGAGAATCTTTCTCGGGAAGCTCGATGCTGATGTAGCGTCGGACGGCGAAGCACCAGTCTTTGCGACTTTCCAATCAGGTGCTCATCGCGCAGATCAGGCGGCGAAAGGTTCAGGTGCATCAGTGGAAGTGCTTGACGTCGAGGTGGGTGACGTGCGAATGGTGCCTGAACCTCCATTCCAGGAAGTGAAGCAAGCTGTAGATCTAACAAAAGCAGATGTGATTGTTGCTGTGGGTCGCGGCATCAAGAGCAAGGACAACTTAGGGCTTGCCGAAAAATTGGCGGAAGCGTTGGGAGGCGATCTGGCTGCCTCACGTCCTATCTGCGATGCCGAATGGCTGCCAATTGATCGGCAGATTGGTTCATCCGGTCAGACTGTAGCGCCGAAGCTGTATATTGCGCTTGGTATCTCCGGCGCTATTCAGCATTTGGTTGGGATGAAGAACAGCGGAACGATTGTAGCGATCAACAAAGATCCCGAGGCGCCCATCTTCGATATCGCTGACTACGGCATCGTTGGCGATCTCTTCGAAGCGGTTCCCGTCCTGACTGAAGAAATAAAAAAGATCAAAGGCAATTAGCCGCAGATTCTGATGTCCGATACGCTTTAGCTTGTCGGAAGGTGGAGCAGGTTCAACTTCTTTCCGGAATCGGTCAACCAATGTCCGATACGCTTTAGCTTGTCGTTGTGATGCGTTACATGTGACTTCTTTCAGGAAACGCGGCGCGGTGACAATTAGGGATTCCTGAAAGACGTTGAATCTAGCGAATCACAACGACAAGCTAAAGCGTATCGGACATTTGGTTGACCGATTCCTGAAAGACGTTGTAAAGCTTATCGGACATTAGAATCTGCGGGCTAATTACTTGTACCTGCGAGCTTCTCCATCTCCTTCACAGCATCGTCAGGCTTCCACGTATTGTCCCGATAGATCTTTGCGACCTTTCCGTCTGGCCCAACGATCACCGTTCGCAGTCCGTGAACAATCTGATCGCTACCCTGGAAATACCGCAGCCCAAAAAATTGTGCGATACCCTTGACCTGGTCCTTAGTGCCCGTGGCCAATTCCCAGTGCGTGAAGGTTTCGTCCTGATATCGCTCTGTATGGGCTGCGCCATAACTTCGCAGGACCTGCGGTGTGTCGTAATCCGGATCAATAGTGATACTGAGTAGATGTGTTTTACCGTAGATAGAAGGTTGCTGTTGAAGCTGTTTGTCGACGGCCGCGAAGTTGTCGCTCATTAGTGTGCAGTATTCAGGCACAGGACATCTGGTGTAGATGAACGTCAAAAGCAGAGTCTTGCCGCGATAATTACTAAGCTTTATGTCGCGCCCATCCTGATTCACCAAACCATAATCAGGCACCTGATCACCTTCGTTAGCTTCGACTATTCCCGGAGCTGCCGGCGCATTTTCGCTTTGCTTTCGAATGACCAGGTTTTCGAGCCATGACTGAGAGCCATCGACAACAAGAGTGGCTGTCACTTCATCTTCGGGTGCAAGTATCTGCAAGTCGGCGTCACTTGGCACGGTAAAAGGCATCGTCATAGATGGCATGAAGTCTTTCACTTCCTCATGCGCGATAGTGACGAGATGTTTGTCAGGCTCGACAGCTACGACTTTACCTTTAAGATCGTAGCGTTTTTGATTAGCGGATGAATTGCGACAGCCTGTGGTGGAAGTACTGAAAATAAATGCCGTCAGAATCAGGATGAATATGGTTCGATTCATTGAGAGTTCATTTCTTGCGGTGCTTAGTATCAACATGGGCTATCTGAGCCCAATCGGCTGCAACTGCGTATCATACAGTTGCTGATACGTCCAAAAGTTCGACATCACACGATACACGTAATCCTTACTCTGCGAGAAACCAATCTCAGGCACGTAACGTTCCGGTTCGGTGCTTCGCGATCTACTCATCCATCGACCCATGTTGTCTGCGCCACCGTTATAAGCAGCAGCGACTGCCTCGGGTTGATTCGGAAATTGCTGAAACAAATGGCCGAGATATTGCGAACCAAACAGAATCGCCGTGTCGGGGTCGTACAGATTGTCCTGGCTAAAGTTGTTGAGCTTTAACTGCGTGGCTACTTCGTTTGCCGTGGAAACGATGAACTGCATCATCCCTCGTGCTGCTGCCGCAGATTTCGCGTCTGCCTGAAATCTGGATTCCTGTCGCGCGATCGATAATACGAACCGCAGGTCGACGTTGCGCGATGGAGCATGTCTTAAAAGTGACTCACGATAGGGGATCGGATAAAGAAGTTCGACAAGCGTGCGAGGCGCCAACTCCAGAACGTAATCAGCGGGCACTGTTCGCCAGAATTGTTCCGCGAATCGAACCGCGCGATTAGGCAATCCACCCTGAAGCGAATAGACGGCAACACTGTAATCTTCATCTGAAAACGTCGCTGTCTCTTTTATTGTTTGTGTTTTGTCGCTTCCGCTTTGCGCTGAGGGCGTTGTAGCACGTTCGGCACGCACAGCCAGGAGTTCGGGCAGCGCTTCATCGTACAGTCCGAGCAGCAGTAGATCGTTTGCGAGCATTTGGTGACTTGATATATCGCCAGCTATGCCCGCGGTTACTAGAGACACTACTGCAAAATTGTGAAGTTGATATGAAGGCAATGCGGCGTAAGCATTTCGGAGAATTACGAGGGCGTCATTTCTTGCGGCAAGGTCTGCGCTCAGTCGTATTGCCGTCTGAGCAGCCTGCCGTGCTTGTTCAAGCTGGCCTCCCGCCGCTGCGGTCCTGGCAGATGACAGAAGATCGCGACGCCGGCTCTCAATGACGCTGCGCGTTCGGTCGTTAGATGCCAAACTCGTCAAGCGTTGCGTCGCGCGCGTCCCGTAGTAATCATTTCGTCCGTCGGGAAGTGCCAGGTAACCTGTGACAGCTTCATCGACTCTTCCTGATTGTTCAAGCGCGTACGCCCTTAGAAAGTTGACCTCTGCCGTCGTGGTACCTCCCGGTACGCGCGTCCCGCCAAGATCCGTAAGCTTTAATAGCTCCTCAGCGTCTTTGATAGCGTCTTTCCAACCGTTCTGTGCCAGATGGATGCGCAGCTGCGCGAAGAGCGCGAGTGTTGCTCCAATATCTCCTTTGAATCGATTGCGCGTTTGTTGGACCCAATTTAGAGCTTCCGGGTATCGAGCGGCTTCATGAAGCGCATCAATGACATTCAAATATGGTCGTTCCAAGCCCGGACCATCTGTGAATCGCTCAATCAACGTCTTGTACACATTAATGCCATCGTCAGTACGTTTCATGCGCGTATAGCTTGAAGCGAGATATCCAAGGGCATCGCGGGTACTTGAACTTTGCGGAAACTGATCAGAGACGCGTTGGAAGTAAGTGATCGCGTCCGAGTATTTGCCTTCCTGATACATTCCGCGACCAAGCTGGTACATTGCGTTGGGAACAGTTGGGCTCTGGGGATTCTGTTTGATGATCTCTTCGTAGTGAGCGCGCGCACCGGCGAAGTCTCGATTGAACTGATACACAGATGCTCGCAACAGCCGATCGGCTTCGGTCGGTTGTGCCTGGCCGGAGACCTTTTCCATCTGATCTAATTCGCGAGTTGCCTGTAGAGCAAAATCGTCGGGACGTGAAGCGTCGGGCATTTGCATCAGCAGCTTGAGAAACACATCATGTGCTTCCGGTGTTTTGGCCTCGCGTAACAGAGCCTGACCGAGCAGCAATTGATTTTCGCGAGCTAGGGAAACGTTTTTGGAAGACGTACCAGCGCGTGCACTGGTTGCCGCGGCGGCAAAGTCGCCGCTCTCGAAAAAACTTTCAGCGAGCCGGAGAACGGCAGCGTCGTGAAGCAAACTGTTTGGTGACGAAGCAATCAATCTCCGTAAATACTCCCGCTCCTGAGTGAGATCACCAGTGCCGCGGGCCAAGCGCGACAGATGCCACAGCGCGTACTCCGCCAGTCGACCATTACGTGAAACGACGGCTTGGTAGGAAGATCCGGATGTCGCAAGGTCGCCTGTTTTTTCGGCTGCCCTCCCGTGAAGGTAATCGTAGTTTCCGGCTCGAAACAGATTTGGATCGGAGGATCGTATCCTGGCAGTTTCAGCAACGACTGTGGGCCAGTTTCGTTGCTCGACGGCGGCTCGAATAGATTGCTGCGTACCATCAGGCGACTGTGCGTAAATCATAGTCGCCGACGCGAACAGCAATAAGAACAGGTATCTGACCTTGATTAACATTCAATCGAATTATCAGCGACGCAGAAGAAATTGCCAAACAGAGAGATCAAGTAGCCGATCCTCAGATCAAGATCGGACTTTTGCAATCTGACTTTATCTGCGAAAATCGCCTGTTAGTCTCAAATGAACTATGGTTGCAGAAAACATCAAAACAAACTCAGGCCGAGCGGAGTTGATCGATGGCGCGGTTGTCGCGAACAAGATCAAGCAGGAAGTAAAGTCCGAGATCGCTGAAATGGTCGACAAACTTGGCGTGCGACCTGGACTTGCCGCAGTGCGCGTCGGCGATGATCCCGCGTCAGCCGTCTACGTCAAAAACAAGATTCGTGCGTGCGAGGAAGTTGGCATTCGTTCGGAACATCACGCCCTGCCTGCCTCTATTACGGCGCATCAGTTGTTGTCGCTTATCCAAACTCTAAATGCTCGCGACGACATCCACGGAATATTGGTCCAGTTGCCACTCCCAAAGGGTATTGTCGAATCGCAAATCATTGAAGCGGTCTCGCCAGACAAGGACGTCGACGGGTTTCACCCAATGAATGTCGGAAAACTAGCAATGGGTCAGCAGTCGTTCGTGCCCTGCACGCCCGCCGGAATTATTGAATTGCTTGACTACAACAACATCGAGTTGCGGGGCACTTCCGCGTGCGTCGTTGGACGCAGCCAGATCGTTGGGCGTCCGATGGCCCAATTGCTGCTGCAGAGAGACGCTACCGTTACCATCTGTCACTCGCGAACCAGGGATCTGGCTGCCGTAACTCGCGAGGCTGATGTGTTGATTGTCGCCATTGGACGAATTGGCCTGATTCGAAAACAGCACATTAAACCAGGTGCAACTGTGATCGACGTTGGGATGAATAAATTGACTAACCCAGCGCAGATCCAGGAGATGTTCGGTGACCAAGCCGACTCTCGTCTCGCTGTGCTAGCGAAACGTGGTTACACACTTGTGGGAGACGTGAATCCTTTCGAAGCTGACCAAGTCGCGGGCAAACGCACGCCAGTCCCAGGCGGTGTCGGCTTGCTGACGGTGGCGATGCTGATGAAGAACACATTGACGGCGGCAAAGCGGCAGATCTCCTAAGAACATGCTCCGTGTCGGACTCACAGGATCGATTGCCGTCGGGAAGTCTTACGTCTCTTCTGTTTTCGCAGAATTGGGTTGTCATGTATTGGACGCGGATGAAACCGCGCGGGTAGTAGTTGAGCCGGGCAGCGCCGGACTAGCGGCTGTCGTCGATTATTTCGGATCGGAAATCCTGCTCAACGACGGCCGTTTGGACCGAAAGCGTCTCGGTCAAGTTGTATTTGAAAACGAGAAGCAAAGGCAAAAGCTCAATTCAATTCTGCATCCATTCATTATCGCCAGGCAGGATGAGATTCTACGTGAATGGGAAGCGCTCGACCCTGGTGGAATCGGGATTGTTGACGCGGCGCTTATGATTGAATCAGGAGGCTATAAGCGCTTTGACAAACTGATCGTAGTGTATTGCAGACCGGAAGTGCAGCTTGAACGCTTGATGCTTAGAACCGGTTTGTCGAGAGACGAAGCCGAGCAGAGAATTGCTTCGCAGATGCCGCAGGAAGAGAAGCAACGATACGCCGATTACCTGATCGATACATCCGACGGCTACGAAAACACACGGAAACAAACCATCGAAATCCACGAGAAGCTGCGGCGACTGGTTCAAGTTTGAGAATGATCCTAATTGTCAGAACTCACCAACTGCTTTATCGAATGCGGGTTAGCGCATTGAGACGGTGGCGCGCAAAGACAACCGTTCTGCTTCTGCTCGGACTGACTTTGACACATGCCGGATGCTTTGGTGAGGAAACTCCTGCGACCTATTACGGCAAAGTAATAGTTCCGCGGTCGCAGGAATTCCGTTGGAGTGATGGAGGTCTTCCGCAGACTTTTGATCCGGCATTTGCCGCAGCGCCACCAGACACTGATGCGGTAAGGGCCTTGTTCGAAGGTCTGACCGATTACGATCCAAAGACACTTTCCCCCGTTCCGGGTGTTGCTATCCGATGGGAACCGTCGCCGGACAATCGTGTTTGGACGTTTTATTTGCGACAAGACGCGCGTTGGTCCAATGGAGATCGTGTCACCGCATCTGATTTTGTTCGCTCCTGGGAGAGAACCGTCAGAATCGGTCCGCTTGCGCCGCACACAGAATTGCTGGCTAACATCGAAGCTGGTCCGAATCCGAATCGCGGAACTACAAACACCGCACCCTCCGGCACGTCACCACGTCTCGCAGTCGAGGCCATTAGTGATGACATCTTGCGTGTACATCTGCGACATCCCGATCCCACATTTCCTTCTTTGGTCGCACATCCGGTGTTCCGTCCAGTAAAAATCTCCCAATCGACTGATACGCGTCGATTGGAAGCGAGAGACCTGGTTTTCAACGGCGCATTCCTTCTCGGCGGCTCGCAACCCGACCGCGTCTTGCTGGAACGCGCAAAGACTTATTGGGATGGCGAATCAGTGTCACTGCAGCGAGTTACCTTCGTGAATGCCTCGAACGCTGAGGGAGCGCTGGCGGCGTATCATTCGGGAGAGATTGATGCAGTTTCCAGCGCGCCGTTCGAGCCGCTGGCATTAAAACTCCTAAGCCCATACAAAGACTTTCGGCGCTCAACGTTCGGTGCGCTTACGTACTACAGCTTCAACGTAGCGCATGCTCCGTTCGATGATGTCCGCGTACGCGAGGCTTTGGCTATCTCAATTGATCGCGAACGGTTGAGTCGAAACGATCTCGGCGGAGCGACCGAGGCGGCGGGCAAGTTCCTTCCTGATGAGATGGCTGCGGCTGAGCCAGTTGTAGGGAAGACCGATATGCTAGAGCAGGATGTGGAGCGCGCAAGAGGTCTTTTGGCCGAGGCAGGCTTCCCTGGCGGCGAAGGGTTTCCGGTCGTCAGACTTTTGATCAATCGCAACGAGCAGCAGAGGATTGTCGCGCAGGCCATAGCGGCGATGTGGCAAAGCGTGCTGAACATCAAAGCGGAAATCATCGTCAAGTCTTGGGACGAATACGAAGCATCGCTACGTGCGGGAGATTACGATGTGGCACGACGTGGTGTGGTGATGCAAACACCCGATGAGGTGACTAATCTGCGTCTGCTCTTTTCAACTGAGCAAGTCAATACCGTTGCGAGTTCACCCAACACAGCCGGCAATCAATCAGGTCCCTTCGAAAGAAGGCCGACGACAACGATTGAATCGCAATCACAGGCACTTAAAGAGCTGAAGGCGATGCCTATTTACTTTGCCTCGTCGTATTCACTGGTGAAGCCGTACGTTTCAGGCTTTGATTCGAATGTTTTGGACGCCCCTTCCTTAAAGCGAACCCGGATCAATACGAACTGGACAGAACCGAAGCCTTGACCTTTAGTGCTGAAGGGTGGACGAATCGGACCAATAGTCCCAATCGGTCCTATTTCCGTGTCGAGCGCATGATTCTTCCAGACAACCAATCAAATCGAAAGCGCGTGGCTGAAGTGGTCTTAGCCGGAGGCTTGGTCGCATTTCGCACCGACACTTTTTACGGATTAGGAGTGGATCCTTTTAACCGAGATGCAATCAAGCGCATCTTCGATCTCAAGGGAAGAGAACAGAAACCAATCCTGTTGCTGATATCCGACGTGGATGAAGTCGACCGCTTCATCGAAATGCGATCGAACGTCTTTGATATGGTCGTGAAAGCGTTTTGGCCCGGGCCGTTGACCATCGTAGACACTGCAAAAACGGCGGTGCCTGAAGAATTAACTGCCGGTGGACGCACGATTGGCTTGCGTCTGCCAGCCGACCACGAACTGCGTGCACTTTTGCGAGCTTCAGGTGGAGCGCTGACTGCTACAAGCGCGAACCCCTCAGGCTTACCCCCGGCGCGCACCGCTGCGCAAGTGGCTACTTATTTTCCGTCTGGACTCGATCTCATTCTAGACAGCGGTGACAGCTCAGCGACGACAGCGTCGACAGTAATCGATGTGAGTCAATACCCAGCGCGACTTGTTCGGGAAGGTGCCGTTTCCCGCGCTCGCTTGGAGAGTGTCTTACGATGCGAGAGGGCTTGATGTCTGATAGCTCAAGCTAAACGCCGTTCTAAAAACCCTTATGCGTCGTAGCAGGTGCTGAAGAAATGCCATCAATGAAGGGCTTCAGCTCACCAACGAAGCCGTCCGTGTTCCTGATACTTCTTAGCACGATAACAATCGCATCCGTTGGGAATCCCGACTCGAGAGTGAACGTGTAGCCGGCAAAGGTGTCACCTGTATCGTCCAGACCCCAGAACAAGAAATTGTGATCACTAAAGTTAAGAAGTTTTTTGGCAAAGGTCAGAGGATCTTTTGCTTTGCTAACATTGATGTATTCGCCCTTATAGTGGGGGTAGACGCGGATGCCGATCGTCTCATCTTTTGTAACACTGATGACGATCTCGAGCCCATCGACATGATTGAAGTTCATGCCATCTCGCATCATTCCCACAAAGTTGTAAGGCTGCTTAGACGACTGCCGAAAGTTTGTGTTGATATCCGCCTTTTCGCCGGCAGACTCCAGCAGCTGACGTAGTTTTTCACGCGTCGCGTCGCGTTTCTGCTCATTCGTCTGGCCAGCGGCAATGCCGGCAAAGCAGCTGAACAGAATTACGAACAGAGGAAGTAAGAGTAAACGTTTCATAAAGCATCGGGTCTCCATTCTTCAATGCTAGTTTGTCACGGTCAGGTCTTTCACAAAACCCCAATCACCGCTGGCGTTAACGTGGATATTACCGACGTTCTTACGTGCAATGACTATGTTTGCCTGATACCAGAGGGGAAACACGGGAAGCTCGCGGCTAACTATGTCTTGGACCTTTGCGTAGATTTCGCGTGCCTTCTGTCGGTCAAAGGTATTGACCGCTTGCTCCAGCAATGCATCTAGTTCTTTGTTGCTGTAGCGGCTCCTGTTCCTGGACGCACGAGTCTCTGTAGGTATTTCTGAGGTGGCAAATAGATCCTTGTAGAAAATAGGGTCTTGATTGCCGCCGACCCATTGACTATAGAAGATCTGAAAATTCCCGCGACGCACTTCGTCGAAGACGGTATTTTGTTCAGGTGTGACGATCTCCACGGGAATTCCGACAGCTTTCAGGTAATTCTGAATCACTCCGGCATAATTTCGACCGGCGGCACTGCTGCCGGAAACCTTGTAGACGACTGGTTTGGAAAACCTCATCTGTGGCCCATTCCCATCAGGATCTTTGAAACCCGCTTCATCAAGAAGTTTTTTCGAACTGGCCGGATCGTAGGAATAAGTTTGACCGGGCGTGTAGGCCCAGGATTCTTCGGGGATAATTGAGTGGGCGATCTTGCCGAAGCCCAGCAAGAGGTTCTTGATCATACTCTCACGATCGATCGCATAAGCTATCGCCTGCCTCACCTTCACATTATCAAGTGGAGCAGAGGACGTGTTGAGCGTGAGCAGGTTGACGTTCGAACCGGGAAACTGATGCACTTGAAGGCTTGGATCCTGTCCTAACAGTTTCACAGCGTCAGGTGAAAGACTTGTCGGAAGCGGTGCAATGTCCACACGCCCTGAACGCAGTTCAGCCTGCAACGCGTTCATATCCGAAATCACTCGCACGCGAACGGACTGAATTTTTGCGGGACCTTCCCAGTAATCAGCGAAGGCCGTCAGGTCGACTACTTGCTGCGAATTATCGTAATTAACAAACGTAAATGGACCAGTACCAAGCGGGTGGGTCTTTTGCGATTCATAACTATCCTTCGGAATGATCGAAACGGGTACGAGATTGGACAACAATCCCACCCATGGCTTAGTGAGGGTAACGACCACAGTTCTTGCATCTGGCGCTTCGACGCTCTTGATGAGACTTCGCTTGTCAGCTCCTGAGCCCTCGTAGAAACTCGCCGACTTAGCGAAGTCACTCGAAAACACCTTATCGAGAGTGTACTTCGCATCTGCAGAACTCATGGGGCGTCCGTCATGGAATTTCACACCATCGCGAAGAGTGAAGGTAAATACGAGTCCATCGTCTGAACGCTTGATGTCAGAAGCTAGCTCACCCACATAATCGAAGTGGTCGTCCTTTTTCACAAGCGAATTGAACATGAGCGTACGAACACGCTCGCTTGCGGCGTCGACAGACGGTGAACCTATGGGATCGATTGTTCGGATGTTGTCACCGAGCGCAATGACGAAAGTGTTGCTTCGTTTTCGACAACCACCAGATAAAACGAGGACAGCGAGCAGTAGCGTCAGGAGAATTGCGGAGAAAGTCCTCACTTAATCGTGCCTCCATAGGTGTAGTTGAGCTTCTTATTCAATTTAAGAATGTCGTCGGAAAGTGTTTGAAGGCGCTCTCGATCGAAAGGCAAGGGAGGCTGCACGATTGCTTTCGAGGCTGCGATGCGTCTCAACGACGCGCGTATTCGATCTTTCGGAAGTCTATCCTGTTTCGCTGCGTTTAATAGAGAGTGATAGCCTGCGCGAATCTTTTCGGGCGTCGCGCAAATCAGCAACATATCCTCTCCCGCTTTGAAGGCACGCAAAGCTGCGGTTTCGATATCACAGTGACGCGCAATTGCACCCATCTCAAGATCATCTGTCACGACAAGGTGTTGGTAACCAAGTTCCCGTCGAAGCAGCTCAGTTACGATGTTGTAATTCAACGACGCCGGCTCAAGCAGTCCTCCAGTCACTTCCTGGTGGATATCGATGTTCGGAAAACCTCCATGGCTAACCATGACGCAGCGGACGCGATCATCCTTTCGTTGAAACAGCTCAATATACGGAGCGAGATCCTGAGCGATCAGATCGTCGTGCGACAGCTTTACAACAGGCATCTCCTCATGTGAATCAACCTCCCCCGCGCCGATCCCTGGAAAGTGCTTGAGGCAACCGAGGCAGCCAGCGCCCTGCAACCCACGCATGTAGACGGTGGTGTAGCCAAGAACTTCACCTGGGGATCTGCCGAACGAGCGTGAATACAGCCCGTTGGAAAGCAGGTCTCGGTCTTCTGTCATGATCGACATGACAGGAGCGAAATTCAAATTAAACCCCAGAATCCGCAGTACTTCGCCCGTTATTCGACCAAGAGCACGAGCCGCGGCCAAGTCGCCGTGTTGCCTGATAGTTCTAGCTGAGGGCATTGGAGTAAAGATCTTGCGGAGGCGATCAACTAAGCCGCCTTCCTGATCAACGCCCAAAAGTGGGGGCACGGGCACAAGTTCGCGTACCCCGTCCAGCAAGGAACGTAGCTGCTCAGGCGCAGCAACGTTGCGACCAAAAATAATGACTCCGCCGGGTTGAATTTCGGTTATCAACTCGCGCGTCTGGGCGTCTAGTTCCGTTCCTGGAAGCCCGATAAAGAAGAACTGCCCGATTTGTTGTTCGAGTGGAAGTGAATGGAGTGAATCTACGGCCATTTAGGATCGATTTCGAGTTTCTAGCTTCGATAGCGGTTGTTTGAAGTACAAATGTCTGACTTTGAGCCCAAAAGTAAACTCGAATCCCAAACTTCGAGCTGTTGTCGAGTTTAGCACGACGAACGACCTGAGGATAGAAGGTCCTTGAGGTGGCTCAATGATGTTTGCCGAGAGAATGAATATTTATATTTCTTTCTGTCCGTAGTATAAACGAGCACATGCCGCGCGAAATTACGGATCGGGAGCGCGTCGTTCAATCAGTTAAAGCTCTCGCTCCCACTTCGGAACTCTTCGAAGAAAATAACGGAAGACAGAAATACGAGAGCGACCTCGAGGTGATCGTGCAGGGGCGCGACTACGGCAACGGGAAGCGCGTTGGGCCCTACCTTCGGCTGCTTGAGTTCGACGGAGGCGAACAAATCATGCGGCAAGGCGAGTGGGGTGGGAACGCATTCTACATCGCGGTTGAAGGCTCCCTCGACGTAGAAGTTCTTGACGACAGTGGTGGTCAAACAAAGATAGGGGAACTTCAGCCGGGTATATGTTTCGGCGAGATGGCTCTACTGGCGGGTATTGAGCGCAACGCAACCGTTTCTGTCCCGATCGGTAAAAAGGCTGTCGTGCTGGAAGTCGATCGACCCGCTTTGCGCTTGTTGCGAAAGCTGCCGAAGTTTGGACAAATCCTGGATGAGACATACCGCACGCATGGCCTGGGAAGAGTGTTCGAAGATCTAAAGCTGGACGAATCCCAAGCGAGCTCGGAACTGGTAAATGAATTGAAACGTGTTGCTCGCTATGTGGTCTACGGGAAACATCACGTCGTCTGCGAAGAAGGCAAACCTATAGATCGCATTGTGTTCCTTAAGAGCGGTTGGGTCCGCCGCTCCCACGGCATTCCGATCAATCCCACGTCGCCAGAGGTGGTGATGGGCTTCGGCGAAGCGATCGGAGTCGATTTTCTGGGAGCAGGGAATTGTCTCGGTCTCGAAGGCATCGTACGGTCCGAAAGGTGGAAATATACGGCCAGCCTTATGGCCAGAACCGAAGTACTTGAGGTGCCGTTGGCGAGCTTCTCAGCCAATCCTCAACTCCGCGATGAGCTCGACAAGTTGTTCTCACGCATCTGTGACAAGGCTGATTATCTTCCTAAGGCGATCGATAGCCACTCGGACCCGCGAACACTGAAGTCCTCGGAACAAGAGATTGCAACTGGAATAGTTGACGGCGCAAATCTGCTCGTCATGGACATGGATCTTTGTATTCGTTGCGGTAATTGTTCGCTCGCATGTCACAAGGTTCACGGTCAGTCGCGTTTGCTGCGCCGCGGAATCCAGATAGAACGTCCGGTGTCGATTAGCAGTCGACATTTGCAACACGCGTTAATTCCGCAGGTCTGCATGCATTGCAAAGATCCGGAGTGTCTCACCGGTTGTCCTACAGGCGCAATTTTTCGTGATCCACTGGGGCACGTCGATATTGATGCGGCAACTTGCATCGGATGTTTTGATTGCGCCACACAATGCCCTTACGACGCGATCACAATGGTCCCTCGCAAAGTTCCAGCTAAGTCGCTGAACTTGCTAGCAAGAATCACGAAGCTTCTGAGTCTTAGAACAAACGACCTCCCACAGTTAGGAGAAGCAGATGATGTTGTCGCCATCAAGTGCAATCTGTGTGAAAACACTCCTCTGAATCCCCCAGGGGCGCGCCGCCAGGCTTACTCGTGTGAAGAGAACTGTCCGACGGGCGCGCTCGTGCGCGTGAATCCGCTTGAATACTTTTCGGAGATCACTGCAATTCAGGGCACGATCTTCAAAGACCAAACTCACGCCATCGGTAGGAACATTCATAAGAGCGATCCTTTGGCGCGCGCGTACCATTTCATCGGTAGCTTGCTGGCAATCGCGGCGATCTTCGGAACGGTTTGGGGATTAATGCGCTTTGGTTTTGATTCGCCTGTTTCGGGAAATTGGTTGACGATGAGGTGGATAACCGGCTTGGCAGGTTTACTTGGAGTTGCAGTGGTAATGACTTATCCAGTGCGACGACAGATTTACCGGCGGCGCGCTGGAGCCTTACGTTACTGGTTGCTCATTCACAGTTACGTCGGGTTCATCGCAGGTGTAGTTCTACTATTACACAGCGGTAAACATACAGGCGGATTGTTGACGACGGTCTTATACATCACGTTCGACGTCGTAATACTTTCCGGATTAATCGGAATCATTTCATACCTTCTCGCTCCCCGTGTGATGACTCGCATAGAAGGTGAGCCGTTACTAGTAGAGGATCTTGAAGCTCGGCGAAAAGAGCTGAACCAACAGCGCTCCGAGATCCTGACGAAAAGTGAAGGCTGGCTGCGCGAAGAAATCGAGACGCGCGTCTACCCCCGCTTCCTTAATCTTCGGTTTCTGTGGCGACAACTATTCAAGCGTGAGGAGCTCAAAGCATTACTCGCACAGTCGCGCGAGGAATTTAAGGAAAAGACGACGCGATTGGCCACGGACGACGAACGAGAGTTGCTGATCTCTGCTGTCGAGACGGCAGTAACTCTGCGGCGTGTGGATGCGCTTCTGCTGCTGCATAAGTCGTTACGCTTTTGGATTGCGCCGCATGTCGTTTCAACCGCGCTCATGCTTGCCTTGATGGTCGTACACATAGTGCAGGTTGTGTTCTTTAAGGTGAGATAAGTACCGATGGCCTCCCGCAACAAATACGTCATCATTCGCAACGATCTGACTACTGATCCCGTCACGATGTTTAGTGAGGGGCTGCTAATCGGTCGCTTACTAGCCTGTGAAGTCCTTTTGAATCATCCCGCTGTTTCTCGTGTTCAAGCCGGCATTAAGCAAATTAACGACGACTACTACTTATTTGCATTGCGTCCGGGAAATCCGGTTTTACTCAATGGAAAGGCGGTCACTGAGAACGAGGCTCTCGCGCCCGGAGACGTGCTGAAAGTGGGCCCATTTCAGTTGGAAGTCGACGAAACAGAGGAAGCACTCGTTTTGCGCGTGTCGTTGCAAATCGGCATGTCCGCATCAGAGGTTGATGTTAGCAGTTCAGGCCTCGGCACAGAGACTCTTGTTCCAACCAGTACTGGAAAGACAGCGGCTAAACCGAGACCTGCTCCTGTTGCAGGGACAAAAGCGCTGGATATCTTTTGGGACAAGCGCATTCGAGAGGCCGGTAAGATGGTCCGACCTTCGCCACTTTTCCCTAAGAGTCAGCGCCGTTCGGGCAAGGCCCAATTCCACTGGATACCTACGACAGACCTCACGTCGCGTTGGCCAGTAAGTTTTTTCATCTGGTCTGTGTTGGTTGTCGGAGTCCTTGCTGTAGTTGCTGCTTACTCGTACACGAAGGCCTACACGCCTGGCCCAATATCGCACGCGCATTCCATGTCGGCAATGACACTCAGTCCCACAATCGCGGTGCGACCAAATGCTGGTTCATGCACCGGTTGTCACTCGTTACAAGGCAACATCGCTCAGAAATGTAGTGCCTGCCATAACACAGACGCCTTTGTGGCAACGGTGATCACGCCGCACGAAGCAGCAGGGATCACTTGCGTCGATTGCCATTCCGAACATCAAGGCAGTTCCTACAGTGCAAAGGAAGCTGCGTTGATGTCATGTACTGGATGTCATAACGACGGCAATAAGAAGACCTATTCAGGCAAGCGTGTTTCGACGCCGCATGGTGGAACGTTTGGTTATCCGGTAGTAAAGGGCGTATGGAGTCAGAAGGCGGTGAATGAAGAAGAATGGTCGCTGAGGAAAATGGTGGTTACACGGCTTCCCAGCGATAGTGAAGAGAAATGGCGCAGCAATCAGTTTCACGCATTCCATACCGAGCGCGTGAAGTTAACTGGCGGCTTAAAAGGCAATGCTCAAGGTCAACTGTCTTGTTCCAGCTGCCACAATTCATTTAATCCGATTGATCGAGAAACGCCGCGAACAACATGCGGAGCGTGTCACAATGGGCGTATTGCTGCTGGATCTAATCGCGTGCTGATAGCCGCCAACCAACCGAACTGCACGTCTTGCCACATGCAACACATCAGAGACAAACGACGCTGGGGCACGCCGATGATTACGGTTGAGTAGTCTCTAAAATGAGGGATGAAGGATGAAGGCATAAATCTTCGCCAAACTTTTTCATCCCTCATCCTTCATCCCTCATCCTTTGCCATGGAGTCGGTGGATCTGCTTATTGGACAGGTTTATGGCATGGGAAACAGTCGTTTGAACCTGGCACTTTGCCTTTTAGTGTTGGGCGCGCGGCAATCGCACGGTCATGACAAAGATTGCAGTTGAGATGGTATGCAACTTCGTTCGTTAGCTTTGTAGGCGCAGGCTTATCAGGATACTGGACAGCGGGCAAAGGCGCGCTGTCGTCGCCCGCCTGAAGATGGCACGCCCGACAGCTTTTCACGGCTTTCGCATCAGCAGTCTGCAGAACAGCTGCAGTCAAAACCACGGGACGCTCCGAAGTTTTTAAGGGAGGTTTCAGATTTGCTGCGGGCTGATCAGTGTGATGGCATTCAACGCAGGTAAGAGGAGCTGTCCCTTCAGGATTATAGTTTTTAGCAGCGTGGTTTTCGTGATTGAACAAAACCTCACCATATTTGTCAGACTGGCTATCCTTTGAAAGGACCACTTCCTTCGGTTGAGTCTTGCTCTCACGTTCTGCCGTCTGCGGTATCAGATTTGGTGCCCGACGTGAACCTGCCAAAACAACTCCAATACAACAAACCGCTAGAATGGCGATGATGAATGGCTTCATTTCAAATCCTTCTCGATTGTTTAGGTTAGGAGCGGGAGAGCGCTGGTCCGAATCTTAATTAGCGGCTAGTCGGAGTGTCAATAAACAGGGGCAGGAGCAGCAGGCAGGAGCAGGAATTATTTGCCATATGACATTTCGCATTTTTCATTTGTCATTTTAGACTTCCTGGCGACTTCAAAATGACAAATGAGAAATCTCAAATGTCATATGGCAAATGATGGCAAATAATTCCTGCTCGTGCCTGCTGCTCCTGCCCCTCTCAGTTAGGCATGCGGAACGTCGCAGCTGTGTGGCATCTGCGGCAGTCCTTGAATGCAAGATCCCCACCAAACGATCTGCGCCCACCGTGACACGTTGCGCAGTTCATGCCACGGCCTGAAGGAAAGTGCTCGACAGGCGCGGGCGAACTCACTTGACGCGACTGAGCGGCACCAGGTGTGACCTGATGGCAATCTGTACACGCCAATCGTTCCCGCGCGTCGTGCTTCGCATGGCTAAAAGAAAAACGAAAAGCACGAGCGGCAGTCGAAGTGCGCCCATATTTCTTCTGGTCGTGACAGACACCACATGAAGCCATCTCCCGCCCTGCCGATGTCTTGCTACCTGGCGTGTGACACGAATAACAGACCGTGTGGGCCGAGACGTTGATAGGAATCGACAACGCTACACCGCGGTTTAGTGGCGACCCGTGACAGGCTGCACACCCATTCCTGGGCCGCGCCGAAGGTGTCAGATGTTGAGCGTGATCGAACTTGACGTTGAAACTTTCTTTGAAATCTGTCGGAAAAGTTTTTAAAGGCGGATTGCCGCTGCTGGTGTTTGTATGACAAATCATGCACATCGGAATCGCCGGCGTGGTGAATTGGCCAAGATGGCAACTCGTGCAGGCCTTGTGTCCCGGAAACCTTGGTGTAATTGAATTGTCGGATGAGCGATCGTGGCAGCTAGTACATGCAAGCGACAAATGTTTCTGACTTGAATGGAGAAACTTCGAGTAGTCCAGATTCGGCTCTTGGTATGCAGAGTTGACAATGCTTTGCAGAGATCGCACTCCTCGGCCACCCATCGCGACAAATAATAGAGCGCCAATAAGCGCCGTGCGCAAGAGCACGTTCATTTGATGTCCTTACGCTTAATCGGCGGTCGTTCAGCAATCAGGTAATGGCTTGGCGGAGGATCCTGTTTTCCAACGTTCGACGTGTGACAATAAACACAAACGAACGTTGCGTTCTTATCAATGGCCAACAGTTCTCTACTGACGTCCTGCCGCAGACCTTCTTTGTTATGACACTCAGTGCAGGATGTGATCGGCACGTCGGGCTTCAGGCCTCGCAATGACGCAGCTTTGGTGATGTTGATGTGGCAGGTCGTGCATTCCGCGACATGGTTTTTCTTTTGTCCGCCACCCTCGTGATTAAACTTCAAGGAGATTCTGAGCGGACTACCCTTTGCTGAATAAGGTTTGGGCGCGAGTATATGACAACCGGCGCAGTTCGTGGCTACAGGCTGTTGGGATTTCCAATGACAGTTGAAGCACGAATCATGGGCCGATGGAGCAGACTTGAAGCTTGAAGTATCGGGTACAAATCCATCGATCCAGCCATCAGTAGGCGGGGTAGGCGCTGTGACTAGCTGCGAATGACAGATCGAACAGTTGTTGTAAACGGGTGGCTTATCGTCGATTGAACCGAGAAAGACCGCTCTGCGAAATGCAAACCCAGCTTCAAGCGTTGATTGTGGCTGTCGACGGGCGATCACATCCTGATGCTTGTCATGTGGGAATACGGTCGAAAACTGCAATTGACCGACGGGATTGCGGAACGGAAACCTCACGTCGTCGCGCGGTGAGGTTTTTGTATGACAGACAGCACAAATTGGCGGTCGGGCGCTACGAAAGAACTGTGCTCGATGGCAACTGACACACGCGGCATGGTCGGGATAATCCGTGATGTCAGGATACGTCTTTACTTTCTGCCAGTCCTCGGTCGGGACTTTATGACAGCTGTTGCACGCCGCTTGGTGCTTCTTCGTAGCGTGAGAGAACTTCGAATAATCAACCTCAGATCTAACAGGTGGCCGCGCAGATTGACGCCGCTGACCAATGACCGTTCGCTGGCCAAAGGGGCTTAGTGCCGTTACGCCAATGAGTAACGCAACTGTGAATAGACGGCATTTCATGGGAGGGCGTTAATCATTTCTCACAAGCGGGCAGCGGCTTCTCAACGGCCACGCATTTCACGTTTCGGTCTTTCCGGTTCGAAAGCAAATAAGGTTTTTCGGTCGCCAAATCGCCCGCCTTCACTTGAACCTCACAGTTCCAGACAACGCTCGTCGATTCGATCTGCGCAGGCAATAAGGTCGACACTACATAATTTCCCGGAACAAGATCAGTGAAGTACGCAGTACCGTTCCTGTCAGTCATCACTGATATGACTTTGCTGCCAGAATTTGTTTCGACTTGTTTGATGATTGCCTGTAGTTCGACCTGGCGACTTTTGTAAAAACCATCGCGGAGGTTCTCAGGAACGTTCGTTGTCAGCCACTTGCGCGCAGTCTCGCGACTGCCATACTCCTTCTCACCGGCATTCAACGCATTCACGAATTCTGGAACACTGCTCGGTCCATCGACATCCTCATTTGAAATCTCGCGGCAATAAACGGATTCACAATCTCCCTGCTTTAACCAATCGATCAATGCTTTGCTGGCACCAAGTTTCGTGTAGTAACAGTCGCGTGTAACAATCGGCCGCTGTTGTGTTCCTTCGAGCAGACTCCGGTTTTGCTCAAGCGTCCCAGGTAGAAGAAAAAAGCGTTTGCGAGCAAATCCCTTTGTCGCTTCTCCTATTTTTACCCGAACCCGTAAACGAAGAACGCCCGTCTTGGCATCCTGCGTTAATCCACGAATAGGAGAGATTGACAGCCCTGTGAGCAGTGAAGCAACCACCAGTAGCATCAACCGACGATTCATAAAGGCGTTCTTCGATTTATCAAAGGTTAGGACTGCGTGGAAACTTCAGAAACGGTAAACGGACATTGCGCACAAATACCTGATCAGACCTAATCCCAGCCGGCGGAGAGAATCCGTTCGCGCCGGCTGCTCCAATCAAATCATCCTGGTCCACGCCGTCGCCACTGATTCCGATTCCGCCAACAAGCACACCATTCTTAAAAAGTGGAACACTGCCCGGAAAAATCTGAATTCCGTTTGGAAGGTTGGGAATCGAACTACAAGGAGTCGGCGTGCCTCCCAGTGCTATTAAGAAATTCGTCTTCACGAGATCGAGTTGAAGACCCACATTGAAAGGACTCCAGGCGGGCAGTCCAGTGCTAAATGGTCCAGGCAGAGTGTCGTTTATCCCGTCCGGAAAAAAAGGCCTGTGCAGAAACCCTGTCGCACGGTCCGAAAAAGCAATGGAACCATTCAATGCCAACCCATCTGCTGCGGCCCGATCGACATATGAGTCGAAGCCTGCAGTTCGCAGAAGTGCTCCGGCGTTTGCACTGGAAAAGAAAGTTGCGGTTCGAGCTTTTTGAACGGCGACATCGAAACCAAATACGGGCGCGTCTTTCTGCCGGAAAACGCCCAGGACGGTTCCCGCCGTATCGACGACTGCCATTGTGACGCGTGCATTGCTGCCGAGAGGTTGTCTGATCGCAGCACGAGTAATGTTCCCTTGTTGAGCCGCTCGACTGATAATCGTATCTACGTCAGAGGCCGTCAGCGCAGCAGGACCCGCAGGTGAAGTTCCGGCAATGAAAGGAAAGAACCGAGGGCTGACCTCTCCCGCGATTCCACCAACCACAGCTGGAACAAATTCAGAGGGAGGTGGAATGTCGCCTGGTAGAAAAATAATGAATGGCGTTCCCGGCAGACTTGCGAAGGGAATCGTTGGCGGAGCCGGTGGATTAGTGACGTTTGAATATGGAAGTCTGATGCCATCTACCAAAATGTTGTCGGCACGAATTAGTGGCGGCGCTTCATATCCGCGAACTCCAGATGCGGCAATTAGTTCTTCAAATGGTTGATCTTGATCTGTAGGAACGCGATCGACCGTATAAATGCCATCGCCTTCAATGCCAATACCGCCCGCCGCTAAACCATCTTTGTAGATTGGCAAGCCGCCCGGATCTCCTGATAGCCCAAGGCGCGCGGAAGGTCGCTTGATATCGCTGCAGGGAAGCGAAGAAAACTGAACGCCGTAAAGTGGACCAGCGGGACGGAAACTCACACCCGGAGGGAAGTGCTCCTGGATAATGAATCCAGCTGTTCTCGTCGTGAACGCGTTGCCCGTAGTACTAAACAACGCAGCGGTTGCCGCCTTCGCGATCGCTGCTTGAAATGTCGGCACTACAGCTCCTTCCAATCCTTGTCCCACAGCACCGACGCTCCGAATGGTCGTTGTAAGCGGGCTACCAATCATTGCGAAGAAGCCCAGTATGTTTGCTTCCCGATCGGTGATGATGATGTTTACAGGATGGCCAAGCTGAATAGCTGCCGACGCAGCCTGCGCCATAATCGTTTGCACGTCCGACGGCGTCAGATTTGTAGCCGTGACCGCTCGTGTCTGGACGGGGGGAGTGATCGCGGAACCTGGCGTCGGCACGGCGTTGAAGTCATCTGGTGGGCCGCCGCCAAGATGTCCGATTCCCAGCCGCACTCGATTGCTGGAAACACCTCGGTATCGAATTCTGACTAAAACATCGCCGACATCAGTCAAATCATCCGATAAACGGACGATAATTGAGGTTACCCACGGCTGATCTGGAACGGCGCCGACGTGTTCGACTGCTAGTGAATAGATTCGATGTTCGGCATCCTCCACGTCGGCATTAACGGCAGTCGCCGTTTCCCCAGGCTGAAGCTGTAGATTCTTGGCGAATAATATGACGCGAGTTGCGGAGTCGGAGCTAAACACGACCGTAGCGATCGGTGCGAAAGGTTCACGCTGTCGCGTAACGGAGTCGAGCGCGATCGCTCGAGTCGAGTCGTCGTTACTTATGAGGATTGGCGCTGCTATTTGAGCGCGAGCTCTTTCGAAACGAAATTGAGCGGCAACTGTCAACAGGAGACAGCCTAAAACACTTACCGCGAACCGGAAACGTTTCTTTGTTGTCCTTCGCATTCTCGGAGAAGGCGTCGCCCTGCGGGAATCGGCGCACAATTTACCACAAAGCCTAATCCGTTTTTAAAAAACCTTTACGTCGTTTTGGTCCGTATGCTACAAGGCAAGTCCAACTAGGTCAGACGCCTATCGACACGTGACTCGACTCGCGCCCAAAATTCCAACGCTGATACTTCTCGTAATCACGCTGGCCGTCAGTTCGAACGCTCAAGAGTCGGGTCGAATAACAGGACATGTTCGTGCTCAATCAGGTGCGGCCGCCGCCGGCGTTGAAATCACAATTACTAATCAAGTGACGCGACGTGTGTATAGAACGCGTAGTCGACCAGACGGCAGCTACTCCGTTCGTGTTCCTCAAGGCGCCTACCGCGTTGCGCTCGCAGCTCCGCACACCGCTCAGTTTGATAAAGACAAAAACTACGGGGAGTTTGCCATCGCTCGCGGTGATACGCTGGAGAACGTGATTGTTGAACCTGGCAAGGAAGTTTCGCTAGAGATTGTCGTCGCACCACAGGAAGCTGCCGCCGGCGAAACACCTGACCGCCGCCAGAAGCCCGACCGTTGGCGCATCATCTTTCCAGAATATGATCGCTATGGTGATCGCGGCGCCCGCGGTCGCGACATTCCCTTCAAAAAAGGACGATGGTGGAATCCCTATAACCAGAGTGTTCTGAAAGGCGACTATCCCATCAAAGGCGACAAGCTGTTCATGATCTTATCAGCAGTAAGCACCACGCCAGTCGAACAACGGCGCGCTCCGACACCTTCAGGTGTGAGTAGCGTGGATCCATTGAGCGGAGAGTTTTTCGGCCGCCCAGAACAATTCGCCATGAGCGAGACCGTTCAGCTCAGTTTTGAACTCTTTCACGGGGATACAACATTCAAACCGCGCGACTGGGCGATCAAGTTCTCACCAACGTTCAGTATTCCGAACTATGTAAACGCGAGAGAAAACGGCGTGGTAAACATCGACGTGCGGCGCGGCACGAATCGCACTGACTGGCACGTTTCACTTGAAGAAGCATTCGGTGAGGTAAAGCTGGCGGATGTAAATGCAAACTACGACTTCGTTTCGGTGCGTGCCGGCATTCAACCATTTGTTTCTGACTTCAGAGGGTTCATCTTCTCTGACAACAATCTCGGCGCGAGAGTGTTTGGCGCATTCGATAACAATCGAATTCAATACAACGCTGCATATTTTTCGATGCTCGAGAAAGACACAAACAGTGGTCTCAACCGATTCGACACACGGCATCAGAATGTCTACATCGCAAACATCTTTCGCCAGGATTTCCTTCGCAAGGGCTATACAATTCAAGGAAGTTTTCATTTTAATGATGACCGGCGCACCGTGGAGTTTGACCGGAATGGTTTTCTTGTGCGCCCAGCTTTGATCGGCGACGCAGCTCCGCACGCGATCAAGGTTGGTTATGCTGGTTTCAGCGGCGACGGTCATTTGGGCCGGATCAATCTTTCGCACTCTTACTATTTCGCCTTTGGTCATGACGAGAGGAACCCGATTGCCGGACGAAGAGTCACAGTTCGATCGAATATGGCGGCGGTTGAAGCATCCATCGATCGCGATTACTTGCGTTTCAAAGGCTCATTTTTTTGGGCACAAGGAGACAGAAACCCGACAGACAACCGAGCCACAGGATTTGACGCAATCTTTGACGATCCAAATTTTGTTGGAGGCCAGTTTTCCTTCTGGGTTCGTAATGGCATCCGGCTGACACAAACCGGAGTTGGTTTGGTCCAGCCGAACAGTCTTCTGCCGAGTTTGCGCAGCAGCAAAATTCAGGGGCAGGCAAACTTCGTAAATCCGGGAATCTTTGTCTATAACGCTGGCGTTGATGTCGAAGTCACGCAACGTGTAAAGGCAGTCTTTAACGCAAACTACCTTAAGTTTCATCGAACAGAGTCGCTGGAATTCGTCTTGTTTCAAAATAGAATTCGTCACGACATCGGCTTTGATTACAGTCTTGGGGTTGCTTACCGGCCGTTTTTAATCAACAACGTGACGTTGACGTTTGGTGCGTCGACGCTGCAAACCGGGCGTGGATTTCGAGACATCTTCACTGATGCTTCTCGCAACTGCCCACCAGGCGTCGGCGAGTTTTGCCAGCCTGATGTAATTAGCCCAAAGAAAATGTTGTACTCGATCTTTGGGCAATTGAAGTTAGTGTTCTAGTGAAAGTAGCTTCGCAATGTGATGAGGTCGGTAGCCTCGGAGCTGTAGTAGCCCGTGAAGGTCTCCGCAATTGATATATAGAGTACCCGCCCTATGTTTCGGAAAGCATTCACATTCTTCGTCATGATTATTGGCAGCTTGCTCTTGGCGTTTGTGCCCGAAGTGTCTCATTCTCAACCTACCACGCTGGCGACAAGATCTGGCTTGCCAAGTTCGACGCAGCAAACGGCCGCGCAGTCTGCGTCGCAATCTACCGCCAAACTTGAAGGCTGCATCTCCTGTCACGCTCAAATTGAGCCGATGCATAAGTACGGTACGACGGAGACGTTGGAGAAACTGAAAGATGGAAAAGATGCTGTAGGTTTGACTTGCACTGCATGTCATGGCGGTAATCCAGCCGTAACCAGGACAAGCAACGACCCGAAAGAAATTGAGCGAATAAAAGAGCAGGCGCACGTACAGCCAAAGTATCCGGCGGAATGGCGGCGCAATGGTCGTTACACGGGCGCGAACCCTGAGCGATCAAACACTCTGTTGGCGCGCGAAAGTTGGGAGTTTGTTCGCTTCGTCAATCCAGGTGATCTACGCGTCGTTTCAAAAACTTGTGCGGGGTCTGCTTGTCACGAAGTCGAGGCCAAAAACGTTCCACGCAGCATGATGACTCACGGTGCGATGCTCTGGGGCGCTGCGCTCTACAACAATGGGAGCTTTCACTTAAAAGACCCGCGCTTTGGAGAAAGTTACAGCGAATCCGGTACACCTCAGACACTCCTACAGAAATCAACCGAAGACGAACGACGCACGCGTGGATTAGTGAGCTCGTTGGATCCGATACCACGTTGGGAGATCTCACAACCAGGAAACGTTCTGCGCGTTTTTGAGCGCGGAGCGAAACGCCGTCTGGAAGTTGGACT
>DATBSH010000413.1:0-17148 GCA_036559885.1 Pyrinomonadaceae bacterium
CGATCCCGTTGCCGCTGCCACTTCCGCCGGACGACGTCGAAGATGTTTGAGAAGGCTGCATGCTGCCGAAATGTTCAGCTACGTATGCGCGAGAACCACGGAGACCTTGTTCCTCGCCACTCCAGAGTGCGATACGAATTGTGCGACGAGGTTTCAGACCAAGCGCCTGAATTATTCGAACCGCTTCCATCGCAACTGAAACGCCGGCGCCGTTGTCTGTCGCACCGGTACCGGAATGCCACGAGTCCATGTGACCACCCAGCATCACGATCTCATCTTTCAGATCGGTTCCAGGAATTTCTGCGACGGTGTTGTAACCCATCAAATCAGCATCTTGCCATGCTACTGCGAGATCTACAGCCATCTTTACAGGTTCACCAGCCTGCAGCATTCGAACAACGCGGTTGTAATGTTCTACCGATAGGACCATTTGTGGCAGCACTTTCGCATTTTTATCGTAAACCGAAGTTGTCGTCGGTTGTGTCGTTGCATTCGGGTCCGTAACCGCTGGAACAACCGCCGCAGACTGAACGAATATAGTTCCGCCGTCACCTCGACTCGGGTCTACCAACAATGCTGCCCCTTCCTGGTTGAAGAAGCGCATCTTTGCAGCGGCAAATTGAAATGCGGCTCGCTGTGCTGGATTGCCCTGGAAGTTCCGGTTTCCACCTGCACGTGGCTCAGGTGCATCTGCGAGTGTCAGCAAGTCTTTTTCGTTCATGCGAGTTCCCAGCGGATCAAAGTGCGCGGGAACTTCACGAACCGGCGAGGTGAGTACAATTTTTCCTTTGAGCTGACCCTTATACTTTTCAAGATCAGCTTCAGTTCGGGCATCGACGTAAACCACTTCGGCATTCAACGGTGTGTCGAAACCCGGAGACCAGGCTTTCGGATAGGCAATCAATGGAATCGCCTGCGGCTCGCTCACCTGTGCGGAAAACCTCTTCAGCGACCAACCTCGACCAAACGGGCCCCACGCTTCCAAATGTGCATTCTGTAAACCCCACTTTGTGAGTTGATCTCGCGTCCACTCGTTCGCTCTCTTCATATTGGGAGATGCGGTCAAGCGTGGGCCGATAACATCCGTTAAATAACTCAGCGTCTTCATGACTTGTGAGCGATTCATGCCCTCATCTTTGATTCGCTCGATTGGATCGTTGGGATCTTTCGCAGGCGTCTGCTGGCCAGTTTGGGCCCCAGGCTGAGCCGCTGGAGTTTGTGGTTGCGGAGTCGCCGGACTTTGTGGTTGTTGCGCGAAGAGCACAACGGGCGACACGAATAGATTTAAGAGCAGCACTACTGCCGCATAGCGCCGGAGTCTCATGGTGGTTCTCCTCAACTTATGGTTTTGCCGGAAACAGTCGTTACCACGGCTGCAAGATTGGTGGACTGCTAATACTGCACCCGCGTCGCGAAGACTGCAAGTGCGGAAGCAGATCCACCGATTTTCACAGATTACACAGATTTCTATTTCGGATTTCGGAATGCGGATTTCGGATTTGGTCTTATTAACGTTCCGACTTACCAGAACCGTTCAAAGCGGAGCAGCCGTACCTCGCGCAAGAGAAAATCCGAAATCCGCATTCCGAAATCCGAAATAGAAATCTGTGTAATCTGTGAAAATCGGTGGATCTGCTTCGTCTCCTTATCGTGTTGCTCGGGGACGATCGGCCGTGGGTGGTTTGATCTCAGGGCCAGCAGTCGAGCGATAGCCGCACTCTTCATTTGCACAGTAACGGAAGGTTCCCTGCTTCTTTGTCATCTTCTCGAGCAGGAACGGAGCGTTGCATTGTGGACACGCTTCAAGCACTGGCTTGTCCCAGTAGACCACATTGCAATTAGGATAGTTCGAGCAGCCGTAGAATGCTTTGCCGCGCTTCGATTTCTTAACGACCAGTTCGCCCTTGCACCCTGGTCGAGGGCATGAAACTCCAGTCGTTTCCTGTTTGATGTACTTGCACTTCGGATAATTCGAACAGGACACAAACTCGCCGTATCTGCCAACACGTCGGACCAATTGGGCTCCATCAACCGGACACTTCTCGTCAAGCGGAACTGGAGCCGGCGCTGCGGCACCACTCTTCGCAATCTTTCTGATATTCCGACACTCGGGATATCCAGTGCAGCCTAGGAACGGCCCGAATCTTCCGCGCTTCATCTGCATTGGCTTGCCGCAAAGCTCGCAAGGCTCGGGCTCGGCTTCTTCGCCATTTGTCGTCGCTGCTTCGGTTGAGGTTCCGGCACCGTCCGACGGTGGTTCGGCGTCGCGTGTAGCATCGCAGTTAAGACACTTCAGATACGGACCAAACCGTCCCCACTTCTTGACCATACCTTCAGCGCCGCACTTCAGACATATCTCATCAGTAGGCTTCTCTTCTAACTTGATCTTCTTCGTATAGGCGGTAAAGGCACTTAAGTCACGCTGGAATTTGTCATAGAACTCTCTAAGCGCTTTCGTCCATTCAGTCTTGCCTTCTTCGATCTCATCTAACTCTTCTTCCATTCGCGCTGTGTAGGTCTCATTGAACAGATCGTCGAAGCCGCCACCGATCAATAGATCGTTTACAGTCTTGCCCAATGCTGTTGGATGAAACCGGCCTTCAATCTTTTCAACGTATTCGCGTTCTTGAATCGTTGACATGATCGCAGCATAAGTTGAGGGACGGCCAATTCCCTTTTCCTCCAGCGCCTTGACCAGCGTCGCTTCCGTATAGCGCGGCGGTGGATCCGTAAAGTGCTGTTCCGGAGTAATCGAATTCTGCACGAGCGTCTCGCCTTTTGTGACAAGCGGCAGAGTTCGTTCCGCTTCCTCGTCCTCTTCCGCTTTCTCGTCACGACCTTCCTGATAGACCTTCAAGAAGCCATCGAACTTTTGAACCGATCCTGTGGCGCGAAAGATGAAGCGACCCGCTTGAATGTCGATGGTAGTCTGATCAAAGACAGCAGGCGTCATTTGTGAAGCAACAAAACGCTGCCAGATTAAACGGTAAAGTTTCAACTCTTCTTTGTTTAGATATTTTGCGAGTGCGTCGGGTGTCCGCGATACATCTGTCGGCCGGATCGCTTCGTGAGCGTCTTGCGCATCTTTCTTCGACCGATAGTGGACCGGTTTCGCAGGCAGATACTGATCTCCATATTGCTCACCGACGAACTCCCGTACTTCGCTCAACGCCGTCTCTGACACACGCGTCGAATCAGTTCGCATGTAAGTAATCAAGCCGACAGAGCCTTCAGAGCCCAACTCGACTCCTTCGTAGAGTTTTTGGGCCAGCATCATTGTCTTCTTCACAGCAAAGCCAAGTTTTCGAGAGGCTTCTTGTTGAAGTTTCGAGGTGATGAATGGTGGAACTGGATTTCGCTTTCGTTCTTTGGTCGTGACGTCGTTGACAACGAAAGTCTGTTGTTTCGCCTCCGCAACGATGTCGGTGGCTTTCTTTTCGTCACCGATCAGGATCTCATTTTTCTTGATGTCCTCATCGAAGCCGCTCGTTTTGACCGTCTGTTCGCCGACTTTATATAGCCGCGCATCGAAAGCCGGAGGAAGTTTGGCAGTAAGGTTCGCTTCAATTGTCCAATACTCGGTTTTGACGAACTGTTCGATTTCGCGTTCTCTCTCGACTACCATCCGGAGAGTCACTGATTGAACACGACCGGCGCTCAACCTTCCACCAATCGTTCGGCAAAGCAAAGGCGAGACTTTGTAGCCAACCAATCGATCTAACACACGTCGCGCCTGCTGGGCGTCCACGAGGTTTTCATTTATTTCGCGAGGATGATCGAACGCTTCATTTACTGCGCGCTTGGTGATCTCGTTGAACATTACGCGATATGCAGGTTTGGCAGGTCGCTTGGGAACAATCTCTTCGGCAAGGTGCTGACAAATCGCCTCGCCTTCGCGGTCCGGGTCAGCTGCGAGGTACACGGCCTCCGCATCCTTTGCCGCTTTCTTCAATTCAGCAACAATTCGTTTGTTGTTTCGCTTCTTTGAATCAGGGATCAGCTCGTACGTGGGTTTGAAATTGTGTTCGACGTCAACACCTAGTCCTTTGGAGGGCAGATCTTTGATATGACCTATCGAAGCCTTAACGACATAGTCCTTTCCCAGATATTTGTTTATGGTCTTCGCCTTTGCCGGCGATTCAACGATTACAAGATTCTTTGCCATCTAGTTATTTCCAATTTCCGATTGCCGATTGCCGATTGCCGATTGCCGATTGTTCCAAATACGTAGATTTCTGGTCTGTCATCTACCACGCCTGACCAACCCAAATCAGACAATTGGCAATCGGCAATGTTTTTCATAGTTTCCGCACGAAGCATTTTCCCGGCAACGCTCTGACAAGTTCTCTCATTTCCAACGATAGCAACGCATTCGTCAGCTCCGATATCGGCAGGCGCGTCTGATCGATCAACGTGTCGATGTGCGATGGAGCATCGGGCGTCAACAGACGAAACACCGAACTTTCAGGACGTGACAAACCTTCAGGAACAAACTGTAGCCGATCAGCCAGCGACTTCTCTTTCTTCCTGTCAGCGACCGGCGGGGGCAGCAATCTTGCTGCTATCTGGGGTGGCAACTCTGTTGCGATGTCCTGCCACTGTTGGACCAACTTAGCTCCAGCCCCCTTAATCAGGTAATTCGTACCAAACGAATTCCTCGACGTTATGTTGCCCGGTATGGCAAACACCTCGCGATTCTGCTCCATTGCCAATCGTGCGGTTATCAAAGATCCCGAGTTTTCCGAAGCTTCGACGACCAGCACCCCGAGGCTCAGTCCGCTAATGATGCGATTTCGGTACGGAAAGTTTTCCGAAACCGGCGGGGTGCCCAGGGGGAACTGGGTGACCACCGCGCCGCCGTTTTCCAGAATATCGCACGCGAGTTTCCGGTGGTCGCGCGGATAACACTGGTCAATCCCCGTCCCTAACACTGCCACGGTTCGTCCACCCGCTTCAAGTGCACCGCGATGGGCAGCCGAGTCGATCCCCCGTGCGAAACCCGAAATTACGGTCATGCCTCGCTGGGCCAGGTCACGAGCAATCATCAAAGCCGAGTTCTGCCCATAGGTTGAACAGCGGCGCGACCCCACAATGGCGATGCAGGGCTGATCCAAACATTCTGACCACGAACCTTTAACGTAGATAACGATGGGAGGATCGTAGATTTCGCGTAAGGATGAGGGGTAAACACCGTCGTCCAGTAGAAGAATGTCGCCGCCAAGTTTTCTGACGGTTTTGATTTCCGATTCTGCGGCGGCCTGCAAATCGCGACCGATGATGGTGTCAATCGCTTCAGGAACGAGTCGAAGCTGTTCGAGTTCCGACCGGGTTGCGCTGTAAACAGCTTCAGCAGAGCCAAAGCGCTCCAGCAGCTTGGCAGCGGCGCGAGGTCCGATGCCGGGTGTCATGTTCAGCTCTACCCAATCTCGAATCATGTGAGGATTTTCCCTTCGAGCTTTGTCTTGTTTCGTAATTTGAAAGATCATCCGCCTCTCATAATTGGCGGTGTAAGCACTTCTGCCTTGCCTTCTGCCTCCTACCTACTGCGCCTGTTCTGGCGGAGGCGTGTAGGAATCGAACCTACCTGAGCCCGCTCTCGCGATCTCACTGACGGTTTTGAAGACCGCGCCGTTCACCAGAACAGATTCGCCTCCGTCGACGGCGATTGCCAGGAGGCTCCAAACCCTACGCTTCGTTCCAAAAAGTGTCAAGCAAGTCGAATCTATAGGACCTATACGACTTATTCGACCTATGACTCAATCAGGCCGTTTGACCTCAGAACACTCTCGCAGTAATATTCGAACGAACGTTCGAACGCTTGAAGGGTACGCCCAAACAGGATGATTAATTTCCAAACTTCACCGGAAAACTACAAGCATTGGCGGCTGCAAATCGAGGGCGCGGTTGCCACGCTCTCGATGGATGTTCAGGAAGATCAAACGCTGGCTGAAGGCTACAAGCTCAAGCTGAATTCGTATGACCTCGGAGTCGACATTGAATTGGCGGATGCTATCCAACGCCTGCGATTCGAACACCCAGAGGTTCGCGCTGTAATAATTACGAGTCTAAAGCCAAGGATCTTCTGCGCCGGCGCTAACATCTACATGCTCGGCTCCTCCTCTCATGCTTTCAAGGTGAACTTCTGCAAATTCACGAACGAAACGCGCTGTGCCATCGAGGATGATTCTCGTCACTCAGGCCGCAAATACATTGCAGCTCTTAACGGCACAGCTTCGGGAGGCGGATACGAACTCGCAATTGCCTGCGATGAGATCTATCTCGTCGACGATGGCAACTCTGCTGTTTCACTTCCGGAGGTTCCGCTACTCGGCGTACTACCGGGCACCGGCGGTCTGACGCGTCTGGTCGACAAGAGAAAAGTCAGACGCGATCGAGCGGACGTTTTTTCCACGCTTGCTGAAGGGCTTAAAGGCAAGCGCGCAAAGGACTGGGGGTTAATTGACGACTCCTTCCCCACCAGTAAGTTCCAGGATTCGATCAGGGCGCGCGTGGACGCGATTGAGAAAGATGCGGGGCCAAAGCCGTCTGGAATCAAACTGAATTCGTTACAGGTGAATTCCGCCCCAGACAGCCGTGAATACAAATTCGTGAAGCTGAGGTTGGATAGAGAGAAGCGATGTGCTGATCTGACAATTCATGGTCCTGAAGGAAATTTGCCCAGGCGCGCAGACGCGATTACACAAGCCGGCGACTCTTACTGGCCACTGCAAGCTTATCGTGAATTAGATGACGCACTGCTACACCTGCGGGTTAATGAACCTGAGATAGGCGTCGTTTGTCTTCGGACTTCAGGTGATATGGAAAAGGTTTTGAGTGTCGATCAAACTCTGGCGGAACATCGCAATCATTGGCTCGTTCGAGAAATTCTTTTGAATATGGCTCGCGTTCTGCGCCGACTTGATTTGACCGCGAAAAGTTTCTTCGCAGTTATCGAGCCTGGCAGTTGCTTTGGTGGGAATCTGCTCGAATTGGTGTTCGGGGCTGACCGGAGTTACATGCTCAACGATCCAGAGGCGCCGGTTGAATTACGCCCATCTGAATTGAACGCAGGCGCACTGCCAATGAGCAATGGCCTGACACGTTTGCAGTCGAGGTTCCTGGCAGAGCCCGCAAAGGTGGAAGAGATACTGGGACACGAGGAAGCATTTGATGCTGAAGAGGCAGAGACTGCAGGACTCGTGACTTTCGCGCCTGATGATTTGGATTGGGAAGACGAGATCAGAGTGGCAATTGAAGAGCGCACTTCTTTGTCTCCGGATGCATTAACCGGCATGGAGGCTTCACTTCGTTTTGCTGGTCCAGAAACGATGGACACGAAGATCTACGGCCGATTGACCGCATGGCAGAACTGGATCTTTCAGAGGCCTAACGCAGTTGGCGAACATGGGGCGCTTACGAATTATGGGAAGCCTACCCAGGCACAGTTTGATTACAAGAGAACATGAGGAATTGCCGATTGTCGATTGCCGATTGCCGATTTGAGCGCTTCTGAAAAGTTACCGACCAATTGGCAATCGGCAATCGGCAATCAAAAATGACTATGAACTTATCCGAACGAATACCGAACAACGTTAACCTTGCAGCTGACAAGAAACTGCAGCGTGCCCTTGAAAAGTGGTTACCAAACTTTCTCGATTGGTGGCGCGAGATGGGACCAGAAGGTTTCCAGGAGAAGGACGTCTGGTTACGCACGGCGGTCGATGTCGGTTCGGAAGGTTGGGCGCACTTCGATTATGTGAAGATGCCGGAGTATCGCTGGGGCATCTTTCTTGAACCGGCGCAGCCGGACGCAAAAGTCGGCTTTGGCGACAATTATGGTCGTCCGGCCTATCAGGAAGTGCCCGGCGAGTTTCGCAATGCCCTGCGGCGGATCATCGTCACCCAAGGCGACACCGAACCCGCCTCGGTCGAACAACAACGGCAACTCGGTAAAACCTGTCCGTCTCTTTACGACCTACGCAATCTGTTTCAAGTCAACGTTGAAGAAGGTCGTCACCTGTGGGCAATGGTTTATCTGCTACACGGCTATTTCGGGCGCGATGGGCGCGACGAAGCCGAAGCTCTTCTTGAGCGTCGCAGTGGGAATCCAGATAAGCCGCGAATTCTCGAAGCGTTCAATCAACCTTGTGACGATTGGCTAAACTTTTTCGCGTTCACAATGTTTACTGATCGCGATGGTAAGTATCAGCTTTCAGCCCTCGCCGAGTCAGGATTCGAACCGCTCGCACGCACTTGTCGCTTCATGTTGACGGAGGAAGCGCATCACATGTTCGTTGGTGACACTGGTCTTGGCCGTGTGGTGAAACGAACTGCACAACTGATGAAGCAAGGCGACGTTAAAGAGCTCGGCGGCATTCCTCTGAACATTATTCAGAAGTACATCAATTTCTGGTTCAGCTATTCCCTCGATCTCTTCGGCGGCGAAATCAGCTCTAACTCTGCCGATTTCTTCGCCGCGGGTCTAAAAGGTCGATACAAAGAACAGGAGCAGTATCAGGACCACGTAATTACTGATGACCAGTTCACCCTGTTGACGGTTGAAGACGACAAGCTGAAAGAGCGTCAAGTGCCTTTGCGGAACGCATTAAACGAAGTGCTTCGTGGCGAATATGTGAAGGATTGTGAGAAGGGGCTCGCGCGTTGGAACAAGATTTTGGCGGAGCAAGGGATGTCGGAGCGCCTGTATCTTCCCTCGCAGCGTTTTCACCGGCATGTCGGCGAGTTTGCCGGTCATCACTTCGACATCGACGGCAATTTGATTACAAAGGAAGAATTCGAACGAAGGAAAGTGGAATGGCTGCCAACGATGGAGGATCGCGAATATGTTCGCAGCCTGATGAAGCCGGTGATCGAGCCGGGCAAGATCGCGAATTGGATTGCACCTCCGACCACTGGAATCAAAGGAAAGCCGTTCGAGTTTGAGTACGTGAAACTGTAAGAGGATTTCGGATTTCGGATTTCGGAATGCCGATTTCGAATTTTGCGTGAGGACAGGTTGCACACAATTTGGACAGGTCGTCAGGAACCGTTGAGATGATCCAAAACTCACAAAAACGAAATTCGAAATCCGAAATTCGAAATCCGAAGTCGGCCTCGATCCGTTACGACCAAAAGCTCGAGTTCATCCTGCGGACCGCCGCACGCATCTTTGCTGAAAAGAGTTATCACTCCACTTCAATGCGCGATATCTCCCGCGCCACCAACGTGAGCCTCGCCGGTCTTTATCATTACTGCAAATCGAAAGAGGAACTTCTATTTCTCATCCAGGACAACTGCTTTGGCCGCGTCGTCAACCGGCTGGAGGAACGTCTTCGCGAAGTTGACGATCCAGTAATGAAATTGAAGATCATGATCGAGAATCATCTGTCCTTCTTTGCCGCCAATATGGCGGAAATGAAGGTGCTCTCACACGAGGCTGAGTCGTTGAGAGGTGATCTGCATGCCCACGTTTCCACGCGCAAAGACACGTACGCAAAACTTGCGAGAAACATCCTCGGCGAGGTCCAGTCGACGAAGCCGCATGCGCAGCACGTCGATCTAACCGTTGCTACTTACGCGCTCTTCGGCATGATGAATTGGATTTACAACTGGTATGATCCAAAAGGAAAACTGAAGGTCAACGATCTCGCGCAAAACCTGACGCAACTTTTTCTAGGCGGGTTTCTCTCGGGTAATGATCTTGACGTAATGCCGGCTAAGCGCTTTCCCAAACAGACGGAGAACCTAAGCGTCTGGAGACGTACAAACGGCTAGCCATTCAGTACCCCGACGTGTCGGAGTATCAAATGGTGAAGAATTAACGCTGAGTGGAACGCCTGGCCGTTTGCTACCGCAAATGGTACTTACTAAATCATGAGCGAATACTCAGAAGAAACTTATGGCGACCGTGTGGCCAGTGTTTACGACCAGTGGTTCCCTTCCTGCGATCCGGATGCGATAACTTTCCTGGCTGAACTTGCCGACGGAGGTAAAGTGCTTGAACTTGGAATTGGAACAGGACGCTTCGCTCTACCTTTGGCGGCTAAGAACGTTGAAGTCCATGGAGTCGACGCAGCGGATTCGATGATTGCGCAGCTGCGTACCAAGCCAAACTCGGACAAGGTTATCGTCACAAAAGGCAACTTTGCCGACGTACCGGTCGATGGTGAATTTCAACTGATCTATGTGGTTTTCAACACGATTTTCGCGTTACCTTCTCAGGAAGCGCAGGTTCGTTGCTTTCGTAATGTGGCATCTCATCTGGCAAAGAAAGGGTGCTTTGTAATTGAAGCATTTGTTCCGGACGTAGCTCGCTTCGGGCGAGGTCGCGTAAACTGGCCCACCACGGTTACGACAGATCGAATTGAACTTGATGTCGGCGAACACGACTCAGTCACGCAAAGAGTCGTAAGTCAAAAAGTCGTCATAACGGACGGCGGCGTTCGTCTCTTTCCAATTCAGATACGTTATGCCTGGCCATCGGAGTTGGATCTTATGGCGCAGCTGGCAGGTTTGCGCCTGCGTGAACGATTCGCTGGTTGGCGTCACGAACCGTTTACATCAGAGAGTCAGAAACACATTTCAGTTTACGAATGGAAGCAGACCGACGCCGGGCATTAGCAGGAACAGGGCAGTTAGTCCGACCGTCAGGGAGGGCTGATCACTCAAATTCGCGGAACATCAATGGACCAAACCACGTCAAAACTAGACTTCCAAATTAAGAGTGGAATCGCAACGATCACGTTGAATGATCCGCCCGCAAACACTTACAGCTACGAAATGATGCAACAGTTGGATGAAGCAATTCTCACCGCGCGGATGGATGAAACTGTGCAGGTGATCGTCATTACGGGAGCTGGCGAAAAATTTTTCTGTGCGGGCGCAGACATTCAAATGCTGGCGAAAGTAACACCAACGTACAAGTACTACTTCTGTTTGCACGCTAACGAAACTCTCTCTCGACTTGAGCAAACGCCGAAGCTAGTCATTGCGGCAATTAATGGTCACTGTGTCGGTGGGGGGCTCGAAGTTGCGATAGCGGCGGATCTGCGGGTTGCGCGGAAGGGCGCTGGCAAAATGGGATTGCCGGAAGTGTCGCTCGGAGTTTTGCCGGGCACGGGAGGAACGCAACGCCTCGCGCGACTTGTCGGAAAATCAAAGGCTATCGAATTGATGGCAACTGGCGAACTATTTGATTTCGAGCGCGGAGCTGAACTCGGGATCGTCAATCAGTTGTTTCCGAGCGAAACGATCGAACAGTTCAGAGAGCAGACTAACGAGTACGCGCAACAGTTCACGACTCCAAAACGCGCGGCTTATGCAATTGGTCGGATTAAACGGAGTGTGCAAACGGGTGCCGAGGTTCCCATCGAGTCTGGTCTGGCGCTCGAGCGTGAGCTGCAACAACAACTCTTCCAATCGGAAGATGCTAAGGAAGGGCTGGAGGCGTATGTTGGGAAGAGAAAACCAGAATTTAAGGGTAGGTAGGTCTTTGGATCTGATCTTTCAATGTTTACACTCTGGGCCACCGCTGCCAAATGAAAAGCAAGCGAGATAGACAGAAAGCCAAAGACTCAAGACCAAAGACCAAAGGCCCTTGCGTATGTACGAAAACATTCTCATCTCTGAAGTCGAAGGCATTGCGACGATCACTCTGAATAGGCCGGAGAAGTTGAACGCTTTCATCGGTCATATGCGTCGCGATCTCGCCGAGGCATTGGAGCACGCCGGCAGTGATCGAAATGTTCGCGTGGTCATTATCACTGGGGCAGGTCGTGCCTTTTGCGCTGGAGGTGACGTCGGTTTCATGGCTGAGTTGATGAAACGCGCCGACAGCGAAGAATTTGCGCGCATCTTGGGTGCCGGTCGCAGAGTGATTACGGGCATTCGAGCTTTGAGCAAGCCTGTTATTGCAGCAGTGAATGGGCCAGCGTCCGGAGCTGGATGTAACCTCGCGTTTGCGTGCGATATGCGTGTTGCTTCAACCAATGCTTCGTTCAGCCAATCGTTTTTGAAGGTTGGGCTTCATCCGGATTGGGGCGGCACCTTCTTTCTGCCCCGACTCGTGACCCCGAATAAGGCGTGCGAAATGTTTTTCCTTGGTGAGACGATTGATGCGGCAGAAGCAATGCGGTTAGGTATCGTCAATCAGGTAGTATCACCAGAAGAGTTGGAAGCTGCGACCCAAGAACTCGCCGAACGATTACGCGCCGCGCCGCCGCTGGCGGTCGCTGCTGCGAAGCAAGCGGTTTACATGAGCGAACGTGCGGATCTGGATGAGATGCTGCGCTTCGAAACCGAAGCGCAACTCAGATGCTTCGAGTCTCAGGATGGGCACGAAGGTATTCGTGCGTTCCTGGAGAAACGTGAGCCGAAGTTTACAGGCCATTGATGGAGGCCATCAGAGCGGCGCGTACCGCGAGTGCTATTCAACTACAGAACGGGAGCGAAGCGACCGATTCCACTAACTATCGGCTCAACCTAAGTTGAAATCGGTCGCTTCGCTCGTTCTGCAGTTGAATATGAATGCACGTTTGAAGCCGGGGCAAGCAAGCAATCCTTCCCAACCTGTCATTTGCCGAAAGGTCCGTCGTTTCGACTAACGTACTCTATGCTCGAAAACAAAATTGCACTCATCACTGGCGGCGGGCGCGGTATTGGCCGCGCGATCGCTCTTGCATTTGCACGAGAGGGTGCAAAGGTGATCGTCTCTGCTCGCACGAAACATCAAGTGGAAGCGGTTGCGAAAGAAATCGGACCGAACGCGCTTGCTCTGGTTTGTGACGTTGCGAATCCGCAAAGTGTCGCAGGAATGTTCCGTCAGGCTGGCGACGTTCTCGGAGCTGCGCCCGACATACTCGTGAACAACGCGGGCATCGCCGAGAGTGCAACGCTGATCCACACAGATGATGACCTCTGGCAACGACACATCGCCATCAATCTCTCCGGAACCTTTTATTGCACGCGCGCCGCACTGCCGTCGATGATCGAACGGAATTGGGGTCGGATCATCAACATCGCATCAATTGCGGCAAGAATGGGAGCGCCGTACATAGCCGCGTACTCTGCTTCTAAGCATGGCGTCCTTGGCCTCACACGTTCCGTAGCGCTGGAAGTCGCAGCACACGGAATAACAGTGAACGCAATCTGTCCGGGTTATGTCGACACCGATATGACGACTCGGGCAGTTCAAAACATTACAACCAGGACGGGCCGCTCGACAGAGGAAGCGTTGCACATTCTTGAAAAAATGAGTCCGCAGAACCGACTGATCACTCCAGAGGAAGTTGCGGCGGTTGCACTACTACTGGCCTCGGAAGAAGGTCGCGGCATCAACGGTCAGGCAATCAACATTGACGGTGGGACGGTTCTCTCCTAAGTCGCTTGCCAAATAATTCGAAGTGACAAGCTTAAAGCTTATCGGACATTTTCCCGCGTTGAATGCCGATCGCCATTTCATAAACCAATCGGATCGGCAATCCAACTACATTGAAATAGTCTCCCTGGATCTCTTCGATGAACAGGCCGGCTTTCCCCTGAACTGCGTAAGCGCCGGCCTTGTCCATGGGCTCGCCCGTTGCGATGTACCAATCAATCTGCTGGTCTGACATTTTGGCAAACCGTACACGGGTTCTTTCGTGCCTGACGAGGCAAGTCATTTCGCGGCCCGAGCTGATGATCGCCACGCCTGTGATGACGTCATGCCACCGATCATTCAACAGAGTGAGCATGCGTTTAGCATCCTCTGCATCAATCGGTTGTCCCAGGATTTGATTGTTAACAACGACCGTTGTATCCGCCCCCAACACCAAACGGTCAGGCAACTTGACAGCAACAGCCCTCGCTTTCGACTCCGCCAGTCGCTCAACGTAGGCAATCGCATCTTCATGGTTGTTGCGCGATTCGTCGACACCTGCGACGACCACTTCAAAGGGCCAGCCAACCACTGCAAGTATTTCGGCCCTCCGCGGACTGCGGGACGCAAGGACGAGGTGTGGTAGAAGCAAATCTCTCAAGTTGATCTACAGATTACACATTCGAGCCTGAAAATCAGCACAGAATTTATGTGGTGGCGGGCCGGTACAAATGAACGGATCAGTTCATAGTGACGTACTAAAGTTCGTTTTCTCTGTGCAACCGCGGTTACACAGAGAGGTTTTTTCGACACTTGGTCGGACAGACAATTGTTCGTTACACTGGCGCGGACCTTAACCGTGGACACCTTAATCAAATCTCTGCCGATGATTATTCGAGCGGCGGGCGATGATGCGCAAGTTGTGCAAGCTGCTGCGATGGCTGCGTGGAAAAACGCGGCGGGCGATGGCTTACGCAACCACGCGCAGCCGATTGCGCTTTCAGGACAAACGATGATTGTGGCCGTACCGGATTCTGCGTGGCAAAAACAGTTGGGCTTTCTTAAAGCGGAGCTCCTGTTTCGAATCAACAACCTACTCGGTAGGCCACTCGTTACAGACATTGAATTGAGAATCGACCGAAGACTTAGGCAAAAGCCCAAAGACACTTCGCAAAGCAGCACAGACTTAGTGGAAAGTGACGTCCCACCCGACCTGTTGGCAGCTGCGCGTGCTATTGAAGATGAACAGCTATCGCGGAAGTTTTTGCGTGCGGCCGTCAGCGTGATGAAGAGCCGCGAACGTCGGGGCAGCCAGGATTAACGATTGGACTGTGGTTTATGCCCATAAAAGAATCAGACATCGAAAAGATTGCTCAACTGGCCCATCTTGAATTAGACGAGGCGGAAGTGAAACTGTTTGGCCCACAGATCGCAGAGATCGTTAGTTACGTCGAGCAGCTGAACGAGCTGGACACAAAGAACGTGCAGCCCGCGCTTGGCGGACTGACGCCAGAAGGAGAACAAACCGATTCATCTCGCGATGATGAGCTAGAACCCTCCTTAGGCCAGGCAACCGCTTTGGAGGAAGCACCTGATCCGGCAGAGGGATATTTCAGAGTTCCGAAGGTGTTGTAAGACCATCTCAATCGAATCTATTGTCGCATCGTGACGTCCAGTCGTAAAAAAATCGAGTTCTCCCTCAACGCCGCGGAGAAACTCAATGCAACGTTGAATGCGTTTCTTGAGATAGACCGCGAGGGCGCACTGAGGCGCGCTGACCAGCTCGATGCGCACAGCTCACAACCACTCGCCGGAATTCCGATCGCCATCAAAGACAACATCTGCGTACGCGGACTTCAAACGTCGTGCGGGTCGCGCATCCTTGGTGACTACCATCCACCTTACAACGCAACTGTAATTAACCGCTTGCTCGATGCTGGTGCAGTGATTATTGGAAAAACGAATTGCGACGAGTTTGCGATGGGCTCGTCCAACGAGAATTCCGCGTTTGGCCCAGTGCGAAATCCATGGAACACCTCAAAAGTTCCTGGCGGTTCCTCGGGAGGTTCTGCCGCTGCGGTGGCCGCGGGTATCGTACCGGTCGCACTCGGTTCGGACACCGGTGGATCAGTGCGTCAACCTGCTGCGTTGTGTGGCGTCGTTGGGCTGAAGCCCACCTACGGGCGCAACTCGCGTTACGGTCTTGTCGCTTTTGCCTCGTCACTCGATCAAGTCGGCGTGTTTGCGCGTAATGTAACTGACGCCGCACGTGTCTTAGGAGTGATTGCAGGGCGCGACGTACATGATGCAACTACGGCAAACGTGCCTGTACCAGATTACGTAGGATCTCTTGCCACCGATATCAAAGGCGCACGTGTCGGATTCCCGCAGTCACTCTTTCGTGTTGGCCTCGACGACGAGATCGGGAAGGCCGTGCGAGCTGTCGTGGATGTTTATCGGGAATTGGGCGCCGAGATAGTCGACGTTGACCTACCGCACGCGCGTTACGCGATTGCCGTTTACTACATCATTGCGACCGCTGAAGCGTCGTCGAATCTGGCGCGTTTTGACGGCGTTCGTTATGGATTTCGAGCGGAGGATGCTCCTGCGTTACGTCAGATGTACCGGAAGACTCGCGAAGAAGGGTTTGGACCGGAAGTGAAACGGCGCATCATGCTCGGCACCTACGTTCTCTCCGCCGGTTATTACGACGCGTACTACCGAAAGGCGCAACAAGTCAGGACGCTCATAAAGAACGACTTTCTGAACGCATTCAAACAATGCGATGCGATCATCACACCCACCTCGCCCACACATGCGTTCAGTATTGGCGAAAAGGTTGATGATCCCTTAGCAATGTACTTGAACGACATCTACACAGTGACGGCAAATCTCGCCGGAGTTCCCGGACTGAGCGTGCCGTGCGCGTTGTCGTCAGGACAACTGCCAATTGGTTTCCAGCTGCTTGGGCCATACTGGTCCGAACCGACGCTGTTCAAGCTGGCTTATGCATACGAACTGACGAGGCCGTTCACTGAAAAACCGCCGGTGTTTGCCGGCGAGATGTCCTGACACACTAAAAACCATCCACAGATTGCGCAGATTACACAGATTAAGATTTCGGATTTCGGAATGCGGATTTCGGATTTCGTGTATGTATCAACACTTTGTGTAAGTATTGAGGATCGCTTATGCCCTTCAAGTTGCCGCCCTTACTGAAACTTGAGGATACACGAAATCCGAAATCCGCATTCCGAAATCCGAAATCTTAATCTGTGTAATCTGCGTAATCTGTGGATGGTTTTAAAGCCTGGTGTTTGATGTCTACGCAGTCTCTTCCGTTGGGGGTAATTGTTTCGGAGGCTGATAAGGAGGGACTTTGGAATTCTTCTTCCGGTCAGCTTTATCCGGAATCAGATCGCCAGTGAAGATCTCGACAACATTCTTTGCGGTGCCGACTACTGGCGTTACATCCAGACCGACATGGACCGCACCTGGTAACAAGCCCTTCTTCTTGATTTCATAGCCGGCCAGGCCAACAGCAAAAAGAGAGCCGATTACAGGGATAGGCTTGATCATACGTTTGATCAGCCCCCAACCACCGGCCCGAATTATTCTTCGTTTCACAGCCATCGTCTCAATCACCATAACACAGGGCCAAGCGAAGGATGAAGGATGGGGGATGAAGGATGAAGCTTTGGCAGTCCGAGCATTCGGGGCTTGTATTCTTCATTCTTCATCCTTCATCCTTCTTCCCTCATCCTTCATCCTTCTTCCCTCATCCTTCATCCTTC
>DATBSH010000414.1:0-9516 GCA_036559885.1 Pyrinomonadaceae bacterium
GTGGACCGCGTCAACGGGCTCGAAAGTGTCCAAGTCGACATCGTTATGATGCGGACCCCAGATGGGCACGGGCGGCTTGAGCTGACGAAGTTTCGCAATCCAAAACTGGTCGAGATCGAACCGGCGATCGCACCGCCGAACGCGCTGGGCCTCCGGAGCGTCATGTTTACAGTCGAAAGCGTCGACGACACGGTCACTCGCCTGCGAGCCAACGGCGCCGAACTCGTCGGCGAGGTGGCCCAGTACGAGGACAAGTACAGACTCTGCTACATGCGAGGCCCTGCGGGCATCATCGTCGCGCTGGCCGAGGAACTCTTCTGAAGCGTTCACAGCCTTCGGAGAAACCGGTGGCTCCCTAGGCGCTCCTTCGACTCGATCCCGTGGCTCGCAACCATCCTGTTTTCTCGCCTACTTGCGCCGCGGTTTTGTTAGGCGCACTTAGAACTATGCTTTGCGCCTGGTCATCTCAATATCCGCATCGGCTTCTGACGAGTCTTTTTTATTTCAACTGCCGAATCCGCTCTTGCAGGAATTGCCGCTCTGGTTCCTGTTGGGTGAGAGCCAGGGCTTTCTCATAAGAGGAACGAGCCTCAGCTGTCCTGCCGAGCCTGCGGTACATATCTGCACGGGCTGAATGCGCCAGGTAATAATTTGCCAATTCGCCATGTTCCAACACCGCGTCGATATGCGTCAGACCGGCCTCTGGACCATCGCACTCTGCAATTGCCACGGCACGATTTAGCTGCACAACTGGCGAAGGCTGAATCCGTAGCAATCGGTCGTAAAGCGCAACAATCTGCCGCCAGTCCGTCGCAGCGACCGATTCCGCCTCCGCATGAACGGCCGCAATCGCAGCCTGCAGTGTGTAAGAACCGAAGCGGCGGGACTTCAGGGCTTTCTCCAGCAATGCCAACCCTTCGGCGATCTGCTCCCGGTTCCAGAGCGAGCGATCCTGGTTCTCCAGCAAAATCAGCTCTCCGGTCGGAGAGGTTCTCGCGGCGTGACGGGATTCCTGTAGCAACATCAGGGAAAGCAGCCCAATGACTTCCGGCTCTTGCTGGAGCTCGGTCAGCAACCGGCCCAGTCGAATCGCCTCGCCGGTTAGCTCGGCCCGCGTTACCTCCGCTCCCGCCGCAGCCGAATAACCCTCGTTAAAGACGAGATAGATGACATGAAGCACGGCGCCCAGTCGCTCCGGCAATTCCTCCGGCGTCGGCACCTCGTACGGAATCCGTGTCTCTCGAATCTTTGCCTTTGCACGCACAATGCGTTGCGCCAGCGTACGCGGAGTGATGAGGAAGGCCTTCGCGATCTCTTCGGTCGTTAGCCCGCACACCTCACGCAAGGTGAGCGCAACGTGTGCTTCCGGCGCCAGGGATGGATGACAGCACGTAAAAATCAGACGCAGGCGATCATCTTCAAGGCCATCCTCAAGGCTGTCCTCTTCATTGGACTTTTCCGCCGAACTCAATTGCGCTTCGAGATATCGCGCGAGCTCGTCTTGAGACGCATCAAATCTTGCCCGTCGACGCAGAGTATCAATGGCTTTGAAGCGGGCCGTCGAAATCAACCATGGTCGCGGGTTGCCGGGTACTCCACTCCGCGGCCACAGGCTCAGCGCAGCCGCAAAGGCTTCGTGCATCGCCTCCTCGGCAAGATCAAGATCACCGAGCAAGCGGATCAGAGTTGCCAGTATTCGTCCCGAATCCACGCGATAAAGGGAGTCGAGCAATTCGCGTATCTGCTCATCTATCTGTTCAGGGGAACGCTCGGACATGACGACGACCGTAGCAAACCAGCTAGCCGGAATCAATTTGGCAAACGGCTGAGCGAATGATCGATGCAAAGTGGCAAAGTGCCTGGGTCGTGACACTGAAATCTGGACAACAGAACGCTTCCTCGGTTGACTCAAAATCGCCAATGCACTCATTTGAGCTTCGTACAAGCTCAACACTACCGCGATGCTCTCGCGAGTCACGAGCAATCCGGAAGTTGAACTACAAAAGCAAGATGGTCAGAATTAGGCTTCGGGGACTCGAGGCATTTATGAGATCGGTTGTAATCTTTCCGAGCGCTTATGAGAGCAAGAGTTCTTATCGCTTAAAGAAACCCCACGACAGCGTCGGCGTCATTCAGTCTATCAATGCGCAGCTGAACAACTTCGTCAGCGCACTTAATGAGGCAGGCGCGCAGGAATACAAACTCGTATCCGGTCTCTATGGTGAAATCCCTGTCGGTGTTGTCAGGCTAGATGGCGTTCAGTACGAGTATGAGTCGATGATGACCAACTCCATTCTCTCTTCTTTAACCGATCGCAGGGCTAAATACGATAAATTGTCGAAGCGAGGGTTTCACCTTGTCTGCTTTTCGAAATAACTACGTATTGTCCCGCGAATGACGGAGAATCCGAGGCCGAGAATATGCCACTCCTGTCGGTTTCTTTTGATCGTGATTCCCGACATCCGACAGTCACATCGGAAAAGTTAGATATTGATAAATGATGGCATGGAGTTTGACTTCAGGTGTCTTGAAGCGCAAGCGTCTGGAGGTTGCCTATGTCCGCAGCGTCAAGATTATCAATCGTTCTAGCTGGATTATTGGTTGCTAGCGGATTTTTCTCCTCTGCTCCATCCCCAAGTGCAGGCAACGACACGTCAAGTAAACCTGACACGTCGCCAACTCCGAGTCACGAGAATAGTGGTCTGAACGCTGCAATGGGTATTGCTACGCAGACTGGGCCCAACTCCGAATTACCGCGTCGCGTAAAGAAGTTTCCCTATAACCCGCGATCCGCTGAGATTCAGCTCTTTAGTTTTGAGTTCCAGCGGCCCTACCTGGGATATGAGGGTCCCAACTTTACCGAGCTCGTTGGAGAGCCCTCCGCAGGCGCGCAATACCTCGCAACTGCCGAACTGTTTCGAGAGGAAGCAGTCTCAACCGCGAAATTCGAATTGGTCGATCAAGATGGAAGAGTTCTCCAACTACTTCACTTTTTCAAGCAGGACAACTCGTTAGAAAATGCTCACTTCTTCGGGTCCGCTAAAATACCAGAACGGCCCTTTCGTATCGCCGTTAGTGGAATCGGCGTAGATGGAGAGCAGTACCGGCGCGTTTTCGAACGTCTCTTCCGACCTACTAGACGGCCGCCAGCGCCGCCAATCTTGCCCGGCCTCGCGCCAGGCGAGGCGAAGAGACTCGCGGCTGCACTGTTAGAGATGGAGAAGGAGGCGCTGGCAAAGCTTGAGGAGCGTGCCAGGAAAAACCCGGACGGAGTGATTGTGATGCCGCGCATTGAGATCTCTAATGTGACGCACGAGTCCTTCGTATCTGAACGCGGAAACAAGCTGGGCATAAAGCTGAGTTACGACATACGCTTCGCTACGGACGGTGACTATGCTCATTCTCTTCAGGTGTTCCCTTTCTATGAAGACGATGATATGCGCGGTCTGATCGACATGGAGGTTCTTAGCGAAGAGATAAACCCGAAACCCGAGCCCCCATCTTATGCAACGCCCCAGATTCATGTTGATTTGAACACGCTCGTGAAGTATGGCAGTGAGGCGTGGTACAAAGGTGGAGTTGTTTATCACTTTACGATTAAGCTGGTTCCTGATTTTGTTGGCCAGAATGCTGATAAAACTAAATTTTGCGTATACGAAGAACAGTTTAAAAGCAACTCAAAATCATTGCAGCTGTGGCAGAGGATGAAGCAGGACTCACGGCCGATCGCCTATCGGATCTTCATGTATCCACTAGCGTGGGGTGGGGAAACCGAACCATTCGACCCACCAAAAACTTACTTCGACGGTTTCCTCAAAGAAGGCGCGGTCAAATGTCTGCCGTATAAGAATATGAACTTCTAGCTGTACTTGAAACGTCCAAGAACTTTGTTGAGCGAAAACCAAATTGATTGCTGAGATAGTTGGGCGCATTTCAAGAACTGGTGGAACTCAACCGGGTGCTGATGGATGAGGGTCATCCATAATCACTTTGCGTGTTGTTTCAGTTCGGCTGCAAATGGTGTAAACGTAAAGCCCGAGCGTGATCATGCATGATTCTGAACGTGGACTACCAACCCGTCGCGATGATCTCACGCGGAGGTCTTTCCTCGCGACAGCCGCATCGGCCGCCGGATCGCTGGCCCTGGCATCATGTTCTATAAACGCGAGTGACCTCAGCACGACTGACGTTATGAATCTGAGTATCCAAGATGCCGCTGAACAACTTCGGAAGAAACGGATCTCTCCTGTTGATCTGGCGAAAGCCTGTCTTGCTCGGATCGAGCGGTTGAATCCGATCCTCAATGCATTTATCACGGTGACGGCCGAAACGGCATTGGCGAGCGCGCGATCGGCTGAGGCTGAAATTCAGCGAGGGCGTTGGCGCGGTCCCCTTCACGGCATTCCCGTCGCGCTAAAGGATTTATTCGACATGGCTGGTGTGCGCACCACTGCCGCGAGTGGGTTGTTCAAAGATCGAATACCTACAGAGGATGCAGAGGTTGTGCGCCGCCTCAAAGCTGCCGGCGCCGTGATCCTGGGCAAGCTTAATATGCACGAATTTGCCTATGGCGGCAGTTCCGTAATTAGCTACTTTGGTCCGATTCACAACCCATGGGAACTGGCCCATAGCACTGGCGGCTCTTCTGGCGGGTCTGCCGCGGCTGTAGCGGCGGAACTCTGTTACTGCGCAATCGGGTCTGATACCGGTGGTTCGATTCGGCAACCCGCAGCTTACTGCGGCATCGTTGGACTTAAACCGACCTACGGACGAGTAAGTGCGAGGGGAGTTATACCGCTCTCGTGGTCCCTTGACCACTTAGGTCCGCTGACGCGCACCGTCAGTGACGCAGCCCTAACCCTTCAGGTCATCGCTGGCTACGATCCAAACGACACAAACAGCACGGATACAGCTGTTCAAGATTATCGAGGAAAATTAGCGGCAAGCACTTCGTCTTTGAGGCTGGGCATACCTCGCGCCCACTTTTTCGAAGGACTGCATCCCGAGATCCAAGCAGCGATAGACAGCGCTCTTACTCTCCTACAAAGACTCACGTCCAATCACCGCGAGATCGAGATTCCGGCTGTCAATGATACGGCGCTCCTTGTTCAGAGAGCGGAAGCATATACGTACCATCGGGAGTACATTACGAAGACTCCGGAACTATACCAGCCTGACACTTTGAAGAGACTTAGGACTGGAGCGGAAACTAGCGCAGCAGATTACATTTACTACCGTCGCCAACTAGATCAATTTCGGCGGTCAGCCGCAGATCTGTTTAAGACTGTCGACCTTATTATTACGCCGACTACACCCGTGCCTCCGTCGACGATTGCAGGACTTTTAGGGGACCTTGATCATCTTCGCGCCAAGGAACTCGTAACAGTGCGCAATACTCGCCCATTCAACTTATTTGGCTTGCCTACAATCTCCATTCCGTGTGGCTTTACGCAATTGGGTTTGCCAATCGGCCTTCAGATAAGTGGTCCACCGGGAGGTGAGGCAACCGTTCTTCAGCTTGCATACGCCTACGAGCGAGGAACAGAATGGCACAAACGCAAACCAAAGCTCGCGTGATGAATGTTATTGTTTGGGTCGCGTGGTAGTTCAGTTTCGTCTATGAAGAAAACATCCAAACCACCTGTCACTGTTTTTGTGGCTCTCTTGCGCGCTGTTAATGTAGGCGGCAAGAACATCATTAGCATGCCCGCGCTCAAAGCAAGCTTCGAGAAGATCGGATTCACAGGCGTCACCACCTACATCAACAGTGGGAACGTCATATTTAAGACAAAAGAAGTCGATCAGCGGAAGATAGAACGAAACATTGAGGGCATGTTATCGAAAGACTATCACCTCGAATCCAAAGTAGTTGTTCGCAATCTTTCAGAGATGGCGAATCTTGTCGCGAGCTTGCCTGCAAGCTGGAATGGTGACCCGCGCTATAAGTACAACGTCATATTCCTCCGTCACTCAATTGATTCTGAAGAAATCTTGAACCGACTGTCACCAAACCCCGAGGTCGAGGAAGTGACTTATCGGTCAGGTGCCCTTCTTTGGTCGGCGCAGATAAGCAACCTCCCCAGAACGGACATGCTCAAGGTCTCAGGGCAAAAGATCTATCAGGAAGTGACAATCAGGAACCTGAACACCACGAGAAAGCTTCTTGACCTCATGACTAAGATCGCTAGCGCGTAACCAGGGAACTATCCTAACGCTTACGATCGCAGTTGCCTTTTTCATATTCTGTCGGTTCGAAAAGAATTTCAGAGAAAACAGCGCATAGTCTTAAAAAAAGAACAAGCCTGCTCAATGCGATTACAGCAGAAGGCCGAGATGCTCGGCGAGAAAACATTCCTCGGCGTCCCCGTACGGGATTTTGAAACCGGCGGCAGAGAACTTTTCATTTACTTGGTGAACTCTGGCTTAACTCCTGACTGTAAGCTCGTGGATATAGGGTGCGGCGTCCTGCGCGGCGGTTACTGGTTGATTCATTTCTTGGACCCGGGGTGCTATTGCGGCATTGAGCCTCATAAGGGGAGATTAGATATGGGCACTCAGGTCATTCTAGAGCCAGAGGTCGTGGCGGCTAAGCACCCGCGGTTCGATACAAACTCCAGCTTTGACACTTCTGTTTTCGGGGAGAAGTTCGATGTCTTTTTGGCTTATTCAATATGGACGCATGCCTCCAAGTCGCAGATACAAACGATGCTCAACGCATTTCTTCGCGACTCGAACCATGATGCGGTGTTTCTCACGTCATACCTACCGGCGAGTTGGAGGCATCCCGATTATCGAGGCGATGAGTGGCACGGAACGAGTCACGAGTCGGAGAAGCCCGGCTGTATTTATCATAGTCGACGTTGGATTAAGGCGGAGTGTGCGCGAAGAAATCTGATTATGCGTGAACTCGGGCGTGACAGGACCTACGATCAAGACTGGCTTGAAATTACAAAGCGCAAGCGATAAGCCGGCCGAGCGGAATGCCCTGTAACGGAGGAGGTCGCCGCGATCGTTTTAGTGCCCGTATTCAGCTCAACGTGGAGGAGATCACTGTGCAAAGGGGATTCTTTACGAAAGTTGTCACTCTGGGTACGCTGTTCTGTTGCGAGATCATAACTGGGCTCGGACAGCGACCGTTAGCGAACCAATCTCCTTTCGGCGAGAAACCTCCAGCGTCACCTGTTCTATTTTCTCCGGGTGTAATTTCGATTCCAGTAACAACCACATATCGTCCGGCGTTCAGCCCAGACGGGCGTACTGTCTATTACACGATGGAGGTCGGAAGCGATTACGCAATTATCGTCTGTCGTTTCAAAAACGGTCATTGGGTCAGTCCTGAGATAGCGCCCTTCTCTGGAAAGTACTCAGACGCTGAACCATTCATGTCACCGGATGGATCAAAACTGTTCTTTGCTTCGCGGCGCCCGGTTAATGGTGAGCAAGCAAAGAAAGACTATGACCTTTGGGTAGTTGAGCTTTTGCCGGGCCGCTCAACTACGCCACGGCATCTCGGTGACGTAATTAACACCGACGCACACGAGCTTTATCCAGCAGTGACGGCGGATGGTACTTTGTATTTTTCAAGGTTCGCGCCGGGGGGAATCTGGCGTGCGCCGTACAGTAACGGCCGGTATGAAACGGCAGAAAAACTTGGATCACCTATCAACGCTGACATGAAAGAGGCGGGCATATATGTTGCGCCGAATGAGCGGTATATGATTTTTGAGGCGAAAAATCCTTCAGGGCTCGGCGGAACTGATTTTTACATTAGTTACAGACGCGACGGAGAGTGGACTACTCCACGCAATCTCGGCGCGCCGATTAACTCACCTGCCGAAGAAACATGCGCCGTCGTTTCTCCTGACGGACGTTACTTATTCTTTACGAGCAACCGGAAGCTTCCGAACACGGAAGTCACGATAGGTAAGGGACTCACTTATTCCGAAATCCTGGACCGCTGGAACGCTCTCGGCCGAGGACGTTGGCATATCTACTATGTAAGCGCAGAGAGTCTCCAGATAAACCAGGGCGATTGAACTTTTATCGGCACGGGCGTCTAAAGTACTTCATGTATTCAGTATGCATATAACGGAAACAAAAACCTTCAGGGTGTTCTTAGTTGCCGTTTTCCTCCCCATCGACATTACGCTAACGGATTAACCCGGTCCACCGCGATTTGTTCCGCTAATTATGGGCGCGCCAAGGGAGGACGACGTTGCTCGGGCAGAACGCGGCGAAGTCGTTCTCGGTGGCTGCATTCTAAGAGGTAACGATCCAATGTGGGTACTGGTTTTGAGTCCAATGAACAACCCTAACTCCGTTATTTTGGATCTTTTGGCGACGAGTCTTTCTCGGTCAGCACTATAACCAGGTAAGGTTTCATGCTTTTGCGGTTACAGTCAAAGGGGTCGTCGTTTTGTGGGGTCATTGCGTTTATAACGTTGTGCGCCGGCCTGGTCGCAGCACAGAAGTCCTCCGGACCAGCAAACGGTACTCTAATTGTCGACGGAGGTGGCACAACGGAGCAGATTGTTCGGCGCTTCGTCGCACTGGCCGGTGGTCCTCAAGCGCGAATTGTGGTGATTCCAACCGCCCCATCTGCGATCCGCTTTGGCGACGATAACGTGATCCTCGATCCTGATTGGCCGCGCGATCGGGATGAGTGGCGAAAGTACCATGAGTATCTGAAGCGCTGGTTTGGCGTCGATCGGGTGGAGATCATTCACACTCGCGATCGTCGCGTGTCTAACACAAAAGCCTTTGTTGCCTCACTCGATAACGCGACTGGCGTGTACTTGACCCCTGGAAATTCAGGTCGCCTTGCGGACGCGTACCTCGGCACGCGCACTCACGCTGCGCTGAAGGCGCTTCTAAACCGCGGCGGTGTGATCTTCGGAAGTTCTGCCGGCGCAATAATCCAGGGCTCATTCACGGTGCGTGGTCGAGCGGACAAGCCGTTGTTAATGGCGCCGGGAAGGACCAAGGGTTTTGGCTTCCTTACGAATGTGGCGATCAATCCACATTTGACGTCGGCGAAACGCGACGCAGAGTTGGTAAACGTTGTCGATGCGCATCCGCACATTCTCGGCGTTGGAATCGATGACGACGCGGCGCTGCTGGTGCGACAGAATGTGTTTGAAGTGATCGGCACCGGCAGAGTCGCAATCTACGACAACATTCGACGCGAGGGTTCCTGGTACTACTGGCTTAAACCCGGAGACCGCTTCGACCTTTCAACGTGGACGAAGCTCAAGCCTTAACAGAATCATTTAATTTGCACGTCGCCGAAGCGCAGGAGGGTACACTGAAAGAATGAAGATCCGTGCCGAAGCAGATGATTGGCGACCGGATGGTCCGAAGATTCTATCTCAGTATAATCTAGATGCCATTCGTAAGACTGTCGAGGATGAAGGTCCGATAATAGTTGAGCATTGGCATTACCGTGGTGCGCGTGCGCCAGATAGGTTTATCTTTGAAGACCTAGAGGATTTTGTGGCTTACGTCAAAGGACACTCT
>DATBSH010000415.1:0-4514 GCA_036559885.1 Pyrinomonadaceae bacterium
TCGGGTCGTGATCTGTCTTATTACATTCGTATCGTAAGGACGACCCGACGCTACCGCGTTACGGTACTGACTGTTTTGCCACTGCATTGAGCGAAGCGAGGCTTGCCGACACCTGGTCACAGCCATGAAGAAGAAGGTCGGTATTATCAGGACACTGGCGCAGCACCCACGTAAGCCTGCGCGTTCTCATCGACTTAGTGAGAACCAGCATCGACCAGAACGCGAAGCGGGCTCCAGAAGACGTGACGACGAACAGTGGCAGCGCGACATTGCCACCCTCAGGCGTGCTGCCCAGGATCTCGCGCAACGGAGGTCGGAGCAACGCATTAACCCTCGCGTGTTCGCTGATCAGTTTGATCGAACAGCCGCTTCCGTAATTGAATGCACCGATCAACAACGGCCGGCAATTATCCGACAACTTTATAGTTCAGATCCTGAACGCGCAGCTTCTTTCCTCAACATGGTCTTGCATGGAGGGACGCGCGAAGAGCGACAACAGATCGGTGTCGCATTAGAAAAGTCAGGTTTGGTAAACGAAGCGATAGAAGATTTGACCGGAAGCAGTCACAGTCATTCCTACCGCGCCTTCTCCCTCCTTTTTCTGATCGCTAAAGCCGGTACCTTTGGACCTCTGATGCGCGTGATCGAAGATCACCCCAATATTGAGTTGAGGCTTGCGCTAATTCGGTTGTTGGGTACCAGTGGCGCTCCGGATTTGCCGCTCGAGTTTCAACGCTTACTCGCCAAGAACTCCATGCCCGCCGAACTTCACGTCGCGATAAAAGAGACAGCAATGCAACTTGGTGGAAAACCCCTCGACGCTACTCCCTCCGCGGCATAAAAAAGACAGGAGGCAGGAGCACCACGCGCAGGAGCGTGGTGCTCCTGCCTCCTGTCTTTTCCTGCTCCTGCCTGCTGCTCCTGCTCCTGTCTTTTGCGATCGGCGGCTTACCATTTACTATTGATCTTTTTCTATGCGCTTCAAACTCCGGTCAGAGTATCAACCCAAAGGGGATCAGCCTGCGGCGATCGATGCCTTGGTCCGTGGGCTGAACGACGGTGCCAAAGATCAGGTTCTTCTCGGCATCACCGGAAGCGGCAAAACTTTCTCGATAGCGAGTGTGATCGAACGGACGCAACGCTCGACTTTGGTGCTGGCTCACAACAAAACGCTCGCAGCTCAGCTCTACCAGGAATTCCGCTCGTTATTTCCTCAGAACGCTGTGGAGTACTTCGTCTCGTACTACGACTATTATCAACCGGAAGCATACGTGCCGGCTGCGGATGTCTATATTGAGAAAGAAGCGATAGTCAACGAAGAGATCGATCGGTTAAGAATGTCAGCGACGCGTGCGCTGTTCGAAAGACGCGATGTAATCGTTGTTGCGAGCGTGTCTTGCATCTATGGCCTGGGCGATCCGGATGCTTATTACGGTCTGTTGATGTTTGTCGAGCCCGGCGCACGTATGTCACGAGACGTGATACTGCAACGGCTCGTCGAACTGCAGTATGAACGTTCAGACGCTAACTTTCAGCGCGGTACTTTCCGTGTACGTGGAGACGTCATCGAGGTCTATCCGAGCTATCAGGATCAGGCTTACCGAATTGAGCTATGGGGAGATGAAATCGATTCTATCTCCACCATCGATCCGTTGCTGGGTGAGGTCATTGAAAAGCACAGCTCACGGGTGCCGATTTATCCCAAAACCCACTACGTAATGTCACGCCCAACAATCAGGCGAGCACTCAAGACGATAAAAGAAGAGCTCGATTGGTGGGAACCGAAGCTGATTGCAGAAGGAAAACTGGTTGAAGCGCAGCGGCTACATCAACGAACGATGTTTGATATGGAAATGATCAAGGAGATGGGCTTCTGCCGGGGAATTGAAAACTATTCCAGACATCTTACCGGCAAGAAGCCTGGCGAGCCGCCTCCGACTCTGATTGATTATCTGCCGCGCGACACTTTGATTGTGATCGATGAGTCGCACCAGTCCGTGCCGCAGGTTCGAGGCATGTTTGAGGGTGATCAGTCGCGTAAGCGAACGCTGGTTGAATACGGGTTTCGTTTGCCGTCAGCTCTCGACAACCGTCCACTCAATTTCAAGGAGTTTGAAGCTCGTGTTGGCCAAACCATTTATGTTTCTGCGACCCCCGGACCTTATGAGTTGACGAAAGCAAGCGGTGAAGTAATCGAACAGATAATTCGTCCGACCGGTCTTATGGATCCACTCGTCGAAGTGCATCCAGTGAAAGGTCAGATCGATCACTTGCTTGAGGAGTGCCGGCAAAGAGCTGAGTGTCATGAACGAGTGTTGGTGACCACGCTGACTAAGCGAATGGCGGAAGATCTGACGGAGTACTTCACTGAGGTAGGAGTGCGCGTCCGTTATCTGCACTCAGATATTGAAACGCTTGAGCGAATAAAGATTTTGCGTGATCTAAGACGTGGTGAATTTGATGTGTTAGTGGGAATCAACCTGTTGCGTGAGGGATTGGATCTTCCTGAGGTGTCACTGGTAGCGATTCTCGACGCGGACAAGGAAGGGTTTTTGCGGTCCGAGCAGTCGTTGATTCAAACAATTGGACGCGCGGCACGCAATGCCCAAGGCAAGGCGATTCTCTACGCCGACCGTATGACCGATTCAATGAAGCGAGCGATTGATGAAACGAACCGGAGACGTTCGATTCAGGAGGTTTACAATCGGGAGAATGGGATCACTCCTCAGACGATCGTCAAGCCCATCGAAGCGACGCTGATTACGGCATCCGAGGCTGATTACTTCAAAGTGCCGACAGATATCGACGAGATTGAAGATTACGCTCCTGAGCATCTGGAAGCGACCATCGGCCGACTGCAAGTCGAGATGCGGGCAGCCGCAAAACGCTTTGAGTTTGAGCGGGCCGCCGAACTGCGAGATCGAATCAAGGTGTTGAGGGAACGTGAGCTGCAGCTGAGCTAATGTCGGATACGCTTTAGCTTGTCGTAATGGTTCGCCCACACTCAAGCTTAAGAGGAATAAGTCAACGAAATGTCCGATATGCTTCAGCTTGTTGTGCCTTGCGCCACATTCAAGCTAACGGAACAGTAAGCGCCGTTCAGATGCTCGCTAAGCCTGGTAACTTGCAGGCTTCACTCCGCTAGGAGTGACATTTTTATAGCACTTCGTTTTGTCCTGGAGCGGCGCCGTTCGGAGCAGCGGAAATGATCTTGAGTTGTGATCCGAAACAGCGATTCCGCTCCTCCGAACGGCGCCCGAGGGTTGGTGCGCGGAGACTATAAACATGTCACGCCTAACGGCGTGAAGAATTCGAGCGAGCAGGCTTGTTCTGAACGTCGATGACAAGCTAAAGCGCATCGGACACTGTCCTATGCTGATTAAATCGAACAGCGACGAAATTCAAAATTATCTCACCGACGCCAGCTACATGCCTGCCGGTCACGCCGAGCGGGTTGTCTTGCCTGAAACCGCCGAAGAGGTTTCGGAGGTGTTGGGTGGAGCATCTCGCGATCGAATTCCAGTTACAGTTTCTGGTGCCGGCACAGGAACTGTCGGCGGACGCGTCGCGCGCGATGGAATCGTGCTGGCCACGGACAGACTAAATCGAATCAAAGAGATCAATCGAAGGTCCGACGGGTTTGGCGGAACTGCAGTCGCCGAAGCGGGAGTGATTCTTTCTGATTTCCAAGAGGCTGTTGAAGCGCAGGGGCTTTTGTATCCACCTGATCCAACAGAGCGAAGTTGTTTTATGGGTGGCACGGTAGCAACCAATGCTTCTGGCGCGAGAACGTTTAAGTATGGCCCAACGCGCCGGTACATTAATCGCGCGAAGATAGCGCTTGCCACCGGCGACTTAATCGACCTGCGTCGGGGCGAATTGCGAGCGAATAGCGATGGTGAAGTGGAGATATCGTTAAGGAACGACCGTCAAATCAGGGCAAAGCTGCCAAGCTACTCGATGCCGCACACGCGTAAGAATGCGACGGGCTACTTTGCCGCGAGAAACATGGATGTGTTGGATCTCTTTATCGGCAGCGAAGGAACGCTCGGTGTGATCGTCGAAGTCGAAACAGAACTGTTGCCAAAGCCGGAAGCGATTCTCAGCGGTGTAGTCTTCTTCAAGGCGCAGGACGATGTGTTGAGTTTCGTCCGTGACGCGCGACAGTTGTCATTAGAGAATCGTAAGAACAATAGTCCGGGCTTGGATGCGCGCGCTCTGGAGTATTTTGATCGCGAGTCACTCGTGTTTCTGCGCCAGAAGTATTCGAACATACCGGACGAGGCGACCGCAGCGGTGTTTTTTGAACAGGAAACAACTTCGGAAAACGAAGATCTTCTTCTCAACGAGTGGATGGATTTATTGGAGACGCGCCACGCGCTTGCGGATTCCTGGTTTGCGACGAATGAAGCGGACCAGTCGAAGCTGAGAGAATTTCGTCATCAATTGCCGGTGCTGATGAATGAATGGTTTGCAAGGTATCGACAGAAGAAGGTCTCAACTGACATGGCGGT
>DATBSH010000416.1:0-17593 GCA_036559885.1 Pyrinomonadaceae bacterium
TTCTTTGCCTTTTCAAGTTCTGCAGCAGAAACAGGTGCATCCTGAAGTTTCTTGATTTCAGCCAAGAGTGACTTCTCGGCGTCTTCCACTTTCTTGCCTTCCGACAGAATCGCGGTTACGACAAAGAGGCTGACGTCCTCACGCAATTCAGCACTCGAGTTCACTTCCGCCGCAAGCTGCTGATCATAAACAAGTGCGTGATAGAGGCGAGACGACTCACCGGCAGAAAGAATTGCGTCTGCAATCCGCAACGCGTCGGAATCTGAGTCAGCCTGACGCGGAATCACGTATGTTAGACCAACAGCCGGCAGGTCATTCTTTCCGTATTCGGTAACGCGAACTTCAGCTGTGCGTGCTGGCTCTTTAGTTTGTACACGAGGCAGCGAACGATCTGGCTTTGCAATTGGGTTCAAGTATTTTTCGACCCACGCATCGAGCTGTTGCTGATCGAAATCTCCAACGATCACAAAGGTCGCGTTGTCGGGGCGATAATACGTAGAGTGAAACTCCTGAACATCCTTGAGGGATGACGCATCAAGGTCCTCTATGCTGCCGATGCCCGGTCGCTTGTATGGATGCTCCTTGAATGATTTTTGCTGAAGCAGGTACTCAAACATTCCATAGGGTGGCGCGAGCACACTCTGGCGGTATTCCTCCTTCACAACGTCGCGTTCAGATTTAAAGTTTGGATCGTCGACATTCAACCCGGATAGCCGATCGGCTTCGGCCCAGATGAGCGTCTCGAGATAGTTTGACGGAACAACTTCGTAATAGACAGTCACGTCATCTGCGGTAAACGCGTTATTGAATCCGCCTACATCTTCAGTTAATCGATCCATCATTTCCGATTTCATGTTCTTAGTGCTCTTGAACATGATGTGCTCGAACAGATGAGCGAAGCCGCTTCGGCTTTGCGGATCATCCTTTGAACCGACGTGGTACCACACCTGGATCGCGACTGTCGGACTCGATCGATCGACCACACTCAGAACGCGCAAGCCATTTGGCAATGTGCGATCTTTAAAAGTTAACTGCGGCATCTTCGTTTGTGCCGCTAAGGAAATTGCTGCTGCTGAAAAGAGACAAGCCAATAGAAACGATCGTATTAATCGGACGGTGAACATCTGAGTTTTACTCCAGGGAAGAGGGTTGCCTTGCGGGACGACCGAGCATTTTGATGTTGTAATGCGCTGAATCTGTTGCACGCACGATCGCCGCATCTAGTCGATATCGAGTGGGTTACGGTACGGCTTGTCTTTGTCTTTGTCGGCGCGCTTCATCGCTTCCTGAAACTTCTCTTCAAGTATCCGGTCGCGATCCTTCATCGAACTCAGTTCCTGCGCGAAGATCTGTTCGCGCATCTGCTTCTGCTTATCCAATCCTTTTACCATCTCATCGAACGACGCGACTGGCTTTGCCTTTTCCTCGTGGGCGAGGAGCGCGCCTGTTTGCGCATCAACTGTGAGCGTAGCCTCGCAGCATGGACAAATTAACGTGAACTTCGAACTGTCAGCCATGAAACCTCCGCAGGGACGAACATCACATGTGTGAGTATAACACCCGCGCTGCGGCAAAAGCCCAAAACAAAAGAAGGGTGGCCCCTTTCGGACCTACCCTTCCTTGGTGACCGCCGTCGGCAAAAGCTGCGTTAAGGAATTACCTTCTTCACGGCCTTTTTGGTTTCTGAACCTGCCTTTTCGGCACCCTTCTTTGCAGCTTCCCCGACCGTCTTTGCTCCTTCGCCCACGGTCTTCGCGCCCTCAGTTGCCTTGTGCTGAACTGTTTTAGCCCCTTTTACTGTCTGGTCCTTTACGTCCTCTGCTTTGTCTCCGACTTCATTAGCGACCGGCTTCGCCCTGTCGACAACGAATCCAGCTGCGTCGGCTACTTTTTCTCCAGTCGCATCAAGTGCGCGTTCAACTTCGTTCGGTTTCAGCTCCCGTTCCTCGCCAGAAGGCGAAACGACTTTGCCGGACTTAACCCCGTTTCTCGTGGTAACCACGACCTTCGATACTCGGGGATTATTTCGGAATGTCCTCGTCTCGGTCTTCACGCCATTAGCGTCAACTGTTGTTGAGATTTCGGAATTGTCAGGTGCGGGTCGAGTTGTCGCTGTCGGTTCGGTAGCGTTGTTTGCGGTTGCGTTGGCGTTGGCTGTGGCGTTGTCGTTTGTCTTTGAGCAGCCTACAGCAACAGCGGCAAGTAACAGTATAGTCACGATGCAAAGCTTCTTGGTCACGCCTTTATCCTCCTCAGTGCTTAGGAAACTCCTGGAACTATTCGGCAACCGACGTGCCAGATTCGCACACGACGGCGAGGGCAGTTTCCTCTAAAGTTAGTGGTAGACGGGGTCACACAGATTATAAAGCGGTACGCCCTCAACTGAACAGCGTCCAATTACAGTACGGGCCTCCCTTTTTGGAGTGCGGTGACTAGTCACCGCTTTTGACGCCGCGACTTGTCGCGGCTCACTCATTCAATTTACGGCGCAACGTCGCCGCTGACTAAAAGCGGTGACAAGTCACCGCACTGCTACACAGGATTTCTGTACCATTGACATTCGTGTTGAATTCCTTTAGAAGCAACTCGAATTGTGACTTTCCTGGCTGCGCGCGCCCTGCCTTTAATGTCCAAGTCGCCCGTAGCTCTTCAATGAATGTTTCATTCAATTCTCTTTGAGTAAGTCTGAGACCGGAGGAGTGTTTCTTATGCGCAGACTTGTAGTCATTGCGGCGATCGCTTTGTTTGTTGCTGCCGTTCTCGTACCTGGTCAGAAGCGTTTTGTGGCGAGTGCCGACGATTCGGGGGGTGAGCGCCTGGCTATGTACAGCAAGCCGGCAGTTGTGCGAATCGTTGACGGGGCCGCAGGTCAAATCTTTTTCCAGCCACCCGGCTATCAAGGTCAAAGCTTCAACGTCTCTGCTATCGCACTAGGTTCGGGTTTCTTCATCAGCTCGAATGGATATATCGCGACTAACGCTCACGTGGTGTCGATGACTCACGACGGCGAGGAGAAAGCTAAGCAGCTGCTGTTTTGGCAGCTGGTGCAGCAGATAGCACACCAGCTTGGGAAGGATCCACGCAGTCTAAATGCGAACCTCATTGATCAGTACAGCACGCTCCAGAGTTTCAAACTGTTCCATCACGTGATTATCCCCGACGGCAGTTCGTTCCCTTTTGAAATAAAGCAATATGGCGCGCCTACTGGGGAGAGCAACGATCAGGGTAAGGACGTTGCGATCATCAAGATTGAAGTAAAGAACGCTCCGATTTTGAAGATAGCTGATTCGGATAAGGTCAAACTACAGGATCACGTCACAGTGATTGGTTACCCAGGCGCTGCCGATACCTTCAACTCAGGTTTGTTGGACCAGAAGTCGGCATTCGAGGCCACGATTAACGACGGCAAAATCTCGGCCAGAAAGACTGCATCAAGTGGAGCCCCGATTCTTCAAACCAGTACTCCTGCAACTCACGGTAACTCGGGAGGGCCAGTTCTCAACGATGCAAACGAGGTGATCGGTTTGTTAACGTTCCGCGGCGACACCGTCAATGGCCAGGAGGTTTCAGGTTTTTCCTTCGTCGTACCGTCGAATACGGTCATGGAGTACGTTAAATCCGCGGGCGCGTCGAACGAAGAAGGACCAACTGACAAGCTCTATCATGAGGGGCTCGAGGCATACTGGAATCAATATTACTCAGACGCGATACCGAAGTTTGAGCAAGTGAAGCGACTCTTTCCACAACACTCGGAAGTGGAGCGTCTGCTTCAAAGCAGTCAGCAAGCGAAGGCAGAAGGGCGCGACAAGTCGAAATTTCCGGTTTGGGTTGTTGTAGTTGTGGCAATCGTCCTCGTCCTTATCGGAGGAATCATCCTCATCGGTTTGATTGTGTTTTTGATTTCGCGGAGGCGGAAGGGCAAACAGCCAAGCGGTGGACCAGCACCCGCGAAGGATCGACACGCGCCCGCGCCAGCTTATGCAGCGAATCCAATAAAGTACTCGCCAACGCCGAACCGAGCTTCGCCAAATCCATCACCTGCACCGCATCTTGCAGCAGCCGTGGATCAGGGTCGAACTGTTGATTTGTCGCGCACTGTCGCAATCGTTCCAGGAAGCGATACGGCACCGATCAATTACGGATCGATCAGGTTTGTATCTGGAACGTTGGCGGGCCAACAGTTTGAGGTAAAACCAGATGGCGAATACGTTGGTCGCGATAGTTCATCGGCGCAAATCGTCATCAGTGATCCGCGAATTTCGAAACGACATCTCTGGATTGGTGTCCGTGAAGGACGGGTGTTGGTTGTAGATCAAGGATCACGTAACGGCACCTTTATCAATGATCCGAAATCGCCGCGAGTAACTGAGACGGCGCTCAACTCTGGCGACACGGTTATTCTCGGTGAATCAGATGTGGCCCGGTTTGAATACCGCGGAGCTTAGTGGCGTGTGAAACGCTCAACCAAGCTTCAGAAATTGTGTAAAACTCAACCTCTCATTCTCCCCAAGCATCAGCTTGGGGTATGGCCGACTCAAATCAACTTCTCATTCTCCCCAAGCTTTAGCTTGGGGTTAGGGAATGCCCTCAGACGTTCAGGAACCGTTTTAACGGTTTACCCTTTTCGGCGAATGGCTGACTTTCGCGTTGATTCGGGAAACCGTTAAAACGGTTCCTGAAATTCAGTCGCGCGCGTTAACCCCAAGCTAAAGCTTGGTGAGAATGAGAAGTTCAGTTTCGCAGAATCTCTTCGGCCAGTAGTGTCTACGTCGGAAAGCGTCCAAGGCCGCTTTGTGATACCCTCAATCGTTAACCAGTCAACATGATGAAGTCTTTTCAGCCTAGCGCCAAGCTGATGCTGCGATTACTGCTGAGTACAACCGGGCTTTTGAAAGCCGGTGCTGTCGCCTGTTTGCTATCGTTGCCGCTCTGCGCACAGCAGGCTGACCCTAAGACGCCCGTCGTTGTGCAGCCGGGTGCGCCCGGCCAACCTACGCGAACACTGCCGGAGTCGACGCGGGCTACACTGCCGCCGGCCTCACCGAAGGATGTCGAGTTCATGCAGGGGATGATCGTGCACCACGCGCAAGCGGTTGAGATGACAGCGCTAATCGAATCTCATACGAAAAACAACGACTTGCGCTTGCTGGGGGCACGCATCAGCAAATCACAATCAGATGAAATAAAGTTTATGAAACGGTGGCTGGAGACTCGCGGCGAGCCAACGTCGGTGGCAATGTCTCACATGCCGGGCATGGATATGCCGGGCATGAATATGTCAGGCCATCAGATGCTCATGCCCGGGATGCTTACGCCAAAACAGATGGACGCCTTAAGAAAAGCAAAGAGTGAAGAGTTTGACCATCTGTTCTTGACGGGGATGATTCAGCACCACAACGGTGCGTTGATTATGGTGAAGGACTTGTTTGACACTGCCGGCGCTGGGCAGGATGCCGAACTATTCAATTTCGCGACAGATGTCGACAGCGGCCAACGCGCTGAGATCAGGATCATGCAAACCATGCTAGGTGAAAAACCTTAGAGGAGAAACGATGAATCGAGTACGCACTATCGCCTTCCGTCTACTAATAGCCTCTGTTGCCTTGTGCTCGTGTCCTGTTGCCAGGACACTGGCGCAAACGCCATCGCCGTCGCCGTCGCAACAAGCCACGAAGCCAGCAGAGCCCGCCAACCAGGAGGAGAAAGCGGATCCCTTTGCTCCTGAACCGCCGCCGTCGCTACCCCCGGGGATGACCGGTTCAGATACCAATGATCCACGTACCAAGCTGACTCCGGGAATCTACGATGCAGGTGAAGCAGCGATGGGTATCAAGCACATGCTGCTGCTCAAGAAACCTGACGCGTTTCAACTCGGCTCCGATGATCCTGCTAATCCGAAGGTGCAGAAGACCTTGGGTACACTCGGTTTCGGTGACGCCTCGAAGATGCCAAAGCCGGTACAGTTGGTTCTCGCTCAGCTCGCCTTTGCTAACTCAGACCTTGCGTTTCAAGGCAATCATCTTTTTCAGGGAAATTTTTACGGCGTCAATATTTATGACATCTCCAATCCGGCGAAGACCAGTTTGTTAACTTCAATGATATGTCCCGGTGGACAGGGTGATCTGTCCGTATACAAAAACCTCATGTTCATGTCTGTGGAAATGCCGAACGGTCGGCTCGACTGCGGGACACAGGGATTTCCGCCCGCGCCTCCTCCGCCCGCCGGACAAGAGAACAAGCAAATCTTGCCCGCAGCGCAGAAAGATCGTTTCCGCGGCGTGCGAATCTTTGACATCAGCGACATCAGAAAGCCGAAACAGGTAGCGGCGGTCCAAACTTGCCGTGGCTCGCACACGCACACGCTTGTCGTCGATCCGAATGATAAGAACAACGTTTACATCTACGTCTCGGGAACGTCCTTTGTCCGCCAGAGTGAAGAGTTGGCCGGCTGCTCGGGTGAGCCGCCTGAGAAGGATCCGAATACCGCACTCTTTCGCATTGATGTGATCAAGGTGCCGCTGGCGACGCCGCAGGATGCGCAGGTCGTCTCGACTCCTCGGGTGTTCATGGATCCACGCACCGGCGCGCTAAACGCCCTGAGTAGTGGTGGCACACATAGCCCGAAAGGGCTGACGAAGCCGTCGGACAGTAACCAATGCCACGACATCACTGTGTACTCAGCGATTGGGCTGGCAGCCGGCGCCTGTTCCGGAAATGGAATCCTGCTTGACATTAAAGATCCCGTAAATCCAAAGCGCTTGGACGCGGTTAACGATCCAAATTACGCGTACTGGCACTCGGCCTCGTTCTCGAACGATGGGACCAAGGTCGTGTTCACGGATGAGTGGGGTGGTGGACTAGGCGCGCGCTGCCGTGCGAATGACCCGAACAAGTGGGGCGCCGATGCGGTTTTCCACTTGAAGGATAACAAGCTGAGCTTCGCGAGCTACTACAAGATGCCTGCTGCCCAAACCGATAGCGAGAACTGCGTTGCGCACAATGGATCGCTCATCCCGATTCCCGGCCGAGATATCGAGGTGCAAGGCTGGTACCAGGGTGGCATCTCAGTGATGGACTTCACCGACGCGGAGCACCCGACTGAGATCGCTTATTTCGATCGAGGGCCGATTGATCCAAAGATGCTGGTGCTCGGAGGCGATTGGTCCGCTTATTGGTACAACGGCAACATCTATGCTTCAGAAATCGCGCGCGGCTTGGATGTATTTGAGCTGACGCCGACGAAGTTGCTTACACAAAACGAGATCGACGCCGCCAAATCCGTTCGAGTGGCTGAGTTGAATGTGCAGAATCAGCAGAAGACCGAGTGGCCGCGAACGTTGGTGGTGGCGAAGGCATACGTCGATCAACTGGAGCGCTCTCAAGCTCTTCCCGCTGATCAAATCACGGCCCTGCGGCAGACGATTCAAGGCGCGGAGAGGTCGCACCTGAATAAGAAAGACCTCACGAAACTGAGGGATCTGGCGGCGTCGTTGGAAAAGAGCGGCGGCATGGCAAAGAGTGCCGCTGACTCAACCCGACTGCGGGAGTTGGCGCAAATCCTGAGAGTCCTGCACCTTAATGAGAGCAAGCTTGGACGGGCACTCCGATAGGAGTGCCTTGTTCATAGTAGTGCACGCCTAACGGGCTGTCGTTACTTACTCACGTCCTGAACTTTCAACCGTCTCTGTTGCCTTCTGCCGAGCTGCCAGAATCTTTGTGCTGTAGTCGAGCGAGGCGTAAAGCGTTCCTCTGGGGTGGTGCTCGTCAACGCAGTCCAGATCATTCCTCCGAAACTCCAGGTTTTGTTCGCAAGATTGCACTTGCGCTCCGTCCCTGCCAGCGAAGTCCCCATGCTGTTGCTAAAACATTTGTAAGAGTCAGCAACCTGGTCGAGCGCTGACAACTTTTTACAATTCCGGCGCGATTGATGGCAACTTTCAATTGAGGAAGACAACAATGGAAATAGAGAAACCAAATTCAGCAGATCGATTTATTGGAACGATCGCGGAAAAACTCGGCGCTGTGGCCAGAGGGTCAACAATTTTTTCCGAACCGGTAGAGCGAGAAGGCGTCACCGTCATTCCGGTGGCGAAGGCTCAATGGGGATTTGGTGGCGGTATTGGCCATCGGAAAGATGAGGAAGGCGCAGGAGGAGGTGGTGGTGTGCGGGTAACACCTGTAGGCTTCATCGAGATCAAAAATGGTCACTCAGAATTTCGACCGATCAGAGCCGTGTCGATGCCTTTGTTGATCGTCGGCGGAATTTCCATCCTGATGCTGTTGCGTCAAACACTGAAGCGCTCGTCATAGAGATTCATCGCTTTCGGTGAACACGCCAATCCCCCAGCTTAGGCCAAATGCGAGTATGAAGTAGATGCGGACCGGTGATCTCATCAAGATCACGGATGAAAAGTGGAGCGGGCGACGAGGCTCGAACTCGCAACTTTCAGCTTGGGAAGCTGACACTCTACCATTGAGTTACGCCCGCTCGGCGATAGGAAATTAACAACAGCAGTCTCTTCTAGTCAATCAAGTAAGGCCGTATAAGATCTGACCAGCGATCCTGCGCTTTTAATATCAATTCAACTGTTTCTCTGACGGCGCCATTCCCACCTGAAGCAGTTGTGATGAAGTGCGCATAAACCTTCGCTTCAGAAACGGCATCAGCAACCGCTACCGCAAATTCTGACCGACGCATCAACGGAACATCATTGAGATCGTCTCCGATGAAGGCAACCTCAGATTCAGACACACCCGCTTCGCCAAGGATCTCTTCAAACGCTGCTAATTTATTTTCACAACCCTGGCGAACAAAACTCATGCCGAGCGACTGCGATCTTCGCAGCACGGCGCTCGATTCCCTTCCCGAAATTATTCCAGATCGAAGACCGGCTCGATGCAGCAGGTCCAGACCTAGTCCGTCTCGAGTGTTGAAACACTTCTGATCCTCTCCGCTTTCAAGAATCCAGATGCGACCATCGGTAAGTACGCCATCACAGTCCATCAAAAGCAGCGTCACCCGCGCAGCTCGTTGCTCTACTGAACGTTGCTCTTCCATAAGAAATCAACTTCCTCGCACGCGAGTGGTCTTCTAATTTCAGGTTTCTCTGTGCATTCTCTATGCTCTCTGTGTCTCCATGGTGTTTGATTGTGCTTCTGAAAATTCGACACAGAGGCACAGACAGCACAGAGAATGCACAGAGAAAAGCAAATTACGACATCGCCCCGCCCCTAACGCACTTCGAAGAGTTCAATGTCCGAAAGCTTCCAAGCGCCGCCGACACGCGAAAGCACTAGCACGGCTGTGCCTGACGACTCACGACCGAGTTGCTTCGCGTGAATGGCCACATCCGCCGCAAGTAGGTTCTGATCGATGAGCTCTGTTCGCAATACACGTGTTTCCCAAATCTCAGTGGGTGTACCAGCAAGTCCAGTCACGAACCGAACGAGCTCGCCAGGGACGATGCGCGCATCTAGCTCAGTCTTTTTCCCACTGACTATTGCTTGCGAAAGTTGCGTGATAAATGTCCTGGCGCCTTCGTCTATCGCAGGCGCACTGTTCGCTGCAGCCTCAGCGCGTATTCGCGCGGAACGAGCTGCCAAAGATGACGGATAATCGCGACTCGCTGCAACGGCGTCGCTCAGGCGCTTAACGGCGTCAGCAGCTTGTCCACGCTTCAAACTGATTTCACCCAGTCCGATGTTGGCCCACGCAAGTGTGGCCGATGTCGGTAATGGTTCATCTAATGCCGAGCGAAACAGCCGTTCCGCTTCTTCCAATTTATTCTGACTCAGTAGCGCGCGGGCGAGTAGAATTCGCGCTTCCTGCAAACGCGGATACGCGTTCACAATCTCTCGGGCGACAGTTTCAGCTTTCACATAGTCTTGCGCGCCTAATTGCAGTGTAGCGTCAGCAAGCGCTTCGGTGATGTCGCGCGTTTTCGGCGCTGTATCATTGCTGTAGTCCAATTGGGGATAAAGCTTCTCAGGATCGATTTCGACACGCGTGACGCGGGCGGGAGTCTTAAAGACAGCTTCACCAAAGTTGCGAGCAGGAATCGTAACTTCAACAGCCATCCTTTCTCCGCGTTCCGTTGTTGCCGCTACCGAAACGGTTACGTCAGTTGAGCCAAAGTTACGAAGTGCCGATACCCAATCACCACTGCGCGCTTGAGGCAGTCCAACCACCAAATCGGTGTCGGGAACTTGATCCAGTTGTTGGTCCAACAAAGTCTTGATGGCCTCGCCACCTCGACTACTCAGCGCTGCCCGAAAAGCCGGCAGAGTGAATCCATTCTGATCTCCTTTCGCCGTTTCGACGACACTTCGCAAGACTGCGAGAAAAACATCATGACCGATCTTGCGATCAACCAAACGCCAAACCATCGCGCCGCGATTGGGAACTGACCCGAAGTACGTGGCGTCAAGCGCGTTCGCGCGCGCGAGCGGAGCATCCCGCTTCGCAACAGCGACATAAGCCAGGCGTTGTCTGAATAATTCAGACTCGACAGCATCGCGTCCAAATTGTTTCTCAAGGAAGGAATTGGCGAGAAAGCGCACCAAACCATCCCGCAACGCTCCGCTTCCCTCTCCCCGAATCGGTGCTTGTCCTCCCAACCACAAACGCGCCACTGCCTCAGCTACAGCCAGCCCCGTCGCCGTATCGAGCTTTGCAACACGAAAAGTGTCGGAATCGATCAGAATTGTTCCTGAATCACTAAAGCCGGCGCCGCGTCTCACAGTTACAAGCCGCACGGGTACATCGGGAGCAGGTCCCAATATCGATGCAAAAAAAGCACGCGCAGCAGCAGTGAATGCCATCACGGCTTCCGCACGCTTACGCTCCTCGGCAGTGGCACCCTTTGCCACGTAAGCGGTGATCCCCTTCCCTTCTGCCGCGCCTTCTACCTTGTCCCACTCACCCTGCACAAAAAACGGCTGACCAAATAACGGCTGTTCAAACGACGCTGAGGTTGCGGAAGCAGTCTTATCAATACCAGAGGAGATGACATTCGCGACGTTTACTGTGAGTTTGAATGGAGCTGTATCCACGCCGCGCAACGTGAAAGGTGTGTTGGGCATTGGATACCAGAACGACAGCGGTAGAAACTGCGATGATATCGGGCTAATAGCAGATAGACCCGTGTTCGCTTCAACGGGCAACAAATAATTGATCGTTATAGTCGAGGATCCGTTTGGAGAAACTGGACCAGGAAGCGAAACAACCACGCGTTGAACATCTCCGCGACTTTCTGGTGTTGCGCGAAAAGAGGCAACTGCGCCTGATACATTTGCAGACTTCACACTGGCTTTTGAATTAAGACGAACAGTAAAGGTTGATCCGGGAGCTGTTCCAACATTGATCGCGGTGATGGTCGTTGTTCCATTCAGCGATCTTTCGGACTGTTGAACGTTTGCCGTCACGTCAAACTTCGTGACCTGCCAAATAGCGGTGCCCTCGGTCTGAGCAACGAATAATTGAGTTGTAGAGAGGATAAAGAATAAGAGGAGCGTAGCTCGAGCAACAGTTTTCATAGACGAAACGAATAACAACTTGGGCTTTGGAGTTCCTTTCGCAAATACGACTAAATCAACGTTTCATTTTTCACAAGCGTTAGAGACTGTGTCAAAATCCCAGGCGCAGCGAAATGAGCTCAGTACCTCATTTCACTGCAATTCACGTTTTTGCTACAGCTAGACAGTTGTTGAACTCTGATTCGCAACCGTTTCATGCAGACGCTTCAACACATGCAGTAACGGCTGGAGTCTCTCAAGTGGCAGCGCATTGGGCCCATCTGACAATGCCTTTTCCGGATTCTCATGCACTTCCATAAACACTGCATCGACGCCACAGGCCACACCCGCACGAGCGAGCGGTTCGATGTATTCCGATTGCCCACCCGTTGCATGGCCAAGCCCACCCGGTAGCTGAAGCGAGTGCGTAACGTCAAATACCACAGGGACGCCGAAATTTCGCATTATCGGCAACGATCTCATATCAACTACCAGGTTGTTATATCCGAAGGTCGCGCCGCGCTCGGTCAGCATCACTCGTTCGCAACCAACCTCACGCGCCTTATCCACGATGTTCTTTGCGTCTTGAGGCGCCAGGAACTGGCCTTTCTTCACGTTAACCGCCTTGCCCGAACGCGCTGCTTCGAGAATCAAATCAGTTTGCCTGCACAGAAACGCCGGTATTTGAATGACGTCAGCAACCTGCGCGACCGTCGAAACTTGTGAGACGTCATGAACGTCCGTGAGTATCGCCACCTTGAGTTCTTCCTTCACACGTTGAAGCGCTTCGAGACCTTTCTCGATACCCAGTCCACGAAAACTTTTAATTGAGGAACGATTCGCCTTATCGAATGAAGCTTTGAAAACAAAATCCAACCCCGCCTCTTTTGCGCGGCGCGAACATTCGCGAGCCATCATCAACACATGCTGATCGCTTTCAACCACACATGGGCCGGCAATAATCGTCAGTCGCCCATCTCCAAACGTCGCTGGTCCTACTGAAAAAGGTTTGGTCTTCATTAAAGATGCAAAAGTGGTGATCCCGATTTGCGGATACTCCAAATTCAAAACGGCTTCGTGAGTATACGCTTGACCTTGTTCATAAACGAACCGACCTTCGATTGTTTCTTCTTTTCGGGCGACGCCTTGGGTGAGGGACTAGGACTTACCGTTGGTGACGGTGATGCAGTCGGCGTTGGGGTCGGGGTCGCAGTCGGTGTTGGAGTCGCGTTCACTACCGTCGCGGGCGCCGGTTGACGAGCGTCCCGAATTCTCCACGTCACAATACCGCCTAACAAAACGCCAGCGATGATGGCACCCGTAAATAGCATTATCCGCTTCCAACGCCTGCGTCCAAACGGCACATCGACTCGCGGAAATGACTTGCGAACTGCTGGCGATGTCTCGGCAAGTCTTCGTGAATCATCCGGTGGTTCATTTGCGAGGATCGTCGATTCGCGGTCGTTAGAGGTGGTTGCGCGATTCTCCCGAAATTTTGCAAGGTCGATAATCAAACGACCGGACGGCGACTCCACACCAACACCACGTAACGATTCGAAATCTGGAACGATCGTTACAGCCGCATGCTCCAATCCCAAACGTTCCGCGATTGCTAACAATTCGCTGCGAAACTCGGCAGCGTTTGCTGGACGATCCTCGGGACGCTTCTCCAGCGCCTTCAGTATCAGTCTCTCCAAATCTTCGGGTATTGATGCAACCATTTCCCGAGGCGGTCGTGGTGGATCTTTTGCATGCTTCATAGCTATCGCGAGAGGTGACGATCCACTGAAGGGCGCCGACCCTGTCAGCATTTCGTAAAGAATCACTCCGAGGCTGTAGACATCCGCTGCCGGCGTTAACTCCCACCCATTACATTGTTCAGGCGACATGTAACGAGGAGTTCCAATCATCGCGCCGACTTGTGTCAGATGCTTTGTCTCATCTTCTTCAAGCGTCTCTGTTGCAAGTTTTGCGATACCAAAGTCGAGTACCTTAACAACGGCAGGAACGTCCGATCGCTGAGTGACGAAGATATTGGCTGGTTTGAGATCTCGATGAATAACGCCCGCGTCGTGAGCTGCTGCTACTGCAGCAGATGCTTGCAACATGATCGAAACTGCTCGGGCCAATTCCAGTGGTGCTTCCTTTGCAACGATCTCTCTAAGCGTCCGCCCTTCGAGAAGCTCCATCACAATGTAGACATAGCCTTCGGACGTTTGGCCGAAATCCGTAACGGCTACTGCATTGATGTGCTGTAATCGTCCCGCCGCTTTCGCTTCACGATGAAAACGCACGCGAGCTGCGTCATCTTCCACAAACCGTTGGTTCAGCACCTTGATGGCGACAGTTCGATCAATCAGGACATGACGCGCGCGATAGACCGTACCCATGCCGCCGATCCCAAGGCGCTGCTCAATGCGGTACTTGTCATCGAGAGTCTTACCAATTAGAGGATCGACGGGAATCTCACCTGGGATCGTCAGGTCGGCTAGAAGCGGAGACTGATCCGCCGGACAAAATTGGACGTCAGCTGGGTAGTGCCTTCCGCATGTGGGGCAATGAAGCATCAGTAAACGTAGATTTCCTGGAGAGAGGGGCTTAAGGATTATGACTTAAAAATCGATTTGATGCACTTGAGGGACGTTGAGAGAAACCCATGAACTCGAGATCCGCAGAGAGTCTACAGCAGCGCGAGCTGGATCGAGGAATCGATGAATTCAGTCGCCACCGGTCGCGCTGAGTCGCTCGTGGACTACGAGATCCAATTCACCGTCTTTCTCCATCGATGTTTCGTTCTGTAAACGATTTTCGTAAGCGGCGCGAACAAACGCAGCGAACAACGGATGCGCATTGAGCGGCTTGGATTTATACTCCGGATGAAACTGGCAAGCTAGGAACCATGGGTGCACATCACGCGGAAGCTCAATTATCTCCACGAACTTTCCATCAGGCGATACTCCGCTGAAGACCAGGCCCTCTTGCGAAAGAACCTTTCTGTATTCCGGGTTGAACTCATAACGATGTCTATGACGCTCGCTAATCTCCTCTGCGCCGCCATAGACTTCGCGCACAAGTGAATCAGGCGCCAACTCGCACGGCCAGGCGCCCAGTCGCATGGTGCCACCGAGTTCTTCAACATCAACCAAATCGCGCAGCTTAAAGATCACCGGATGCGGCGTCTCGACATCAAACTCAGTTGAGTCTGCGTCTTTCATGTCGCACACATTCCGCGCGTATTCGATACAAGCGGTTTGCATTCCCAGGCAAATACCAAAATATGGCGTGCGGGTCTTTCTGGCGTAGTAAATCGCTCGAATCATTCCGGCGACACCACGCTTTCCAAATCCGCCAGGCACCAGGATGGCATCGAAGTCGCGCAAGCGGTTCTCATAATCGTCGTCCATCAACTCTTCTGATTCAATCCACTTCACATCGACACGGAGGTTGTTAGCGACACCACCATGCGTCAATGCCTCGCGCAAAGACTTGTACGAATCTTCAAGCTCGACATATTTCCCAACGATCGCGATTGATGTTTCACCGCCCGAAGGCTCACGGATCGTGGAAACGAGATTACGCCACTCCGTGAGATCGGCTTGCGGGGCCTGCGCATCCAGCCCCAGCTGCGACACAATCAGGGCATCGAGACCTTGTTCATGGAACGCCAACGGCACGTCGTAGATCGTGTCGACATCCTGCGCGCTGATTACAGCCGATTCCTTAACATTACAGAACAGAGCGATCTTCCCGCGCAGTTCTCGCGGCAACGGCTTTTCAGATCGGCACAGCAGAATGTCTGGCCCGATACCAATCTCGCGCAAGTCACGCACTGAGTGTTGCGTTGGCTTTGTTTTTAGCTCACCTGCAGCGGCGATGTAAGGAACCAGCGTCACATGGATGAACAGTGCATTGCCGGCGCCCTCCTCGTTCCCCATTTGGCGAATCGCTTCCAGAAACGGCAGCGATTCGATGTCACCCACGGTTCCGCCAATCTCAACGATGATCACGTCCGGTCGATCGTTCTCGGCAACTGCCCTCACGGCTTCCTTGATTTCATTTGTGACGTGCGGAATCACCTGGATGGTCTTTCCAAGATAATCACCGCGGCGTTCCTTCTCGATCACTGACAAATAGATTCGTCCCGTGGTCCAATTATTCGACTGCGACAAGTGCGCGTGGGTGAATCGCTCGTAATGACCTAAATCAAGATCAGTTTCAGCGCCGTCGTCGGTCACGAAAACTTCGCCGTGTTGAAACGGCGACATCGTACCGGGATCGACATTGATATATGGATCCAGTTTTATGAGCGCGACTCTCAGGCCACGACTTTCGAGCAAGCAGCCAATGGAAGATGCCGCGAGGCCTTTACCCAAGCTCGAAACCACACCACCCGTAACAAAGATATATTTTGGCATTCCGCTTCTCCCTTAATTCGTAAATTAGTTCGTGGCCTAAAAAGAAGGGCGGCCACGGTGTGCCGCCCTTCATGTTTCATGTCGTTGTCTCGTCGTTATTATCGTCTGACTGACCAGCTTCTGGTGGTTCACCAGATCCCTGTTCACCGTCGTAGCGACCTTGCTTTAAGTCTTCCTGAACTTCCACCGCTTTTTCCACCGCTGGATCGAGCGCCTTCTGTATACCGATCAATCCCGCACCAAGAAGTCCTGGTCCTTCTTGTGCCCGTTTTTCGAATTCTTCAGTTGTTAAGTTATAGGGTTTACTTAATTGGGCCAGCCCGAAGATGCCGCAAAGCACAAGGAAGCCAATCACCACTAAGCCTACCCAGTCGCTCACTGATTTAGCCCTCCGGCAGTGTGAAACTTCCCTTCCTCGATCATCAACCTGACTTTTTCCAAGTCCTCCGGTGTATCTACACCTATCGACGAACTAGTCGCCGGAATCAAACGAATCTTCACCCCATGCTCCAGAGCGCGAAGTTGTTCGAGACCTTCATACCGCTCAAGTGTCGTTTGTGGCCAGCGCGGGAACTCGAGAAGCACCTCGCGCCTATAGACATAAAGGCCTGTATGTTTACGATAGTTGGGCCACAACCCGGGTTCTTCCGCTAATGCTTCATTAGGATCGCCGTGTCTTAAGTACGCTTCGCGCGGGAACGGCATTGGCGAACGGGAGAAATAAAGCGCGTAGCCGTCATCGCCCGCCACCACCTTCACCGCGTCAAAATTCAAAAGCTCTTCAAGCGAGTTAATTGGTTCCCAGGTGGTTACGATGCCGGCGACTGGGTCAGTAAACATCGTTTCGACTGCGCGTTCGATTGTCTCGGGCGAAATCATCGGCTCGTCGCCTTGAACGTTGACGATGACTCCCGCCTCCGGCAACGTGGCAGCTACTTCAGCCACGCGATCTGTGCCAGTTGCATGACCCGGGTCGGTCATGACAGCTTCGATTCCATTTTCTTGAACACGTTTGACGATCTCTTGATTGTCAGTCGCTACGATAACTCTCGAGACATTTTTCGCTGAGCGGGCACGTTCTGCAACCCAGCAAACCATCGGTTTACCTGCCAATTCGATGAGCGCTTTTCCAGGCAGACGTGTAGACGCCAGACGAGCGGGAATGATAGCTACTGCGCTTTTTGCCGGGATGTTTTGGGAATTTGCACCCGCGAGATTCACGGGATTAGAAGATAACCTCCGCCTAGCATTGCTGTCAACGAGTGTTGTCCCCAACTCTCATGACACTGAAGTTTCAGCCCCACAATTCGAGCTCGGAAAGATTGCAGGTAGGGAAGAGTGGCTTGCCTCGCTTGAGTCACATCACCACTTAAGTTTCAGTCCCACGATTTCAAGATCAGAAAGATTTCAGGTTGGGAAGGGCGGCTTGCCCCCGCTCAAGCTGCGAAAATATTCAACTTCGGAGAAAGCATTCAGGTAACTGGAACGTATTCAATATCGTCAGCGGTAGCGGATGGTCGAGACCCAATGCTGAGGGGACGCTTGGCCATTCGCTACCGCGAACGGTACTGAATAGCTTTGCCTCAAAAGTCGATTTCGGTGGTAACGAGTTTCGTGTTTAGTTCGTGTGACTTCGTGGATCGTTCCTTTTGTCCAGAAAACTA
>DATBSH010000417.1:0-9471 GCA_036559885.1 Pyrinomonadaceae bacterium
CTAGGCTGAAATTGAAGTACCACCGACCTGAAGTTGGTGGGCTCAGAAGTTTTGTGGCGAGATGACTAGGCTGAAATTGAAGTACCACCGACCTGAAGTCGGTGGGCTCTTAGTGATAGATCTGTTTTGGCATCAGGGTACTTGAGCCTATAATGCGCACCCGCGGTTGTTTTCAACGCAAGCGCGAATCCTCACATGCCGCTACTCACGCTTCATCGTCCAAACTTCTGTGCTGAATGTGGGACAAAGATTCTGCGGTTGCGTTGGCGTCTGTGGACCAACCGGAAGTTCTGTGACTCATGTGCCGCGAAGCTGCGAAAGCAACTATGGACTGAAGCAACTGCGGTTATCGTAATTGCCTTTCTGGCGGGCTTCGTCATCGCTTACGAACTTAAGACACCGCCACCTCCTCTTATTATTCAGCGCACGGAGACTCGATCGGCGTCAGTGAACAGTGCGAGCGCCGCATCGACGAACACACAGCCTGCGACCATTGAAGAGATTTACATCTGTGGTGCTCGCACAAAGAAAGGCAAACCGTGTTCGCGTCGAGTGCACGGCCCGGTCAGATGCTGGCAGCACAAAGGAGAGAAGGCGATGCTGCCCCAGGAGAAGTTGGTTATTAAATAGGACCAACCAAAAGGAGCAGGAGCAGCAGGCAGGAGCAGGAAAAACAGGAGCACCACGCAGGAGCAGGAAAAACAGGAGCACCACGCAGGAGAAGGAAAAACAGGAGCACCACGCAGGAGCAGGGGGCCTGGTCCTCCTGCTCTTGGTTTTCGTGCTTCTGCCTGCTGCTCCTGCCCCTGTCTGTGTAATCTGTGGATGTTCTTTTTCCCTATTTCCGCGGTGCCCGCGAGATTCGACTGCTATCGATCGTCTTAACCGGGGGCGCCGGCTTCGGTGGTAACTTCACCGGCTGCTTCAAACGAGCCATCATTTCCGTGATGGCCCGTTCGAGCTGCGGATCTTTTCCAGCAATCACTGACTGCGGATCGTTATCCACTTCGATATCTGGATCGACGCCGTAGCCTTCGATAATCCACTCACCAGTTTTGCTCGCGAATCCCGACTCCGGAACGTTAATCGTGCCTCCGTCGATTAGCGCGCCGCGATTGGTGATCCCAACGACGCCACCCCACGATCGCTTCCCAATCAATGGACCCAATCCCGCTTCGCGGAACATTGCCGGAAAGATATCGCCATCCGAAGCGGAATTTTCGTCAAGCAGCGCTACCAATGGGCCAATGAATACACCATCGGGATACGTTGCCGCCTCATCGTTTGTGCGCGAGTAGTTGACGGCCAGCAGCTTGCGACGCAACCGTTCAATCAGCATCCGCGACACATTGCCACCACCATTTGCGCGCACGTCCACAACAAGTCCTTCTTTTCGAAGCTGCGGGTAATACCATTTGATAAATTCGCGAATGCCGTTCGCCCCCATGTCTGGGACGTGTAGGTAACCCACTCTATTGTTTGTTGCTTCAGCCACCCGGCGACGGTTCTTGTCGACCCAATCGAGATAAATCAAGTTGCCTTCATCTGTGACGGGACGATAAGAAACCGTTCTTGCACCTGGCAGCGCCGGGGTTGAGTTCAACGTGAGCGTGACGGGATTGTCGGCCTTGTTGCGCAATAGACGATATGGATCATCAGTGGGTTTTAGATCCTCGCCATCGATCGCGAGCACGTAATCACCAACGTTTGCTTTGACTCCGACTTCCATTAATGGTGAACGATAAATATCTTCCTCGTTATCACCTTGAAAGATCTTCGCAATGCGATAACGGCCAGCCTGCCGATCCAATTCAAAGCGGGCGCCCGGAAGTCCGGAACGCGGACGCGCCGGGATCTGAAAATCACCGCCGTCGATGTAGGCATGTTGAACTGTCAGTTCGGAAATCATTTCACTGATCACGTAATTGAGATCAGAACGGTGCGCGACATACTTCAGCAACGGTCTGTACTGCTCACGCAAGGCGGCCCAGTCGAAACCATGCATGTTTGAGACATAAAACCAGTCGCGATATCGTCGCCACACTTCATTAAAGATCTGATTCCACTCTTCAGCAGGCACACGATCCACAAACATGCCCGCATTCGATAAGGCTTTGCGAGTTTTATCGCCGGTAGGAGTCGCATCGTACAGGTTGTAACCTTGACCTTGAACGACCAGAACCTTCGATCCATCGTCTGAAAGGGTGTAGCCGCGAATATCTTCAGCTAGGGTTGTCTCTTTACGATCTTTCAGCGCGTAGATGCGAAGGGAAGCTGGTCGATCGCCCTGCCGCCCGTAGTAGAACGCAGGGCCAACTCCGTACAACAGGTGTCCGGTCTTTGCTGACAAACCACCATAGTTGTCGGCGCCTAAGGGAACACGGGCGACACGTAGAGAGATACCGTCGAAATCGATCGTCATTCCCGCAGGCGGTTTAGGTGCTGTTTCCGTTTTAGGTTCCGCGGCGGCCGGCTCAGGTGTTTCCTTTTTCGGTTGTTCCTGTGCCGGCTCCTTGTTCAGCTCTTTATTGATGTCCTTTGCAGGCGGCTTCGGTTCAATTCCAGGAGGCGTGCCTTTCGGCTGCGGTGTTTCGTCTGGTTTGGCAAGGGTGACTTCATCGCTTTCAGGCGGGAATGGATGCTTTACATCTTTTCGCAAGGTCATCGCGTAGATGTATGTCGGACGATTCGTTGCATAATTGAATTCAACGTTTGAAATCTGCGGCGCGAACTCGCGGTCACTCAGGAAGTAAAGATAGTTACCCTGCGGATCCCAAGCCGGGTTGTAGGAGTTGAAGAACTCATCCGTCACTCGATGCACTTGGTTATCGGCCGCACTCCACACGTGCACCGAACTGAACTGATTCGCGTTGGCCATACTGAAAGCCAGGAAGTTTCCACGAGGCGACCAAACATAATCGCGAATTTGACCGCGCGGTGAATCGGCGATTTCTACCACTCGACGGTCGCTCAACGTCAGAACATAAAGTTTGCCGTCTTTGTCAGAGAATGCGATTCGCTTTCCATCCGGTGCCCATTCCGGCGAATAGCGCATAGCTGTTCCACCGCGTGTGATTTGCTCGGCTGGTTTCGAACCATCTTGCGGAATCAGATAGATCTCTTCCTCGCCGCTCATGTCTGAAATAAACGCGATCTGCGAACCGTCAGGCGACCAGCTCGGCCATTTATCATGCGCGCCGGAAGAGTGCGTAAGATTGCGCGTCGGACCTTTTTCAATCGGCACAGAAAAGATATCCCCGCGTGCGGCAAACAGAGCGCGCTCGCCTTTTGGACTAAGACCCGCTGACTCGATTAGATTGCCCGCAAACACACGGCTCGGCCTGCTCCATAGACCTTCGTCGGGAACATTGATCGATATCGGATTGGTCTTACGACTGCGCGCGTCCATCACCTGAAGTTCGCCATTCAGTTCGTAAACAATTCGACCTTCGTTATCCGAACTTGGCCAGCGAACGTCGTACTGTCTGTTCGTCGTGACTTGCACTGTTCTGCCATTCGAAACGTTGTAAGAGTAAAGATTGAAGTGACCGTCACGATCGGAGTTGAAGAAGATCGTGTCACCGATCCACATTGGATCACGCGTCGCGCGCGGGCCCTCGGTGATCCGCTTGGCACTGTTGGTTTTCAGATCGAATGTGTACAGCGCATTAGCCTGACCACCGCCATAACGCTTTTCCGATCTGAAGTCACGTGACTGTGGCGAATAGACCATCTCGTTGCCGCCCGGAGAAAAGTCTCCGGAACCCGCCGTTGGCATCGGCAAAGCTTCGGCTGGACCACCATCCACTGAAACGGAGTAAAGCCGGGCGATCGGCAATGACCATGAGTCTCTTAGTGAGCGAAAAAAGACGCGCTTGCCGTCGCGGCTCCAACCGTAAACCTGATTGTCCCAACCCCAGCGCGGAGCTAATGGGCCCTTAGCTGGATAGAAAGTTAGTTGTTTTGGCTCGCCACCCGTGGTTGGGACTACGTAGACCTGTTCATCGCCGTCGTACTGACCAGTGAACGCGATCCAGTTTCCATCCGGAGAGAACTTTGCGAAGAGCTCCACGCCGGGATGGGCCGTCAGACGCGTTGCGGTTCCGCCACTCGCGGGCGCTGTCCAGATGTCGCCGCCATATGTAAAAGCGACGCGGTCACCGTGTATGTCGGGGAAACGGAGCAGCTTGGTTTGCGTATAAGCAGTACTCGTGGTGAATAAGGCAATTGCCGTCACAAGCAGTGCGCGGCCGACGACGAAGAGATCTTTTCTGAACAAGGCGAAGCCTCCTAACGAAAAAATATGAGTTGACTTGGAGACGAACGTGCGAGCAAAGAGCTAAGAGCAAAGCGCAGAGTAAAAAATGATCAGAGCCGAAATTTATGGTACGGAGAAACCGTTGAAACGGTTTCCATATCGAATGGTCTTTGATCCCATACCAGAACCGCAGTGGGTCTCAGTCAGTACCGTAACGCGGTAGCGTCGGGTCTCTTTGTACAATCAGTGACCTCGATGGCAAAAGGGGACCCGACGCTACCGCGTTACGGTACTGACTGAGACCCACTGCGAGCCGCTGTGTTAACCGAGCTCAAAGACCAGGCCAAAGACCGAACTATTACTTCCGATCTTTGAACGCATCATTCAGTTCCGTATGCCGGCTTGTTAGAGGAACCTCACGACCGTCGATAAACAAATATCGAATATGCGTACGGACCTCGAGCAGATCTCCGTCAGTAACAACAAGATTTGCTGTCTTGCCGGGTTCGATTGAGCCGAGCTTGTCAGCGACGTTCAGAATCTGTGCTGGATAGAGTGTCACTGATTTCAAGGCGTCAGACTTTGACAAACCAAAGGCCGCTGCCATTCCCGCGTACAACGGCAAATTTCGAACTTCAGGTCCGTTGTCTCCCGTGGATATGCAAAACCGCACGCCGGCCTGCTGAAGCTTCGACGCATTTTCATAGAGTTGATCGTAGGCATCGTCCTCGCGTGTTGGAAGGTCGAATACGCCGGTGAGAATAATAGGTACATTCTTTTCCTTCAGCAGCGACGCAACTTTCCATGAATCGTTCCCACCGAGAATGATCGCTTTCAATTTCAACTCTTCTGCAAACTTCAGAGCGCCACGTATCTCAGCTTCGCGGTCAGCCCGGAAAATCACAGGATGCTCGCCGCGTACGTAAGGAACCAGGGATTCCAGTACGACGTTGTGCTCAGGTCGAGGAATTGATCGATCAGTCTTGTAAGCGTCGTGTGCTCGACCGTACGCTTCGGCATCACGCAACATCTTCCGAATCTGTTCAACCTGACGTTCGTTTGCCGCCAGCGTTTCGGATAAGTTAGCGGGTTGCTGTTGAAACCCGCCAAATCCTCCGCCGCCTCCACCGATCCGAGGATAGTTAATTACGAGCGCCGCGTACGGAACTATTGCCATTTCACGTGGGCTCGTCCCCAACAAGTTAATAAAAGCGGCCTGACCCGAAATCAGCCCACCGGTAGGCGAGCTTAAAGTATTGGTAACTCCATCGACGCGCGTCACGGCAATGTGCGCGCTATGTGGATTGATGGCTATAAACGCTTTCGCATTTGGATTGAGTTCGCCGACTTCCGAAAGGTCCACCGTGCCGCTTGCACCTTGCGGCACTTCCACAAGGCCCATGCTGGTACCTAAGTCGATCATTCCTGGATATACGGAAAGGCCTCGGCCATCGATCTGCTGTGCGCCTGCAGGTGCGTTTACATTCGCGCCAACCGCTTCGATCTTGCCATCACGAATCACCACAGATCCGTTCTCAATGTCGGTTCCGGTAACGGTCACGATACGAGCGTTGCGAATTACATACGTGCCGCGCGGTGGCGTTACACCCTGTTGATTTGTCGGATTTCCAATTTGTTGCGCAAATGCTCCGGCGCACACGCAAAATACCATTACAAAGATCGCTGCGATGTATCCCACCTGCTCCTGACTCCTGTTCCTGCCCCTGATCATGGTCGCTCTCCTTCCCAAACGTCATCGTCGGTGTGCGATGGTCGTCTACCTCTGGGTCGTTGTGGAGATTGACCGGCTGCTGGTGGCTTGTTTGGTTCCGCCTGTTCAAGCGTTGCGCGTTCCTTTGCCAAGTCCGCACGACGAGCGAGGTCCTGCTGACGATCGAAGTAGACGTCGCCGTCGATAAACGTCATGTCGACTCGCGAGTAGACACTGAAAGGATGTCCATTCCAGATTGCCAGGTCGGCATCTTTGCCTACTTCAATGGAGCCAACGCGATTTTGAATCCCGAGCTGAATCGCAGGATTGAGTGTCACCAGCTTGAGTGCTTGCTCTTCGGTGAGGTCGCCGTAGTGCATGGCTTTTGCTGCTTCGATATTCAATCGTCGGGCGCGCTCATCGGAGTCGGAATTCATGGAGACCACAACGCCAGCGCGAGTCAAAATCGCTGCGGTGTAGGGAATGGCGTCGTACGCTTCGATTTTATACGCCCAGGAATCGGCAAAGATTGAAGCGCCAGCGCCGTGAGCAGCGATCTCTTTTGCGACTTTATATCCCTCAAGCACGTGCTGGAACGTTTTGACCTTAAAGCCAAATTCGTCGGCCAGATTGATGAGCATGAGGATCTCGTCGGCACGATAACAATGGGCATGCACGTATCGCTTGCCCTCGAGAATTTCTACTAGCGGCTCAAGTTGCAGATCGCGCCGTGGCGGCATCAGGTTCTTCTCTCCTTTGGCCACGGCTGCTTTATAGTCATCCCACTTCGTCTTGTAATCACGAGCACGCGTGAAAGCATCGCGAATGGTTTCTTCGACGCCCATGCGCGTGTTCGGGTAGCGGCGCAGAACTCCAGGCTGATTGGGCGTGCTCGAACGTTTCACGTTCTCACCGAGCGCGAACTTGATCCCAGGCATCGCACCCGGAAATAAGAATTCGCTAGCGGGCCGCCCGTACTTTATCTTCACTACTGTGTTTAGACCGCCAATCGGATTTGCTGAACCATGCAACAGGTTCAGTGTTGTGACGCCACCCGCGAGTTCGCGATAGAGGTCGACATCGGTTGGATTCAGAACATCCTGCGTTCGAACCATTGATGTGACAGCGAGAGTGCCTTCGTTGATCGTGTCGAGCATTGAATGGGAGTGGCAATCAATGATCCCGGGCATCACGTACTTCCCGGTCCCATCGATAACTCGGGCATTTGCCGATGCGTTCAGATTCTTTCCTACACCGGCAATCTTTCCTCCACGAATTAACACGTCGGTGTTCGCCAGCACGCCTCGGGTGATCGTCAGCACCGTGGCGTTTTTAATTAAAGTCTCCGTTGCTGACGGCGCTGTGGTGCGTTGTGCGCGCGCCGCCGATAAAGCGCTCGCCAACGAAAACAATAGAAGCCAAGTGATCGGTCTTTTCATTTATGAACTCCTGGTTTCAGATAATCCCTTCTCATTCTCCCCAGGCTTCAGCCTGGGGTTACTGTCGATCCGAGAAGGGAAACCGTTTTAACGGTTTTCCTCGCTGCTGAAAGAGTGAAGCGCATGGTCCATAGAAACCGTTAAAACGGTTCCTGAAATCCTTACAGCCTGGACCCCAGGCTGAAGCCCGGGGAGAATGAGACGCTTATAGTGAACGAAATCTAATTCTCTCCTGGCGTTGGCCGCGTTGCGGTGAAGGTTCCTGGTGCCCGCCCTTCGATATTTACTGCGCCATGAATTTCATTTCCAGCTAGTGTTCCAGTAAATGTTGCTTCGCGCGTTTGACCCCCGACATCTACCGGCACTGTGAATTTGACCTCACCTGCCGCCGACAAAGAGCCGTTGGCGATGTCGCGAGAGCCAAATGGCCCTTGCAATGTGCCGCGAACACTCTCACCCTCCTGCTGAAGATTCAGGGTGGCGGTCGCTTCCTCCTGACCAAAGTTGACATTCAACGTCCATGTTCCTGTCAGGCTGGGGCGCACATCACTTCCCGACGGCGATGGCGGCGTCGGTGGTCTCAGGTCTACTGGGCGACCGTCAATGAACATTTGAGTGACGCGGGTGCCTCGATCAAACAGATTGCCGCGCGTAATAATCAGGTTGGCAATTTTTCCAGTTTCGATCGAACCCAACTGATTCCCTGCACCAAGTATTTCGGCCGGCCAAATAGTGAAGGCCCGCAGTGCATCTTCCGCAGACAAACCATTGGCGATTACTCTCCCGACGTTCGGAAGAAGCTCCGACATGTTGGTTATTGAGCCTGATTGAAACGCGAACTTCACACGAGCACGGGCAAGCTTTCCCGCGGTTTGTTGCGCGTCCACTCGTTCGCGAAGGACTCGTAGCGGTTCGGGATCAGCCTCTGGAAGTGCGGCGGTTGTGCGTCGCGGTAGATTGAGAGACAAGAGCACCGGGACATTCAGTTTCGCTAAACGATCAGCCAGTCGATCCGCCTCGCGGCCACCTGCGATAATTGCGCGCAGCTTAAACTCCTCTGCAAGATCGAGTGCACGCGCGATCTCTCTTTCGCTGTTGGCAAGCATCACCACCGGCATTCGACCCTCGATAACGGGAAGAAGTGCAGCCAATGACTTGTCAATATCTGGTCGTCGAATGCCTCGCGGACTCCGCTCGTACATCTGCATCGATTCATGATACCGCTGTGCATCAAGCAGCATTTGTCTCAAACTTGAGAACACGCCCATTAGGGAACCGGGATATCCAGTTCTCAAGGGCGTAAAGCTGACATGCATGGCCACTGGAGAGCGGACAATCATCTGTTGTGGGGACTCACCCGCGAGATTAATCAGTGCTGATTGGCCCATCCAGATTCCTGATCGCGGTAAAGTCAACGCAGTGGTAATCCCCACGTTGCGCGCTGCCTCGATCTCAGTCCCGCCGGGCCTGATGACGTCGTCGACCATAACTTCCGGTTGCAGACCGATAGGTTGGGTGGAATTCGGTCCGCCGGGACTGGGCCTCGGCGCGGCCGGGAAAAACCCAGGACCACCGCCGGTCGGCGATGGTGACGGAGCCGCCTCTGGTAACCCAAGATTCGTGTACGAATCGATGAGACCGGGATAAACCGTCAAACCACTTCCGTCGATGACGCGCGCATCTGCCGGCACGCCAGCGCTCGCTCCGACTGCCACGATCAAGCCGTCGCGAATGACGACGGTGCCGCGTTCGATAGTTGCTCCTGCCGCGGGCACGATACGGGCATTGGTAATAGCGTAGGTTTCAACGGCATTTCGTTGTGTTCTGCCGTATTGATGGCTGAGACAGACAAACGAAACCAAGGCGACTAGTACGATCAGAAGTCGCAGGTGGACTTTCAGCATACTGACGTTTCCCCATCAAGTTGGTTTGCGAAGTCTGTTGGTCAAAGAAAGACGACCAACAACACGTTCGTTTAGGAAAGAGTGGCGAGAGCTTAGCCTAAAACTGCGTGAAGAACAAAGCGTCATTGCCGATTGGAATCATTGCCGATTGCCGATTGA
>DATBSH010000418.1:0-36028 GCA_036559885.1 Pyrinomonadaceae bacterium
GCTCCCAACATTGCCAATATTCTTTTCATCTCTGCTTCCCTTTCAACCGGCAACTGCCGGGTAAATTCTATTGCACGAACCGTATGGCATGGGCCAAGCCATCCACGCCCAGCCAAACGTCAGCTTTAACCTTTTCATTCAACCGATCCATATTGACCGGCAATCCGAAACTTACCAGTGCGGACCTTGGTAACTCCACCCGCACAATGTGACCGCCATCCTGAAGGCTTGCGCTATTCATGTAGCCGAGCGGTATAAAATCGGTCGCGATCTCGCGCGCGTGATTCGCGACGACTTCATTTCCCGCTTTCGCCTCCATCTGTCGGGCGGCACGCGGTCGCCGGTGTGGCTTAAACGCGATGTGCTCCTTCGGAGGCTGTGAAACACTAGGTACCGCCGTCTTATCATCCTTCTCGACAGAATTCGGTTGTGGTTTCTCTTCGCTCTTAACAGCGACTGTCTTCTCTCCGCCAGGCTTCGACTGTCCCTGCCAGTTGATTGCGATAGCACTCGCCACGAACAGTAGTGCTGCAGCGGCCACTGCGAGCCAATACCTTCTCGTCATACTTCGCGTTGTAACCGGCATGGCGCTTACATTCTGTCGCATCGCGGTACGCAACTGGGATTCTAAGTCAGTCGTTGGTCCAAGCGTCTGCATCTGCGCAGACAGCGCGCGAAGGCCGCGCGTCAACGACTGTTCGTCTCGTAACCGTGCCGTGCACGAAACACAGTCATCAGAATGAGCCAATGCCGAGGAGCGAAGTTCGGCGTCCATCATCTGACCGCGCGCCACTTCGCTGAGAACTTCTTCGAATCTTTGGCAGTTCATGCGAAACACCTCGCTGATTTCACCGTGGCTGCGCTCGGCTCTGCTCGCACTGGACCAAGCTTGCTCAGCAACAGAGCGCGAGCCCGATGCAGCCGCGATCGAACGGTACCGATCGCGCAACCTAATACGTCGGCTGCCTCGCCGTAACTCATCTCCTGCAACTCACAAAGCACCACAACTTCTCGGTATCTTTCTGGCAAACTTAAGACCGCTCTTCTCACCGACTCAATCGACTCGGCTCGCGTCAGATCATCCAGTGGGCTCATCTCGTTACTGATCTGATTGTCTGAGACTTCATCGTCAGTATCGTTTGAAAGGGAGGTCAATAGTTGTTCGCCGCGGAGCTTTCGCAGCACGTAATTGCGCGTGACGCCTAATAGGAACGAACTAACCGAGCCCCGATTTGGATCAAACAAACGCCCGTCACGCATCAGAAACAGAAACACTTCCTGCGTCACGTCCTCCGCCAAGGTCGCTGACCCGGACATCTGATACGCAAACCTGTAGATACTCCCCTGGCGCCGCCGGTACAGCAATACCAGTGCTTCCTCATCGCCGGTCAGCATCGACCGTAGTAGTTCGGTATCGTCCAGTTCGTCTCGTGTGTTCATTCAGCAAGCTGTAGAGCGTGGCAGTCATACCGTATTCGCGGGAACAGCTGGGAAAGTTCCACAAAGTGCGAAACCTAACTGCCTATTCACCGAACTGTTGCAGGAATTCAGGCGAGTTTCGGCGTAATGCGAGCCAATTCTCAAAAATCGCCGGGTTTTGCAGCCAGACTGTCAACCATCCGGCAGCCTCTGCAGCGACGGCTCTCATTTGCGCGGTACCCAGCGGCGATTTACCGATTAAGGCGAGATCTTGCTGTATGTGCCTAACGAGCGAGCGCAAGCTTTCAATCGCCGAAGAGTCACCATTCGCCTCAAGTCCGTTAGCGGCCGCGACGATTGTGTGGGCTGATGCTAAGGCATCTTTGATCGTTATGAAGTCCCGATGGTCCAGAGACAACAAACCGGCAAGTTGGCGCTTCCGCCAAAGAGTGTCTGATTCGAGGACCTCAGGATGACGCAAAGGCACACCTTCATCCGCGAGTGTGCGTGCAATCACTGCGGGGCCGGCGCCTGACCCAAGTTGCTGAATAAGCATACTGTTGATTGCCTCTAGCTCACGCGCGCCGACCGATTCCGCGTCTAGTTCGCGCCATAGCTGAATAATCAACTCTGGCTGGGTCAATTGTTTTCGTCTGTCGGAGGTCATCGTCGTTGCGCTTTTCCCATTACTATACTGTAGGCTAAACTGCCGTGCTCAGCCGCGTTACTGCAGGTTATCTCAATACCAAAAGTTCGCAGGATTTCGTATCACCTTTGGAGTGTCCCAAAGAGTCGGGCTCACCGCTTGGGCAGCTGCCCGCGTTTGGCGCCACGGAAATACTGCGACAAGCAGGAGTCAATCGAATGCGTAATCTAATTGTACGCTGGAAAGTATTACTGATAGTTGCGTCAGTCACTGCCGCGGCATTCGCCGCTCAGCAACAGTTTAAAATCGCCAAGATCGAATTCGAAGGACTGAACCGCCTCTCGCTAGAAGAAGTGATGACAACGACAGAACTGAAGATTGGACAGCCGTTCGACCTTGCGGCTCTCGATGCGGCCGCACAAAGATTGATTGATAGTGGCATGTTCAAGAACGTGGCGTACCAAACTCGCGCGACGGGCGATCAGATGACCATCACATTTCGCGTCGAAGAGGCAAAGGTCGGGAGCTCACGCGTACTGTTCGACAACTTCATCTGGTTTACAGATACCGAACTAGTCGCTGCCATCAAGCGCGACGTACCGACATTCTCAGGAACAGCGCCTGACGAAGGCGACACTGTGGAGCGAATTCGAAAATCTTTGGAACGTTTTCTTCACGAGAAAAAGATCGAGGCGACAGTGTCACATATTGTTTCCCAGGACTCTCCGGGAAGCGTAGTCCAGGAACACGTTTTCAGTGTCGCTGATATCAACCTACCGATTTGCACTCTCCATTTTCCAGGGGCGAACAATGTCTCTGAACGGAAGTTGATCGAGAACTCGGCTTCGCTCATCGGCGGCGATTACTCAAACAAATTTGTAAGCTTGTTCACCGTTAACAATCTATCGGCGATCTATCGTGAGTTGGGGCATTTGAAGATAGCCTTCGGTCCCCCGGTTGCGAAACCTGAAAGCTCCGCGAAGTGTAATAGCGGAGTGGACGTTACGATCGCGGTGGATGAGGGGCAGGTTTACAAATGGAACAAAGCGGAATGGTCTGGCAACAAAGAGCTAACCGAAACTGAATTGAATGTTGCGCTAGGCATGAAATCGGGACAAGCGGCTAATGGACTTAAACTCGACAAGGCACCCACACAAATACAAAAAGCGTATGGACGCAAAGGCTTCATTATGGCGAGAGTGCGTGCAGTGCCGGAGTACGACGATACGGCGGGTACGGTGAGTTATAAGATGGAGGTTCGTGAAGGGCCACAGTTTCGCATGGGCAAGTTAATGACCAAGGGCTTTTCGGAGAGCGAATCAAACATGTTGACAACCCGTTGGGAGTTGAAGACCGGTGATGTTTTTGATGATGAGTACGGAACACAATTCTCCAAAAAGCACATGGGAACGATTCTTCGCGGAGCGTTTGAAAAACGTCGTGCGGAGGGGCGTCCGGCACCGGAAGTGAAATGGAACACCCATGTAAATCGCGAAGCTGGAACTGTGGACGTCTCAATAGAACTGGTGAACTAAACGAATCTCGTTACGATGCAGCGACTCACGCCAACTGAGGTAGAAGTCTTTTTCGCGAAGGTCGTGGAGACCTTTTCGGCCAAGCCATTCAAAGTCCATTCAGTTTTCAGTGGAGGGCACGCGCAAACTTTGGGTGCCTATGCGTGGCCCAGACGCTATCGGTTCCAACGATTCTCAAACCTGGATGACGGACGGCTTTTCGAAGTAGAGCCCGGCGTGCAGGTTCTCGCTCACTGCCGCTGGCAACCAAACCCTACAGAGAGACCAACCATCATTCTGTGGCATGGTATCGAAGGGTCAACTGCGTCTGTTTATATGATTTCGATGGCAGACAAGGCGTTTCGAGCGGGCTACAACGTCCTGAGAGTAAACTTCCGCAACTGTGGAGGCACGGAACACCTGACGCCCACGCTGTACCACGGCGGCCTCAGCGGCGATTTGCGGGCAATAATCAATGAGTTAATTACGAAGGACCAACTTCCTCGAATTTATCCGGTGGGCTTCTCACTCGGCGGAAACGTTGTGCTGAAGCTTGGTGGTGAATATGGCAATAATCCTCCGCCACAACTCGCCGCACTGTGCGCCATTTCACCTTCAGTGGACCTGGCTGCCAGCACTGAACTGATTCAGCGGAAAAGGAATTGGGTGTATCACGGCAACTTTGTCCGTAATCTCAAACGCAAAGTTCGCGCGAAACACAAACTGTTTCCCAACCACTACGATCTTTCGAAGCTTCCCCTTGTTCGCACAATCCGCGACTTCGATGAACAGTTCACATCAGTAGCAGGCGGCTTTGTCAACGCGGACGACTACTATTATCAGTGTAGCTCCGCACGCGTGGTTGAGCAGATTCGCCTGCCAACGCTGATCATGCATTCGGAGGATGATCCTTTTATTCCTTTCGAACCTCTGCGGGAAAGAGCCTTTGCCGAGAATCCCTACATCCTTTTAATGCAAACCGCAAAAGGAGGACACGTCGCGTTCATTAGTTCAAAAACAAAAGGCGAGGATCGTTTTTGGGCGGAGAATCGAGCAATTGAATTCTGTAATCTTGTGGAACAGCATTTTGTGACAGGGGCAGAGCCCATATCGAGCGAACCTCATTGAACGGCAAGGCGGAGCGATACCTCGCAACAGGCGGCAAAGCCGATTCGTTGCGACTCTGCTGTGCCGCCTCCTGCCTGTCAGCGTCGTTTTATGGCGTGAACTCGAATAACGGAGAGACGCCGAGAGCCCAGAGGACGCAGAATTTGGGAATTATTTTTGAATCTTCTGTATTAGTCGCTGGGCGTGATTGCGCGCAATCAAAGGAATACGCTCATCAGTGGTGAGATCCTTCAGTAACGGCAGAAGTTGTTGAGGATCTGAGATGGCATTGCGCTTCATCATTGACTCGAGCGCTTCCATTAGTTTGGGAGCATTCAGAGGTTGATTCTCTCGCGCAATAGAGATGTCAAAGACGAAGATGGCCTGATCCGCAGCTCGTCTGTATTCCGCAACCAGCTCAGCAGCTGCGTTGTTCTGCGTCCAGTCAAACTCTGCAACCCGCTTGCGATCACCTCGCTCCATTCCGATCTTCATGACGCCCAAATGTGCGAAGTGTTTGTCGGACTGGTAATTCGTATCTGAGTCGAGAAACTTCAAGCGGTCCCAAAGTGCGAACACACGAGCAGCTGCAGCCGCTGATAACTCTAGCGGCTCCATCACCGGCGTGTCTTCGTTCAAACGCTCGAATTTGATTGTGCCGCGACCTGTCTCGTCATGTTCGATAACGATGTGTTTGACGTAAAAGGCAGGTTGGGAGAATTCGTAACTATACTTGGCCGCCTCTTTTTTTTTGGTTGCAGCAGCCGAGTCAGTCTTGGAAGAAACGGCTGCTTGTTCGTGCGGCCGGTTATTCTGCTTGATTGTTTGAGCAGAAGTAAAAATCGCCGCGCTCACAAGCAACGCGGCGGGGAGAATGCCTTTAGCTAAAAACGACTGCTTCACTCGAACCTTACCGAAACCAGCTTCGAAACTCCAGCTTCCTCCATTGTCACTCCATACAACGCTCGCGCCATCTCCATCGTTCGCTTGTTATGAGTGATTACTATGAACTGCGTATCGGCGGACATCTGGACTACCTTATCAGTAAACCTCCCTACGTTCGCCTCGTCAAGTGGAGCATCAACTTCGTCCAACAGACAGAATGGCGCCGGCCGGTAATGGAAGATACCAAGGACCAACGCGAGCGCAGCCATCGCCTTCTCGCCACCCGAGAGCAGCAATACGTTTTGCAACCGTTTACCTGGCGGTTGTGCGATTACATCAATACCCGACTCGAGGATATCGTCGGCGTCAATGAGACTCATCTCGCCCCGACCGCCACCGAACAATTCCTGGAAAAGCTCCCCGAAGTTCTTATTGATATGTTCGAAAGCATGACGGAAACGTTCGCGAGAACGTCGCTTAATTTCACGCAACGCCTCCTCTGTTGAGGCGATTCCCTCGATGATGTCCTGACGCTGGACCGTGAGGAACAATAGACGCTCCTCAGCTTCAGCCAACTCTTCGAGCGCCATCATGTTGACTGCGCCAAAACTCTCAAGTCGAGCACGTAGCTCCTCAACGCGCCGATGGTTCTGATCAAAGTCGAAGTCCTCGGCGAGAGTTACTTCGCGTGCAAGATCTTCGAGGGATTGGCCGAGTTCCGTTTGACAGTTTTCATGTACGAACGTCTGCCGCGCTTGCGCCTCGGCTCGCTGTACTTCCAGGCCTGATCTCGAGTCGCGGACTTCGGCCGCGCGGCGATTCAGATCAGAAAGCTCAGAGGCGAACGCATCCGCCTGTTCCCTGGCTTGTTGCAGGCGACTGGAAAGTTCTGCGATCTCTCGTTCCTCTGAAGCTCGTTCCGCATCAACAGATCCGGCTTTTTGAGTAAGATACGCGATTGATTGCTGTAACTCTTCCGCTCGCTGACTCATCTCTGCTAATTCACTTCTGAATCTATCGACACGAGATTGAACATCAGCAAATTCCTCTTCAATTCGCCGGAGCTCGGCTGTTGTTGCGCGCCGCCGTTCGGCGGCGGCAGCGGCTGTCGCGCGTTGAGCTGCGAGTGATTCGGCCTCCGTTTCGGTCTCACGACGCAAATCCGCCAACCGTCCTGACGCTTTGATTACATTGTCGGCCGCAGACTCTCTCGCCAACTCAGCCGCTTCGGCATCCAACAATGCACGACTGCGCCGCTGTTCCAGCTCGCGTCTTTCTTCAGCAACGCGCGAGGAATCCTGCGCTACAACCTTCATGTGCCGTTCAGTTCGCTCAACTTCCTGAGCGAGTCCGGCGGCCGTGAGTTCGCGGGTCATCGCCTCGCGTTCTTCACGACCAATCGCTTCATTTAACAAAACGACCACATCTTCGAGCTCTACTAATCTAGTCCGAGCATGCTTAGCCGCCAACGAGCTTGCTTCAACTTCGCGACTCAATACTTCCGCCCGCGTTTCTAACTCGCGCAGCTCTCGCTTGAAGGCCAGTAGTCCGGCACCTTCTTCCAGATCTCGCGCATCACCGGCATTAACAAACTGACCACTCGCGATCCAGTCACCATTGAGAGTCACATACATCTCTCCCGTGGCGATGGACTTCTCCATGGCCTCTTCAAGGTTCCTTGCAATGCGCGCATTCATCTTTTGTGGCAGCGTTCGTTTTAGAACGGTCACGAGTTGTTGCGGCGCACCCAGCAGATCACCGATTCGCAAATCTTCGTTAACATCTTCTACGTATCCGAGAGAGAGCACCGGTCGTTCTTCGAGTTTGCAGGTCAGGGTATCCGTATCCTCACTTCCGCCGTGAAGACCTGCTACGAGAAAACTTGCACGACCGCCATTATTCTCACGCAACCACTGAGCGGCACGAACGGCGTCGTCAGGTGTCGGCACCACAATAGACTGCAGAGACGAACCGAGAACGCCTTCGACTGCGCGTTCCCACTTCGCCTCAACGTTCAACGCGTCGGCGAGCGTACCGATGTAGTGAAAATCGCGTGGTCCATCGTTTGGTGAAAAGATCAGTTGAACCGCGGGTGAATAGTACGCGCGGCGCTGATCCAGCTCTTTCAGACTCTCAAGTCGATGACTGGCACGGGAATGCTCGTCTCGAACGCGCGTGAGTTCGGCTTCAGTATCGCTAACGGCTTCATGTCCCTGCACAACCGCATCCACCGCAAGCTCACGCTCAGCCTGTAGCCGCGTCACCTGCTCACGTACAGCGCCGAGTTCCTGAGCAAAGCGATCCGCCTCAAGTTTGCGCTCAACGTGTTGAGCTTCCGCGCGCTCTCCCTCGTGTGCGAGACCCTCAGCCTGCTGCGACAGTCGTTCTAATGTTCCTTGAAGTTGGCGCGCGATCTCGCGCAACCGTTCCGCAATCGCTGTTTGAGTCAGGAGCGCACCGCGAGCGGTTTCAATGTCGGCTTCAGCTTCTGTTGCGACAGTCAGCTTTCGCGAATAACTGTCTTCGGCTGCACGCAAAACTACAGTGCTCTGGTCAGCATCTTCTCGTAGCTTCGCGTCCTCCGTTTCAAGTCTGCCGCACTCCTGTTCGACAAGCGCGAGACGAGCCGTCAGACCTTCTAGTTCCGCGGTTATGTCTGTTCGTCGCTTCTCAATGTGTTCTAATTGCTCTTGCTGATACAGTCGTTCGCGAGCTTCGCGATCTCTCCGAAGAACTGCTTCCGCTGCAGCTGCTCTCGCTGCCGACAAAGCGTCTTCGAGATTTCGCGCCTGCTGCGTTGCGGCGCGAGCGTCGGCTTCGCGAGTGGTTAGTTCCTGAGCAACTGCGCTTTCGAGTTCCGCAATCTGTTGAAGTTTCTCTTTTGTCTCAGCCAGAAGTATGCTGAGCTTAGCGTCCTCAGCGATGTAAACCTGGCGCAGCAGATCTCGAAGTTCTTCACGCAGAACACCGTACCGTCGTGCCTTGGCTGCTTGCCGCCTCAAACTATTAACCTGACGATCGATCTCTGAGACGATGTCAGTGATTCTCGACAGGTTTGCACGCGCCGATTCCAGTCGACCCTCAGTGGCCCGTTGTCGAACACGAAACTTAGTGATGCCTGCCGCCTCTTCAATAAGCGTGCGGCGGTCCATGGGCTTTGCCGATAGTATCTGACCAATTCGGCCTTGCTCGATGATCGCGTAGTGCCCGCCCGCCAGACCGGTTCCTGAAAACAAATCTTGAATGTCACGTAGCCGGCAAATCTTGTCGTTCAGGAGATATTCGCTTTCCCCTGATCGGTATAGGCGGCGCGTTACAGTAACTGCTTCGCCGGGCGCAAATTCCAATGCCAGGTTCCGACGTCGCCAGTGCCGCTTATGACCGTGTTTTTGTTGATGTGGGTCAGACGCCTCCTGCGGATTAGCAACGATGCTATCAGTTACTACTTCTTCAGGAATCGATGACTCAGTGGTAGTCGCTTGTACTTGCAGTTCAGGCGGCAGGATCTGATCAATGTCTACCAGTTGGTCGTCCAGGTGTTCGAGAGTGGAATCGATGTCTTCAATATCCGGCTCAGACTCGTTAACCTCGTCGCGCACCAGGTGCATGACGACTTCAGCCATTCCGCTCGGCGGGCGATTTCTGGATCCCTGAAAGATCACGTCTTTCATTTCGCCGCCTCGCAGATGCTTTACGCGTTGTTCACCCAAGACCCACGCGATAGCGTCCGCGACGTTGCTCTTGCCACAGCCGTTCGGGCCGACGATGGCGGTGATTCCATCTCCGGTGAAGACTATTTCTATGTAATCGGCGAAGGATTTGAAACCCGTGATTTCTAACCGCTGGAGTTTAAACATGCTTTAGTAGCTGTATTTTAGGCCGGCTGGGCGCGACTCGAAAGGTCTGGCCCGAGCTCAGTACGGGTGAGCCACTATAAGTGTCCATCGCTTAGAATGTCAACAATAACTTGAACTGAGAATAGCTTAATGAAGTGAGAAGCGTAGTTAGTTGTGACGCTTAACCATCTGACCTGGGGCGAGGATGGCTAGCGACGACGTACATAGAGGAGCAGATCCACCCCCGGCCGTAACGGAAAACTGCCGGTGGCTGAACCCGACGGCACAAGCTCGTATTGGGGTCCCAAAGTTCCTTCGACGTCCGAACGTTGCGACTCTGACGCAATCACAATCGGCTCGGTCGTTTGCGTCAGCCGCCCGAAGTAACCAACGCGTGAGTAATTTCGCAAATACCAAGGCAGTGGCCAATAATCCGGCGACACGATGGTTATGCCCGTACTTCCCTGGTTTGTCTGTCGTGCGATCTTGTCGATTTGTTCCACGAGGGCCGTCGTATCACGTTTCGTATGAGCATAAACGTACACATAGTAAGTGTTGTCGTTGTCGTAATTAACAAAGTTCAGATCAACGGTTTGATAGGCACCGATGGCAACGGCCACGAAGAGGATGACAAGGGGCAGTCTTAGCTGATGCTGATCGCTTTCGAACACAACCTGAATCGCGTAACCCGCGCATACAGCCAAAGGAACGATGAAATTCAGGGTCAGCCATGGCGTTTTGTACGGCACCAGGGAATAGGCGGCGATCAAACCGAATGCCCAAAGGGAACAGAAAAGTGCGACCGGGCGCTTTGGTCGGAATACAGAAACGAGCGCTCCGACAGTTCCCAGGAACAGCAATGGTGATTCCTGTTGGAACAACCACTTGACGTAAGTCGATACGGGATGCACATGCGCTTCCTTGCCGGTCTTGCTCCAAAAGTTAAACGTTCGTAGGGCGTCGTAAACTCCCTTCGGATAATTTGTGAAGAAGGAAGAGTAAAATACGATGTTCAATCCGACGAATATCAGTAAAGCCAACAGCACCCAAATACTGACGTTAACCGGTCCTCCGAGTTCGGCGACAAAGTCAGCAAGTGGACGGGAGGAACTCGCTTTCTGTTTTCGTTTTGACTTCGGCTGGTACCGTGAAGGCCTGACAAGCCGTACATAAACGATCGTAATCACCAGTGCAATCAGCAAGACGATAGTTGAGATTATTGCAGTTTCTTTCGTCGCAAACATAAGCGCAGTCGACGCAGATCCAAGAAGGAGATGCAAAGGATTCCGTTCGATATAAAACTTCAACGCGGCAACAACAACGCCGAGGGTGAAAAAGACGAAGAGAGTCTCGTGAATGAAGTAACGAGACAGGTAAACAGCTCCTGGGGAGAGCGCCAGCAGCAACGCTGCAGACAACGTCGCGATCGTGCCGATGTACCGCCGCAGCAGAAAAACCAGCCAAATCGTAGCTAATCCAAACAACGCCGGCACGAGGCGGATTGCGACGGTGTTTAGTCCGTATGTCTCGCGGGCAGAGACTCCAAAGAAAAGTCGGAGTAACCATGGCCAAAACGCACTGAAGTAATAAAGCGTCGGTCCGTGATAATTCGCCGGGTCGTACTGGTAGGCTCCATCCCGTACTAACCTGACGAGAAAGTTGCCATTTACTCCTTCGTCGTGGTGAAGTGGCACTAACGTCAGGTTATAGACGCGCAGGAATGCGGCGATTCCAAAGATAACGATGGCTGCAATCCGCCATACCCCTTCGGGAATGTCGGGGGTTGCAGATGGACCAGCGTCTTCGGCCGCGAAAGAAACGCCCTTCTTCTTATTGGCGCTGGACTTTATAGAGCGTGTAGTCACCTACTTCACCGACCTTCGGATAGCGTGAGAAGAATTGCTCATTAACCGGCATGATTAACCGCTCCAATGGGCCAACCACTACGTATTGAACCTGATAGTTGTAAAGCAACTGTTCCGCATCGTTGCCGCCAAGATACATTCTCTTAACTTCGTTTTCACGCCGGAGGAAGTCTAGTCCATGAGTCCAGATGTGCCCGGGATATCCCATCAGCGAACGCCGGCCAGTGAGAAAAACAGGATGGTTGTGTACAGGCGCGTGTAGGATTAGTGCGCGTGGCGGCGTCTGCTGCTTTACTATTTCACTAAACTGAACGGCGGCGCTATCAAATACTCCGTACCGGTTGGACCCCAGCACAATTCCGGCCACTTCGATGCTGCCGGCAAGTGTTAGCGTAGTAAACAAAACTACGGCCGTAATACGCTTGATTGATCCTTGCCGCCACAAACGAGAGAGCAACAATGCAACGAGTGGCGTAGACGCAACCCACCAGTAAAACAGGACTTTGATATTGTCCCAAATCCAGGGTGCCATCTTCATGAAGTTTGGAACGATGAAACACAGAGTGAACGGGAGGTAGAAAAATAAAAGACGTTTCTTGATCAGGTAGTCATCACCCCTTAAGAGAATCGCAGCGACAATAAGCGGAATGAACAATCCCGTGTTCTTAAACCAAAACCATATTGCGTTCTCCTGACCATGGTCCCAACCCACTTCCCATCCAAAAAAGGCACTAGCATTTACTGCACTGTGCGAGGTCGACCAATAGAGTTGTGGGATCGCTACTACGGAAGCAACTGCGAAAAACGTTATCCACTCTCGCCAGCGTGGGATCAACAGAGCGGTAAGACCGCCCATAGCCATTACCACAACAAAGCTGTGCGCATGTACGAGGGGCAGCAAACCAGCGGCAACGCCGGCCGCAATCATCCGGCGAACTGAAACTGGGAACCTGGACTGCACCGGCTGTTTGTTTCTCGCTTTGCGGGATCCGTGGTGAGTAACTTGAACCGGCTCTGCATCCGTTGCGAGCCACCACTGCGTAAAAACAATGATCGTTAGCGGCAAACCCATCAGAAACCCTCTCTGCGGAACAAGCAAGGCCGAGATGGCGTTGCCCCAGCGCCACGTTGTTTCGGGGATTACTGTCAAAGAGGGCGGAAGGTTGGAGAACACGCCCATTAATCCCTCGGGGTTCTCCTTCGCTTTTGTAAACAACAACACCCAGCCAAACCCACCATTCAACAGGACCAGCAGCGGAGTTATCACGGCGGCAAGTCGGTCCCGAATCAGGACTAAGGCCCATCGATGGAGTAGACCAACGAACGCCACTGCAAGGATAAGGTTTTCGATGAACATCGAGTCCTGAAGACTCGCACCACACCGCACGAACATGGCGGCAACGAAATCTGAAATGAACGGATAGGTAAAATTAACGCCAAAATACGTCGGATCTTGAGGCGGAAAGTTGTCGCCAAAAGCGAAACCCGTAATCACGCTGAGGTGGAACGGAAGATCACCAAAATTATTGTATAGGCCAGTGCTTACACCGGTGACGTCGATGATCATCGCGCGACTGAAGACCAGCCAAAAGACAATCGCAACTCCTATGTAGAACCCGACGTAGATTCCTGTTGTTGCGTCGGGACGAACAAAGAATCTTCTTACCGATTTGACCTGAAGTATTAAGTCATCACGAATGGTGTTTCGGTATTTCGGTGACAGCAGCAACACCGCAGGCATCAGACAAAGCAAGGTTGAAATCGCGACAGCGCCGGTCGTCAAACCGATGAACGATGCGACTACGAAACCAATTAGGCCGAGCGCAGCCAGCCCCAGACACGCACCGGAACAGAGTCGTCCACCCAACGACGCATTCTCGTCATAGACGTAGGTAACGACGGCACCGCTTAACGTTACAAGTAAAGCGAGTGTGAGCGAGGCAATCATTCCTTCAGACGAGGAGACGGACGCGCTGCGTGTTTGCTGTTGAGATTTCTTTGGTCATCTGTAAGAGGAGCACCGCCGGATTATACTGAAACATGCGATGATAGGCAGAATCCAGTTACGAAGGTTCTTGAAATGTTACGAGCAGGTATCGTCGGTCTCCCAAACGTCGGTAAGTCGACATTATTTAACGCACTAACAGCGCAAGCTTCGGCCCTCGCGGCCAATTATCCATTCGCGACAATCGAGCCAAATGTCGGCGTTGTCGCCGTTCCAGACGACCGGCTTGAGCCGCTGGCGCGTTTGGTGAAAACGCAAACGATTGTACCGGCTACCGTAGAGTTCCTCGACATCGCCGGACTTGTGCGTGGTGCATCGAAGGGTGAGGGACTAGGGAATCAGTTCCTGGCGAACATACGGGAGAGCGATACGGTGGTCCAGGTTGTGCGCTGCTTTGAAGATGACAGCGTCATCCACGTTGAAGGCAAAGTCGATCCTCGGAGGGACATCGAGACGATAGCGATTGAGCTGGCGCTTGCGGATCTCGCGACCGTGGAACGACGAAGAGAAAAGGCGCAAAAGAACCTGAAGGGTGGCGACAAGATCGCGCGGGCCGAGCTCGATGTGCTCGACAAGCTTCAGCCAGCACTAGAAGCAGGCCGCGCAGCCCGAACAGTTTCGCTAACTGATGACGAGCGCATCGTGGCGCGCAGCTTTTTCCTTCTGACATTAAAGCCGACCATCTATGCAGCCAATGTTGATGAGAGTGTGCTCGCGTCGCCGGAAGACAATGCTATGGTCAAGGAGGTACGAAACATTGCATCGGACGAGTCCGCGGAATGCGTGGTCATCTGCGCGCAACTCGAAGCTGAATTGGTCGCGCTGCCACCTGATGAAAGGCGCGATTATCTTAATAGTCTCAGCGTGACAACGAGCGGCGTCGATCGATTGATTCAGAGTGCTTACCGGTTACTGGGATTAATGTCGTTCCTGACAGCTAGTGAGAAAGAGGTACGCGCATGGCCAATTCCACAGGGCACGCGAGCACAAACAGCTGCCGGAACGATTCATTCTGATATCGAACGAGGGTTCATCCGCGCAGAGGTAGTCAGCTATAACGATTTAATTGATGCGGGTTCAGTTGCTGCTGTGAGAGACAAGGGGCTGCTTAGACTGGAAGGGAAAGACTACATCCTGCAGGAAGGCGATGTGGTGTACTTCCGATTCAATGTCTAATTCTGAAGTTTTGATATCAGGGCTCGTCCGAAGGCTTCCTCTTTTTCCACTCTTCAATCTCTTTTTTCTAGCTAGGATAAGCTTTGCCTCAAAAGTCGGATCTAGCTCGAGGCAGGAGTTTTTTGTTTCGTGTTGGTTAGTGTGACTTCGTGGATCGTCTTTAGTTTTCTGGACAAAAGGAACGATCCACGAAGTCACACGAACTAAACACGAAACTCGTTACCGCCGAAATCGACTTTTGAGGCAAAGCCGCTAGGATGCTCTACCGTATCCTCAGCAGAGATCATGCCAGTCTGTTCTTTACGTTGTGCGTCCGAGGTTATGCGAACAACCCTCCACGATCGTTCCGGCGGAGGGTCTCGATTAGTTCGTGAAGTTTTTCATGCGTTCGCGCCTGTGCGGTAATAAGTCGGTCAATCGCCTGTTCGGTTCGCGCAAAGCGTTCCTCATTCCTCGCAAAGCGTTCCTCATTCTTATCAAAGCGCTCATTAAATCGCTCTTCGCTTTTGATTTGCATGTTTATGAGGATACCTATCTTCTCCTGCTGTTCGCGCAGGTTCTTTCGACGACGCTGCTCGGCCGCGACAAATAATGAGGCAATAGCTTCTAACCGATCGACACGTTGTTCTGGAGTCATCTAATCAGACCTTCCATGTGAGGATTGGAAACTACTGGCGCGCATTGTGCGGCCGAGTCTCGATGGAGTCAAGATTTGGAGATGGGTCCTTTAAAAAGAAAACGCGGGAGGTAAAATCTCCCGCGTACCAGTGGAAGGACGGTTAGCGTAGCAGGGCACGTATGCCAACGAGGACTAGATAGCCGATGGCAAGCACTACAGCAACTTTGATCAGTAGCACCGCCAAGCCGATAAGAAGGCCGATGATTCCGAGAGTGACGCCGGCTAATTTCGCTACCAACGGAACGCCCACCATGAATACAAATAAGCCGAGGAGTATCATCCCGACAATTCTCAAAACGTCTTTCGCGTCTCTCATTTCTAATCACCATCCTTCTCGTGCCCCCAGAATTCTTATTTGCCCGCTGCCAGCTATACGAAGATTCCTGGAATCACGTTCCCTTGAAGATTTTGAATCACTTGCCCACTAAAATGGGCGACCGCTGAGGAAGGGTGAATTGGTGACCGGTCGCGCGTTTCAGTCTTTTGGGCGATAATTATACATACTTTTTATGGACCGACCGCAACCAAGAAGTCTCTTTGACGACTCAGTACCCGAGCCGGCCGTCCCGCTCAATGCGCCTCTGGCCGAGCGGATGCGGCCGCGCTCGCTGTCGGAGTTTGTTGGCCAGAGTCACCTGGTCGGCGAAGATCGGATACTCAGGCGACTGCTCGAGGGCGGCGGTTCTTTACCTTCCCTGGTTCTTTGGGGCGCGCCTGGAACCGGAAAAACCACACTCGCCAGATTATTAGCCGAGAAGACTAAAATGAAATTCCTTGCGCTCTCGGCGGTATTCTCAGGCGTCAAAGATCTTCGTGAGGCAATACAACAGGCACGGAATGAGCAGCGGTTTGGCAGACGCACCATATTGTTTATAGACGAGATCCACCGCTTCAATAAGGCGCAGCAGGATGCCTTGTTACACGCAGTTGAGAGTGGAACGGTGACGCTGATTGGAGCAACGACAGAGAACCCGTCATTTGAGGTTACCGGAGCGCTACTATCCCGTTGCCGTGTGCTGGTGCTCAATCAACTTTCGGAGGAAGAAATAAAGACAATTCTCCACGTAGCGCTCAGAGACAGCGAGCGTGGTCTTGCCGAATACAAACCCAATGTGTTGGACGGTCTCCTTTCTCGAATCGCGCACTCCGCTGCAGGGGATGCACGTGTCGCATTGACAGCGCTTGAGGCCGCCGTTGAGTCTACGGCTCCTGACGACAATGGTGTTCGCGAGGTCTCTGAGCAAACCGTTATCGAAGCTCTAGGTCGCGCCCATTATGCGTATGACAAAGGCGGCGAAGAACACTACAACCTCGCATCTGCACTTATAAAATCGTTGCGAAATTCAAACGTCGATGCGTCGCTCTACTGGCTAGCACGAATGATCGAAGGTGGCGCCGATCCGGTTTTTATCGCACGGCGTTTATGTATCCTTGCGTCGGAAGACATTGGCTTAGCGGATCCGCAGGCGATGGTGCAAGCGGCGGCGGCCGCTGACATTGTTCAGTTGATTGGTTTGCCTGAAGGATTGTTTCCGCTGGCACAGGCAACGATCTATCTCGCACGCGCGCCAAAATCCAACGCGGTTTTAAAGGCTTATAGCGCGGCTGCGTCGGATGCTATGGAGACCGCACGTGAACCCGTACCGTTGCATCTTAGGAATGCGGTAACTCCTTTGATGAGGCACATCGGTTACGGTGAGGGATACCGGTACGTTCACGCCGATCCGGAGGCAAAAGAAGAAATGCAGTGTCTGCCGCCGCAACTGAGCGGCCGGAAGTATTTCAAGGCTGAGGATGACGAACAGCAAAACACGAGAACGAACGAGGGTTAATTAAGCGCGAATGATCACGACGAAGTCAGACAAAGAACTCGCCTTTCTCCACGACATATTTATCGCGCCTGATTGGGGCGAACGCTTTGCAGAATTGATTGACGAACACGTTCCACTTCCGAAGGAAGGTAAAGCGTTATACGTCGCCGCCGGCACGGGAAGTCATGCGATCGCTTTACAGGAACGCGCTGGCGATAAAGTCGAATTGCTATGTCTGGATGAAAATGAGGAGTGCGTCGAAATCGCCAGAGCCAAAGCAACCACAGCCAATGAAACTACCAGGTTTGAATTGGGGACAGTAGATGACATCCCACACGGTGAAAATCGGTTTGACCTTGTGATTGGAAATGCCTCACTCGTTCCGAGAGACCGTGTCCGAAAGATGTTTTCAGAAATGGTTCGCGTGGCGGCTCCGGGAGCAACGATTCTTCTCGCATTACCCACGTCCTCAAGCTTCGGCGAATTCTTTTCAATCTACTGGGAAGCGCTGCACAACACAGGGTTGACTCAGCTTGAGTCTGATGTCGAGCACCTAATCACGGAACTGCCAACGATTTCAGAAACTGAAGAGATGGCTGAAGATGAAGGGCTGACTGACGTGGAGTCGTGGTCACGAATTGAAGAGTTTGATTACGACTCGGGGGAACAGTTCATTAACTCTCCGCTAGTCGCAGACTTTCTGATGAAAGATTGGTTAGCTTTGGTGCCCGAAGATTGGCAAGCGCCAGTTGCTAAAGAAATTACGCGGCTAATTAACGAAGATCGACACGAAGCGGAGTTTGCACTTTCAGTGAAAGCAACTCTGTTAGTAGGACGCAAGGCTCACAGTCACTAGGTGATCGATTACCGCGCCGCGCGTTCTTTCTCTTTTTCAGAAGGAAGCTCTTCTCTAGCGCCTTCATCCAATCCTTCTTTAAAGGCTCGCTTACTTTGCCCAAGAGCTTTGGCCAATTGGGGAAGTTTCGCACCGCCGAAAAGGAGTAGGATGGCCAGAAGGACCACTATCCATTCCCAACCGCTCGGCATACCTAACAATAAACTCATTACTGACTCCTTAAGCTACGTTAGCATCTGTATCGTAAAACAGATACTTTCTCCACGTTTCGTCGGCTCGACCAAGGTATCGCATGATTTGGCGATTCACGTGCAGCGAGAACCCTCTTGGCCGCCGCAATAAATGCATGCCGGATTCTTCCGGAGTGCGATTACCCTTTCTGTGGTTGCAGCGTTTGCAGCAAGCCACCAGATTATCCCACGCTGACTCACCACCGCGTGAGCGTGGCAAGACATGGTCAAGCGTGAGCTCTGATGGCGGATATGGCTTGCCACAGTACTGGCACGTGGAGTGATCGCGAAGCAGGATGTTCTTCCGGGAAAGAGATCTTCTCTCGAACGGAATGTGAATATACTCGGTCAGCCTAATGACCGAAGGGGCATGAATTGAAAGCTTTTGCGAATGGAGTATGTGTCCATTGTGCTCTTCGACGCGTGCCACCCCCTTAAAGATCATGACCACCGCGCGCCGTTCAGTGCACACGTTTATCGGTTCAAAAGAGGTGTTCAGCACTAAAACCCTTCCGTTCATACCGAGCCTGATATTACGCGAGCGTCGAAGAGAGTGTCAAAATTAGTTGGCCTGATTTGATGAGGAAGGGTCTTCGCGGGGTTCGCTGGAGCGAGCCTCGGCGTGAAGAATGCCCAATAGGACTTATACGTCGCATAGGTCCGATTCCTCATTTCGCCGTGCGCGCTATGGTCAGCACGCGCACGTCTTCTGCCCCAGCGGCCATCAGGGCGCTGGAGCATTCGGCTGCCGTTGCGCCCGTGGTTAGCACATCATCAACGAGGAGTATTCTCTCACCTGCTATCAAGCCGGAATGAACAACGTCAAAGGCGTTCGCGACACTAGCGCTCCGGCCCTTAGCATCAAGCCCTGCGCGATACCTTGCGGAGTGCACCGTTCGAATCAAACTAACTTCATTAATTGGAAGTCGCAGGTGCCTCGAGATGCTGCGACCTATGATCGATGCTTGATTGAAGCCGCGTGTCTTCTGCCGCTCCGCGTGTAAGGGAACGGGAACTATTGATGTGCTGTTGTTAAGCGGCTCGCCTGAAGCAACCCTTCGCAGTAACTTGACGACGCGCTCAGGAAGATATGGTTGGCGCTTTAGAGTCAGAACAGTTTCACGCAACGCCTTCTCATAGAGCCCACACGCTCGGGCGGCTTCAAACGTAAGCCAATCGCATCGGCCGCAACGAACCCCGTGCCTTTTGGATCTGTCAACTTTTCCGAATGATGGTGCTCCACACTTCCAGCAGAGAGTATCTTCATCCGAGAACACCTGAGTGCGCTCCCAACACTCCTCACAGACCACACCAAGCTCACGGCGCTCGACGCTTTGCCGGCAGATGCTACATGTTTGAGGATAAACGAGCGTGAGGAACGCATCGCAAAGTGAGCGAACCGAATTCGTGAGGATCATAGCCCAAAAAAGAAGACGGCCTTCTCAGAACCGATCTGAGAAGGCCACGATTGTGACATGTAATGTTTCTACTGACTAGTCTTCGTCTTCCTCGAGCAATCCTCTTTCTTGTAGATCCTGACAACGAACACAATGGCGCGCCCAAGGCACGGCTTCGAGACGCTTGTCTGGCAGCGCCTCGCCACAGTGGACGCATTTCCCGTAGCCTGACGTTTCGATTCGCTCAAGGGCTTCGTCTATCAGATTCAATAATTGCCGATCGTTGTCGGACATCGAAACGAGCAGCTCTTTGGTGTATGCATTAGCGGCCATGTCTGCCGGATCCTGAGTCGCTTCCGCATCTCGTTCGCGACTATAAAGCTCGGCCGCCTGCACTTGACCGACCAATCCTTCACGTCGATCCAAGAGCTTATCTCGGAATACTTTCGTTCGCCTCTTATCCATTATTAGTTTTAGTCCTCCACCCTACCTGGTACGGAACTGAAGTCGTCACTTCTGGTACGGGAGATTATGAACAATCGTATATGCACGATATAACTGCTCTAATAACAACACCCGCGCCATTTCATGTGTTAACGTGAGCCGAGAGAGCGACCACTTCTTATCTGCTCGCAAACTGAGTTCTTGCGAAAGCCCTCTTGGTCCCCCAACAATAAACGCGACCTCCTTGATTCCCGTGCTCTCCCAACGTCTAACCTGATCAGCCAGGTCATGAGACGTCCATTCCACGCCCGCAGGATCCAGAAGAACCGTGAGGGCGCCGGGACGGAGCGCGTCTGAGATGCGACTACTCTCCCTATCGATGCCCGCCTTATCCGTTCGGCTCTCTTCTCGTACCTCTACCAATTCACACCGTACGAAATGGGACAGACGATCCGAGTAATCCTCAATCAATGCCTTTAATCTGGCGTCCTTGGTCTTACCCGGCCAGATCACTCGAAAGCGCATTGCTTCTCACATCTGCTGCTTCAACTGCGGCCGCCATCTTCGCCCAACTCGTAACGGGCGATCTTCTCGTAAAGGTTCTTACGACTTATGCCAAGCAAGCGGGCGCACTCTGTCTTGTTGCCCTTCGTTGCCCGGAGCATCTCCGTAATGTAGGCCGCTTCAAGTTGAGCCAACGTGAGCGGCGCTTCCCGATCTCGTCTTGCCCTCACCGCATCCTTGACGCTTGCCGGCAGATCCTCTTCCTCCAGCTGCGGCCCATGGGTAACGATAACCGCGCGCTCAATTATGTTCGCCAACTCGCGCGCATTTCCCGGAAACTCATGCGCCTGCAACAGTCTCAGCGCCGGCTGTGAAACCTTTTGCAAAGGTCGACCATGTTTGGCAGCGTAGAGCTTTAGAAAGTGATCAACTAACTCCGGAAGATCTTCCTTACGCTCGCGCAGCGGTGGTACCTGGATACGAAGCACATTCAAGCGGTAAAAAAGATCTTCGCGAAATCCTCCTCGCTGAACTGCATCGGTGAGATCGACGTTCGTCAATGCGATCAAGCGCGCGTCGAGCTTAATCGTTTTGTGCCCGCCAAGCCGTTCGAACTCATGTGAGTCGATTACTCGCAGGAGTTTCGCCTGAGCATCAACAGAGAGATGGGCGATTTCGTCGAGCACTGCAGTACCACTCTGCGCCGCCTCGAAACGACCAGGTTTTGACTCGGATGCACCGGTAAAAGCTCCGCGCTCATATCCAAAGAGCTCAGCTTCCAGTAGCTCCCCTGGCAAAGTTGCACAGTCGATTTTTACAAACGGCTGCGCAGCGCGTGCCGACTTTGCATGGATCAGGGAAGCGATTAGATCTTTCCCGGATCCCGATTCACCGGTGATCAGGACGTTCGTCTCAGTAGTCGCGACTCGCTCGGCGAGACTCACCGCCTCGCGCATTTTTTCCGAGCGCGCATATACCTCAATCACGATTCTCTTCTCAAAGAACCAGAAACTTCAGCGGCCGTGTCCGCCGGCAGAGCGACGCGTTTAGATTCGCGCCAAAGTCGCTCGAGATCGTAGAACTTGCGCGACTTCTGTTCGAAGATATGGACGATGAAATCACCGTAGTCGAGTAGAATCCATTCAGCAGTCTTGTATCCCTCGACGCGTGCGGCGGTAGAACCCGCCTTCTTTAGCGTTTCATAAACCTCGTCTGAGATTGCCTGCACCTGTCGTTCATTCGTACCGCTGGTGATTATGAAATAGTCCGTAAAGCTGGCGATCTCTCGCAGGTCGAGAACAACGATGTCGACAGCTTTCTTTTCGGCCGCAGCATGCACAGCAGTAATAATTCGCTCATCAAGTTTCTCGTCTGTAACGACGGGTTGAGGCAGCGAACGCGTATTAGTCTGCGGATTCAAAGACTTTTCTTTTGCCGTGGAGTTTTGCTTCATTCGACTTTCGGTAGATTCCATACTTCTCTATGTATTCGGCTACAGGGACCGGCACCAGCTTTTTCAATTCGTCGTACTTACCTTCGCCTGCAACCCGCCTAACCTGAGTTGCTGAAACATCTTTCTTTACAATGTCCGTCAAGAAAATTCTTCCCGGCTCATTTTCCAGAAGCCCGCTCTGAATAGTTTTTCTGACTGCTTCTGCCGGCTGCCCCTGAGCCACGCGATTGGAGCGGATATCGATCAATCGCTGACGCAGCTCTTCGCCGGGTGTCGATACGTCGTAGCCAGGCCTCGTCACGACAATGTGGTTCGCCAGACTCAGCAATCGCTGCCAATCGCGCCACGTTGAGATCTCAGCCCAGGAGTCTGCCCCCATTATGAAAAAGAGGTCGGTCGAATCGCCAAACTCTTTCTGGAAATGGGTGAGCGTGTCGACTGTGTATCCGCCCTCCGCTGATTCAAGCTCAAATGTTGACACTAACATTTGGTCATCATGCTGCGTCGCCAACGTCAGCATTGCATAACGATGTAGCGCCGGTGTTACTAGACGCCCAACCTTATGCGGCGCGACATGTGCTGGAACAAACAAGACTCGCTCGATTTCAAATAACTCGCAAACCTCACGCGCAACTTCCACATGCCCCAGATGAACAGGATCAAACGTACCACCGTAAAGAGCAATCCTGTTTCGCGCACACATTGTCACAACGAAAGCTCAACGGCTTCTTTGCTAGTCTCCGTTGCTTTCAACTCGTCCAGCTTTGCAGCGAGGGCATTAACCAATTCGGCGACGCCTTTGTTTGTTACCGAAGAAATTGCGAAAAAGGGTTTGCCATCAGCTTGAGCGCGCTCGCGCAGTGAATCTAATCGGTGCTGATCTTCAAGTGCGTCGATCTTTGTAGCTACAACGATTTGAGGACGCGCTGCGAGCTGCGGATTGTAGGAGGCCAATTCCCTGTTTACGGTCTCATAATCAGCTACAGTTTCGCGACCGGATAAGGATGAGACGTCGATCAGGTGAAGCAAGAGTTTGGTGCGCTCGATATGCCTTAAGAATCTGTCTCCTAATCCTGCGCCCGTGTGCGCTCCTTCAATCAATCCGGGTATATCGGCAATGACAAACGTTCTAAAGTCTCCTAGATCCACGACCCCTAAGTGGGGCTCCAAGGTTGTGAACGGATAGTCCGCAATCTTTGGGCGCGCAGCTGAAACCGTTGAGATAAACGTCGACTTGCCGGCATTCGGAAACCCAACCAGGCCAACGTCCGCCAGCAGCTTCAGCTCAAGCTGCAACTCTCTTGCGTCCCCAGTAGTGCCGGCTTGGTGATAACGCGGTGCACGATTCGTCGAGGTAGCAAAGTGCGCGTTACCGAATCCACCTCGTCCTCCTCTCGCTGCCAGCCACTTGTCACCGTCATGGTCAAGGTCATAAACCAACTCACCGGTTTCGGCGTCGAGAATTTGAGTGCCAACGGGGACACGGATTTCAAGATCATCTCCGGTTCGACCCGATCGATTTGAGCCTTCGCCGTGTGCACCACGCTCAGCGATGTGACGCGGGTTATACCGAAGATGCAGCAACGTATTTAGAGAGCCGTCGGCGACAAGGAAAACATTTCCACCACGACCGCCGTCACCGCCCGAAGGTCCGCCTCGAGGAACGAATTTTTCGCGCCGGAAAGCAGTCACTCCGTTACCGCCATCTCCCCCTTGAACGTAAATCTTGGCGCGGTCAATAAACATCTAAATTGAAAACGACGCCCGGAGCACAGTCGCATTCTGGCTCAGGCGTCGCAAAAAAAGGTCAAATGTTTAGGCAGCAGTTTGCTCCGGCGGATAGACGCTAACAAACTTTCCCGCACGGCCCTTATCTTCAAACTTTACGACGCCGTCGATTAAAGCGAAGAGCGTGTCGTCCTTACCGCGACCAACGTTGTTACCTGGTTTCCATTTAGTGCCGCGCTGGCGAGCAATAATGTTGCCGCCTAAGACTCTTTCGCCGCCAAACTTCTTCAGTCCCAATCGCTGTGAATTGGAATCGCGGCCATTTCTCGATGAGCCAACGCCTTTCTTATGGGCCATAACTTTCTCCGAAACTTATGAATAGGTCCTATAGGTCCTATTCTTATCCAATAGAATCAATCCTCAACGTCGTAAATCCCTGCCGGTGTCCACGAGTTCGCTTGTAGTGCTTCCGGCGCTTTTTCTTGAATACAACCATCTTCTGGTCGCGGCCATGTTCGAGAACCGTCGCCGAAATCTTTGTCGAACTGCCATTTCCCTCCGAGTTGAACAACGCTTCCAATTCGATTGAACTGCCGGCGTCTGCTGTTATCGAAGGCACGCGAATCGTTTGACCTTCCTCGACCAAAAACTGCTTTCCGCCAGACTTTATGATTGCGTGTGACATTTTCTCGTACCTCTCAGACGGGGCAAATCCCCATAGAAAAGTCGAACATTATAGGGAACAGAACCTGAAACGGCAACCGCGGATGCGGTTAAACGGCCTATCGGCTGCTCTTTGCCCCTGCCGCCTCCTCAAGCGCAAACTTCCGACCGTTCCGCCCCAGGAAGTACTCCATGAAATTCGTCGAAATTTCCCCCGCACGGAAACGCGGATCGTCCATGATCTTCAGGTGCAGTGGGACGGTTGTTTTGATTCCCTCAATCACCATCGCCTCCAACGCACGCTTCATTCGCGCAATTGCTAGATCACGTGTGCGCGCGTGGACAATCACCTTGGCGATTAGCGAGTCGTAAAAAGGCGAGACGTGATAACCAGAATAGACAAATGTGTCGACCCTCACGCCCGGTCCGCCGGGCAGGTTGAATGCGGTAATGACGCCAGGAGACGGTGCAAATGTCTCCGGATTTTCAGCGTTAATCCGGCATTCGATCGCATGTCCGACGATTAACAAGTCATCCTGTGTGTATCCGAGCGGCTCGCCTTCCGCAATACGTATCTGATTCCGAACAATGTCAGCCAGGGTCACCATCTCCGTGACTGGGTGCTCGACCTGTATACGAGTATTCATTTCCATGAAGTAGAAGTTCCCACTCGCATCCAGCAGGAACTCTACCGTTCCGGAACTCGAGTAGCCGAGTTTCTTGCAGGCTGAGACGGCAGCACTACCCATTCGTTCGCGCAGTTCCTGGGTGAGAACCGGAGACGGCGCTTCCTCCATCAGTTTCTGATGCCGCCGCTGGATAGAACATTCCCGCTCTCCGAGGTGGATACACGCCCCATACTCATCGGCCAGGACTTGAATCTCGATGTGACGGGGCTGCTCGATATAACGCTCGATGTAAACAGTCCCATCCTTGAATGCAGCCGCCGCTTCAGTCGATGCGGTCTCGAGTGCCTGGCCCAATTCCTGCTCAGAACGCACGATCCGCATGCCGCGTCCACCGCCTCCGGCGGAAGCTTTCACGATCACTGGAAACCCTATTTCGCGCGCGATTCGAAGACCTTCTTCTTCGGAAGACACTGCGCCTGAACTACCGGGCAGAACAGGCAAGCCTGCTTCCTGCATTGCCCGTCGGGCTTCAATTTTGTCGCCCATCAAACGAATAACGTCTGCACTTGGACCAATAAACTTGATATTGCAAGCCTCACAGATTTCCGCGAACTTAGCCGACTCGGCAAGGAAGCCGTATCCCGGATGAATGGCATCGACGTTGAATATCTCTGCGGTGCTAATGATGGCGGGAATGTTCAGGTAGCTCTGCGCGGACGGAGCTGGACCAATACAAGCAGCCTCGTCAGCAAACCGAACGTGCAGAGAATCTCGGTCGATATCACTGTGCACCGCAACCGTTTTGATGCCCATCTCTTTGCACGTCCAGATGATGCGACAGGCAATCTCGCCACGGTTGGCGATCAGGATCTTCTTAAACTTTCGCGGGTTGAAAGCCATTCGTTAATCCCCACAAAAGGTAACGTCCAACGCTGGACCACAAGTCTTCGAAGGATGTGGGCGTTGGACGCGATCAGTTAGCTTCGTATTCCGAACAACGGCTGCCCGTATTCAACAGGCTGACCATTCTCAACGTAAATCTTCACGACCTCACCGGAGGCTTCTGCCTGAATTTCGTTCATAAGCTTCATCGCTTCTATGATGCAAACAATCGTCTCAGGTTCTACGTTGCTTCCAATCTTCACAAACGGATCCGCGTTAGGCGATGGTGAGCGATAAAACGTGCCGACAATGGGCGACGCGATTATGTGCAGGCCCAGATCTTCAGAGGCGGCTGTTTCGGCATGCGCGCCCGGATGTTGAACAGAAGCGGGAGCTGGTTTTTGAACCTGGGCAGTATCAATAGCTGGGGCCGCCGGCGCCGCCGCTACACTCTCCTGAGTGGAGTGTGAGCCTGAAGACTGGTCTGACTCACGTCTCAAGCGAACTCTGAAACCTTCGCGTTCAAGTTCGAATTCAGCGAGGCCGTTCTCGCGCAACAACGCGATCAGCTCACGAAGTTCGTCCATGTTAACGGAAGCTGCCGGCCGTTCAGACGATTCCACACGCGTTCGTGTTCGTCGATTTGAATTCAGGTCGGTTTCTTTTCTCGCCATAAAAGCAAGTCACTCAAACAGAAGCAACAAAATGATTAGCCCCAAGAGACTCGGTTGAGTTGCCGAAAATCAATTGGGGCGCTTCGCTAACCGAGGGCGTCGTCTCCGCTATCAGTGCTAAAGAACTACTCCTCAGGCTCAACCACTTTGTCAGTTTCTTTCGCAGCAGGTTCCGAAGCATCCTCAGCCTTTTTCTTTCCGGATGCTTTCTTCGACTCCGTCTTCTTCTTCGCAGCCGCTGCCTTTCGCTTCTTTTCAGCGTCCAGGGCTTCCTTCTCTCGAGGATTGTCTACAAGCTCAATTATTGCTAACTCCGCCCGATCGCCGCCACGATGGCCCAACTTAAGAATCCTGGTGTAACCGCCCGGACGATCCTGGTAGCGCTCTCCCAACTCACTGAACAAGCGTTTCAGTGCAGCAACGCCGGCAGTTCGTTCTGGACGCACCTGACCGCGGCGTCCTGTGGAAGCAGTTAAGCCAACGTTGCCTGCGTGGAAGAATCCTGCTGCCTGCCGGCGCAAGTGTAGGGCGCGGACGTCTGAACCTTCATCTGTAAGCGTGCGGGCTCTTCGCGACAAAGTGATGGCGCGCTCGATGAAGGGCCGTAACTCCTTCGCTTTCGGTAAGGTGGTGACGATCCGCTCTTCGCGCGAATTGATAAGAGAGGTCGCAAGATTCCGGAGCATCGAATTGCGATGCTCGCCGGTCCGACCGAGTTTCCGATGTGACTTTAGGTGTCGCATGACTGGTGATTACTGTTCCTCTTCCGCGTCGAACTCTGAAAGATCAGCCCCGTCGCGGCCGCCGGTTCCTGGTATTGGATTACCCTGCTCGTCAAACTCCATACCGAAATCCAGACCCATACCGTTAAGGATCTCCTTGATTTCGTTGAGCGACTTCTTGCCAAAATTCTTCGTGGCAAGCATCTCGCGCTCAGTGCGTTGCACCAGGTCTCGAATCGTTCTGATGTCTGCGTTCTTCAGGCAGTTATAAGAACGAACTGACAACTCCAACTCATCGACCGATCGATCGAGCTGGTCATTTCGCGGCAGCGGTGGACGCTCCATCTTCGCATATGCAAAATCGTCGGTGTCCTCTTCGAAGTTGATAAAGATGGACATGTGATCCTTGATTAGCTTTGCGGCGAGACCGATCGAATCTTCTGGTTTAACTGAGCCATCAGTCCAAACTTCGATTGTCAGCTTGTCGAACTCGGTGTTCTGGCCCAAGCGCGCTGCTTCGACGTGATAGTTCACTTTCTTAACAGGCGTGTGGACTGAATCTATAGGGATGTATCCGAGAGAAAGATCTTCATCGAAATTCCGGTCAGCGGAAACGTAGCCACGTCCGCGCTTCAAGCGCATTTCAATTCGCAAAGATCCGCCGTCACTCACTGTCGCGATGTGAACCGTCGGATCGAGTATCTCGACATCCGCGTCGGCTTCGATGTCAGCGGCGGTTACCTCGCCTGCACCTTCTTTGTTGATGCGCAAAGTTTTGGACTCGCCGGTGTGCAATTTAAACGGCACTTGCTTCAGATTGAGAATAACGTCCGTGGCATCTTCAACAACGCCTTTGATGGAGGAGAACTCGTGCTCCACACCTTCAATTTTGACGGCCGTTATCGCAGCGCCCTCAATCGACGACAGCAATGCGCGTCGCAGCGAATTACCAACTGTAGTTCCGAAACCTCTTTCAAAGGGTTGGGCGGAGAATCTGCCGTAGCGCTCCGTCAACGTTTCTGTATCTGCCGCCAAACGACGCGGCATCTGAAATCCCGTCCAAAGATTGTTTTGATCCATAGCCATAAAGTTCAGGTCCTAATTAATGCGTTGGCCGGGCGCCCAAATGGCTGCGCCGGCCGCCGATAGTTAAATTACTTGCTGTAGAGTTCGACGATGAGCTGCTCGTTGATCAGGCGATCAATGTCGTCCCGGACCGGCAAGCTGGTGATTTTGGCAGACATCTCACCATCAGCACTGATCCATGACGGACGTCCTCTGCCCGAAGCCGTTTGCCATGCACCTTCGATGTGCGCATTCTTTCGACTCACCTCCTTCACGCTGATCACTTCACCAGGTTTTACCTGATAGGAAGGGATGTCGACTTTTCGATCGTTAACGACAATGTGGCCGTGGTTCACCAATTGGCGTGCCTGCCGACGCGACGTCGAAAAGCCCGCGCGATAGACAGCGTTATCCAGCCGGCGCTCGAGGAGGAACAACAGGTTTTCACCTGTGATTCCTTTCATTCGCGCAGCACGTTCGAAGTAGTTTCGGAACTGTCCTTCGAGGATAAAGTAGATACGCTTAACTTTTTGTTTTTCGCGCAGTTGCTGGCCGTAACCGACGAGGGCCTTGCCACGGCGCAATGAATTGCCGTGTTGACCTGGCGGTTGGGTACCGCGCTTTTCAATCGGACAGGCGGGTTTATAACATCGATCGCCTTTCAGGAAGAGCTTCGCGCCTTCACGACGACACAAACGACACACTGCATCTCTATACCTAGCCAATCTATATGCCTCCAGTCTAAATCTAGACGGAAAAGTTTACAGGTGGCGCCTCAGCGCGACCCTTCGTCCTTTCGGTTAATCCATTGCCGATTTTTGATTGCCGATTGCCGATTGGTCAGAAACCTTCGTCAGCCTCTGATCAATCGGCAATCGGCAATCGGCAATCAAAAATGACTACACTCTGCGACGCTTAGGCGGCCTGCAACCGTTATGCGGAATCGGAGTGGTATCGCGAATCGTAGTGACGCGAATACCCGCATTTGCGATAGCCCGAATAGCCGACTCACGGCCACCACCCGGACCCTTAACTCTTACTTCGCACTGATGCATTCCGGCTTCATGTGCTTTCTTCGCTGCCTCATAGGCTGCCTGTTGTGCAGCGAACGGCGTTCCCTTACGGGAACCACGAAATCCACGGGCACCTGCTGACGACTGCGCGATCAGGTTTCCCTCGAGATCGGTTATCGAGATCATCGTGTTATTGAACGATGCTGCAATGTGCACGATCCCGTTCGGCACATTTTTCTTCTCTTTTTTTCTGAAGACCTTTTTCTTGCCGCCAGCTTTTGCCATACGTCCTATATGTCCTATATGTCCTATGTGCCCTATAAGACCGCTAGGACCTATAGGACCGATAACTATTTCTTACCCGGTGCTTTCTTCTTCGCGATCGTTGCGCGTCTGGGACCCTTCCGCGTTCGCGCATTCGTATGCGTCCGCTGACCCCTCACGGGTAACGAGCGCCGATGACGTAGGCCTCGATAGCAACCGATATCCATCAAACGCTTGATGTCCATCTGAACGCGCTTCCGCAAATCACCTTCGATTTCGCCTTGCGCTTCCAATATGGCGCGGATTCTGCTCAACTCATCTTCACTCAAATCGCGAACGCGCGTGTCAAGGTTCACCCCAGCTTCTTTTAGAACTGAATTCGAACGCGAACGCCCAATTCCGTAGATGTAGGTGAGACCAACCTCAGCTCGCTTGTTTGGTGGAAGATCTACGCCTGCTACACGTGCCATCTTATTTCTCGCTTATCCTTGTCTCTGCTTATGTTTGGGATTCACACAAATCACCCGAACCACACCTTTGCGATGGATGATCTTGCACTTGTCGCACATCTTTTTTACCGACGCACGGACTTTCATCACGAAACCTCGAACTTTCTATTTATAGCGATATGTTATACGCCCACGATTGAGGTCATAGGGCGAAAGCTCTACCAAAACTCGGTCGCCTGGAAGAATGCGAATAAAATGCTTGCGCATCTTTCCTGAAATGTGCGCAAGCACTTGATGCTGGGTGTCTTCTAACTCAACCCGAAACATAGCGTTTGGCAAAGTTTCCAGCACCTTTGCCATCACTTCTATCGCTTCTTCCTTCGCCATATCCTCTCAGATTAAGTTTACGCTCGACCGACAAACTGCGAATAATAGCATGCGCACCTACCTTTGCCAAGCCGCGCTGCAGCTATCAGTTACGGGCGCTTACTAGCGGCTGACGACCTCCGGTACCCCAGCCCTCGTCAGAACCTCCGGGCCCTCCTCAGTAATCGCAATCGTGTGCTCAACATGCGCGGAAGGCTGTCCGTCGAGAGTCACAACCGTCCAACCGTCCGAAAGTACCTTCGTGTGATGACCGCCCTTGTTCACCATCGGCTCTATCGCGAAGATGTAACCAGCTTTTATTTTCACTCCCCCACCAGGCCGGCCGTAATTCGGAATCTGCGGGTCTTCGTGCATGCGGCGCCCAATGCCATGACCGACATAATCCCGGACCACGGAGTATCCATTTGCTTCAGCATGCTCTTGAACAGCCCATCCGATGTCCCCCAGGTGTTTGCCCGGCCAGCACTGTTCGATCGCCAATTCCAGACACTCCTCGGCCACGCTAATAAGTTTCAGAAGTTTGTCATCCGTCTTGCCCACTGGAACTGTGGTGGCCGTGTCGCCGACGAATCCTTCGAGTGTGACGCCACAGTCAATGGAGAAGATATCGCCGTCTTTCAGCTTGTAGGCCGAAGGAAAGCCATGTACGACTTGTTCATTCACCGACGCGCAGATTGAGAACGGAAAACCGTTGTACCCCTTGAAGGTCGGGAGTGCTCCGGCATCGCGGTTCATCTTTTCGGCGGCCCGATCAATCTCAATGGTGGTAATTCCCGGCTTAACCATTTCGCGGAGCTCAGATAAAACATGGCCGGCCAATTGTCCGGCTGCCCGCATCTTTTCGATTTCGCGTTTTGACTTTCCTATGATCATGCCCGTTCACCAGAAGCAACCGGTTCGTTTGTAATTATATCTTCGAGGTCTTTATAAATAGCCTCGGGAGGTCGCTTCCCATCTACCACTCTTAGCATGTTCACTTGACGATAGTAGTCAAGCAACGGACGAGTCTGCTCGTCGAAAGTCGCGAGTCGGGCTCTGACCGTTTCCGAATTGTCATCCGCCCTCTGAACCAACTTAGTATCAGGATGCACATCGCAAACCTCATCGTTGCGCGGCGGATTGAAATAGATGTTGTAAATCTCCCCACCCACCGGACAATTCCGGCGACCTGTCATTCGCCTCTCAAGATCTTCTGATGGAACGTCTATCAGAATCGGAACGATCTCTTTTCCCTGTTCTCTTGCGAGCGCGTCAAGGTCAGCTGCCTGAGCCGGTGTACGCGGATATCCATCGAGGATGTAACCATTCTTCGTGTCGTCCTGAGCCGTCCGTTCGCGCACTAGACGCGTGGTGAACTCATCGGGCACGAGCTGGCCGGCAGTCATAATCTTCCTGAGCTCGCGTGCGAGTGGTGTTTCTGCGTTCTTCAAAGATCGAAAGATGTCGCCCGTGGAGATCTGCGGCAGATGCAAGCGCGCCTGAAGCAAACGCGCCTGCGTACCTTTGCCGGCACCAGGCGCACCCATCAGCACAGTGATTTTTGGCATAAGCGACTTGTCTGCGATCTGCCGATTTGAGATCTGAGATTTTGAGATCTGAGATCTCAGATTTGAGATCTCACAGGGCTAGGCTCTACGACCACGCAAACGCCCGCCACTGCCAAGAAAACCTTCGTAGTTCCGCATCACCAGCTGGGCCTCAATTTGGGCCACAGTATCCATTGCGACGCCTACGAGGATTAGCAGCGACGTTCCTCCAAAGTAAAACTGATAGCCCATGCCCGTTGGGATCCATGACAAGCCTGGTGTTGTGCTGATGAACAGATCCAACGTCCCTCCGATAAGCGGCAGACGGCCAACCTTGAAGCCGCTCAACATGAACTGCGGGACGAATGCGACTAACGCTAAATAGACTGCTCCAACAGTGGTCAACCGAGTCAGAATCAAATTTAGGTACTCGGCTGTCGCTCTTCCAGGACGGATGCCTGGCATAAAGCCACCGTGCTTCCGCAGATTATCTGCCACCTCCTCTACGTTGAAAACTATCGACACGTAGAAGAATGTGAAAAAGACAATCAATGAAAGGAAGATTAATTCGTAGTAGGGATCGCTTGCGTGAAACGTCTGGAAGAAACCATAGACTTTCGCCCACCACGTATCTGGGTTGGCGCGATCAGGTGGAAATGCTGCAAACAGACTCTGGGGCATTGAAAGCACTGACGACGCAAAGATCACGGGAATGACACCGCCCATGTTTATCTTGAGGGGCATTGTCGTCTGTTGCCCACCCACCATTTGCCGGCCCACGTGCCGCTTCGCATAACTGACCGGGATCTTTCGACGCGCAGCTTCAACCCACACGATAAACGCGATGATTGCGATCAGCGCGAGGATCATGGCGATGACGCCAATGATCTCCATCGTGTCGCCTCCCTGAACCCGCTCCCAGATTTGCAGAACGCCTCGCGGCAAGCCAATCACGATACCCGCAAAGATCAGCAATGAGATTCCGTTGCCGACTCCACGCTCGGTGATCTGTTCACCCAACCACATCACAAACATCGTTCCGGTAGTGAGCGTCAGAACAGTCGTCAGCAAGAATCCCCACCCAGGGGCACCGACGCCATTAACCTGGAGCCAATGAGCAACGAACGACGTCTGAATAGCTGACAAACCAACCGTCAGGTAGCGTGTCCACTGATTGATCTTCTGCCGGCCAATCTCGCCTTCTTCCTGCAGCTTCTTCAGTTGCGGCGATACTACCGTCATCAACTGCAGGATGATCGAAGCTGTAATGTAAGGCGTTACACCAAGTGCAAAGATCGAGATCGTGCGAAAGTTTCCTCCGGAAAAGAGATCCAGAACGCCGAGCAGCGTTCCCGCAACATCACGCCAGACTTCCTCAAGCCTCGCCTTGTTTATACCGGGTGCGCCGATGTGCGCCCCGAGCCGGTAAACGGCCAGCAAGCCCAGCGTAAAGAAAATGCGCCGGCGCAAATCCGGCACATTGAACATATTGCGAACGGCGGCGAAAAACTTTTCCATATAGACCTTCTTAGCGCAGTTTAGACAGCGATCTGTACCGCAGCGCCACCAGCCTTCTCAATCTTCTCTTTTGCACTCTTAGTAAATCTATGGGCCGAAACGCGCAATGGCTTCGAGATCTCTCCACTACCGAGGACAACCACATCGTGTTTCGCCTTCTTAATCAGACCGCGTGTATGAAGCACTTCAGGCGTAATCTCATCATTCTCAGCGAAGTGGCGGTCAAGCGCGGCCAGACTAATCTCCACCCACTGCTTCTTAAATATGTTCGTAAACCCGCGTTTTGGCAAACGCCTGTGTAGTGGCATCTGACCGCCTTCGAAGCCGATTTTACGCGAATAACCGGAACGAGACTTCTGTCCCTTCTCACCACGCCCCGCTGTTTTACCCAGACCCGATCCGGGTCCTCGGCCAACTCTCTTCTTCTTGTGCGTCGAACCTTTTGCGGGCCGAAGACTGTTAAGACTGATAGCCATTGTTCACTCCGTCAATTTGTTACTCGACGATTCGCAGCAAGTGCGGAACTGCAGCAACCGCGCCGCGCATTGAATCGTTGTCAGGACGTTCGACAACTTGATTAAGCTTCGTAAGTCCAAGACTGCGGACCACCGCTTTGTGTTTCTTGGGCGCCGCAATGAAGCTTCGATAATACTGAATTCGGATCGTCGAAGGCTGTGTTGCTTGTTTTTTCCTGGTTCGCTTTTCCGCCATAAGACCTCAATTACATCTCTTCCACTTGTTTTCCGCGGAGGCGCGCCAACTCAATCGGATCCTTCATGCGAAGCAACGCATCGAAAGTCGCACGCACAACGTTGTGCGGATTGGTTGAGCCCAGCACCTTCGTACGAACATCCCTGACACCGACGGCTTGCATCACCGCGCGCACGGCGCCACCCGCGATAACGCCCGTACCTTCGGACGCAGGTTTTACAAGCACTCGCCCGGCACCGTATTTGCCAATTAGCTGATGAGGAAGCGTGTTGTTGATGAGCGGCACGCGAATCAAATTCTTCTTCGCCGACTCGATTCCTTTTTTGATTGCCAGCGGCACTTCTCGAGCTTTACCGGTGCCAAACCCGACATGTCCACCTTCGTCGCCGACTACAACAAGTGCGGCAAAGGACAGATTCTTACCACCCTTAACCACTTTAGTAACACGATTGATGGAGATTACCTGATCCTTTAGGTCCAGCCCCTGTGCGGGAATACGTTGCTTCGGTTGTCTCATAACTATTCTTTACTTTTCTTCGGTGCCTTCTTCTTCTCAGGCTTTGACTGCGGTTCGACCGCGGCCTGCGGTTCAGCTTCTGCCACGGTCTCATTCTTGTTCAACCCTGCAGCTCTCGCTGCGTCGGTCAACGCTTTGACTCGACCGTGATAAAGATAACCGCCGCGATCGAACACTACTTGCTCAATACCCTTCGAGACCGCGCGTTGGGCAATGGTCGTACCGACACGGCGAGCAGCATCCACGTTTCCCCCGCTATTACCACGCAAATCCTTTTCAGTGGTCGAGGCAGATACAAGTGTCTGTCCGTTTCGATCATCAATTACCTGGGCATATATATGATTCAGACTGCGATATATGGCCAGACGGGGACGCTCGCTGCTCCCCTTAACCTTTCGGCGAATCCGCTCGTGAATCGCTGTTCTTACTTCTGCTCTATTTGTGTTTGCCATCTTTCCTCATTGCCAATTGCCGATTGCCAATTGCCAATTGCCAATTTATGAACCTGCGATCCAGCCCATCGGCAATTGGCAATCAAGAATCGGCAATGCTTTATTTCCCTGTCTTTCCAGGCTTCAACTTGATCGGCACATCTGCATAACGGACGCCTTTACCCTTGTAGGCGTCAGGCTTTCGCAGCTTGTGCATCTCCGCCGCCACCTGTCCGAGCTTCTGTTTATCGATGCTGGTTAGCGTCAAAGTCGTCTGGTACTGCTGAATACTTCCTTTGGTTGTCAGTCGTTCTGCCTTAGCGTCGACTTCCGGAGGCAAGGGAAACACGATCGGATGGGAGTAGCCGAGTGAAAACACAATCTTTTTCCCCTGCACGTCAGCCTTGTAGCCAACGCCGACAACATCCATCTGCTTACTGAAGCCTTGCGTCACTCCGATGATTGCATTGTTTGCCAGAGCTCTTGCAAGCCCGTGCAACGCCGTCTGCTCGTCAGAAGTTCTTTCCGCGCGAAGCTCAGCGCCTTCAACTTTGAACCTGATGCCTTCAGGAATGGGCGTCTTGAGAGTGCCCTTTGGACCCTTAACCTCAAGCTGCTGCTCCAGCACCGTAACGTTAACGCCTTTCGGCACGATGATCGCTTTTTTTCCGATACGCGACATAATTCATTTCCAATTTGTTGATTGCCGATTGCCGATTTGCTTCTTAGTAATCGCTGAATTTCTGTTAACTGCCAATCAACAATCGGCAATTTAGTAGATCTGTGCCAACAATTCTCCGCCGACGTTCTCGCGCCGCGCGGTTTTTCCACTCATCAACCCTTTAGAGGTTGAAACGATATTGATGCCATAACCACCCAGCACCTTGGGAATCTCACTCGAGCCGACATACACGCGTCGACCTGGCGTGGAGACACGCTGCAGATGAGTGATTGAAGAAGTTCCACGCGAATCGTAACGCAGAAAAATGCGGATCGTGCGCTTCAGGCCCTCGCCCTTGATT
>DATBSH010000419.1:0-8666 GCA_036559885.1 Pyrinomonadaceae bacterium
GAGTAGCTTGAGTCTCCCCTGGCGAGCGCGGAATAAAAGCCGATATCAACACCGTCAACACTAGAACGGCACTGGTCAGAATCGCGAAACCGAGTTGGCTTTTGGAAAGAACGTGGTGCGGTGAGAAGAAAAAGAAGTAGCTCAATCCCAGCACGACGATGAAGAACCACCAGAACGATGAGAGCTCGAGCCATGAACACGCAGCGAACAATAAGATTCCCGCGATGCTACCGAGGATGTTGAGCGTGTATGCCTGTACGCGGTTCGGCCATCGTTTCAACGCTCGACCTAATTCCTGTCCGGGCCCAACAAAAGCCAGCGCGATCATGAGGAAAAAGAAACCACAAATCACCTCGACCGGGATCGCATAACGCTGAAGATCCTGCGTGTGATACTCAGTGCCAAAATAGACTTGTTGCGGAGACAGTTGATTGCCGACGTCTATGAACCTCATGAACGAGTTGCTGCTCAGTTCAATCGCTTGAGCGGCAGCCAAGCTTATTGCAAGCAAGAAAGGTGTCCAGTTCAGATAATTGCGGCTACGACTCGCTGCCAGGCAGCCGACAGACATTCCGAGAAAGCTCGCGAGCAAAACTACATTTGTAAAAAAGGTTAGATATAGAACGTGCGCCGGAAACCAGCGAATGCAGGCGAGCTCAAGAAAAAGGATGATGAGACTGATAAGAACTAACTCGAGGCCATTAATGAAACGAGATGAACGCGCCGGGTTGTTTTGAGACAAGACAATGCCGCTCACAGGCTCACAGGTTTTTGGTTCGCCGACGTAGATATAGTGGTTTGCGATCGCGCATCTTAACACAATGAGCGTAAGTAAAATTGCAGGTTGGGAAGGGTGGCTTGAAGAAAGGGGCAGGGGCACGAAGCAGGAGCACGAATCGAGAGCAGGAAGTATTGGTGTTCCTGCTCCTGCCTGCTGCTCCTGCTCCTGCCTTCAAGTCACCCTTCCCAACCTGCAATTTTGCGATACGTAAATCTTGCTGACAACGATTAAGTTGAATACTATGCGCGCGATTTTAGAGCACACGATCTACCGCCGCGATGGATAATCGGATTTTAATGTCTCACAACAAACCCCTTTTACTCTGTTTGGTTATTGCTCTGTTAGGCATCACCGCTGTTCACTCGGCTAGCGCCCAATCGAGATTCGTGACGGTTCGCGGCAAAGAATTTGTCGCTCCAGACGGCAAACCATTTCTCCTGAAAGGTATCAATCTTGGCAATTGGTTGCTGCCTGAAGGGTACATGTTCAAATTCAAGACTGCTAACTCGCCGCGTCTAATTCAAACAGTAATCAATCAGTTGGTTGGAGAAGACGACGCGAGACGATTTTGGAAACAGTACCGCGACAACTACATTACAAGTGACGACATCAAGTTCATCAAGCAGGCTGGGTTCAATTCAATTCGCGTCCCTTTCAATTACCGACTGTTTGTATCGGAAAGCGAGCCTCAAAAGTTTGAAGGCCCAGGCTATGAACTTCTGGACCGTGTCATCAATTGGTCTGAACGAGAAGGTCTCTTCGTTGTTCTGGACATGCACGCGGCCCCCGGCGGGCAGACGGGAGACAATATCGATGACAGTTGGGGTTATCCGTTTCTCTTTGAGAGTGTTGAGAGCCAGGAGTTGACTGTTAACCTGTGGCGTACGATAGCAGCGCGTTATTCAAAAAACGCAACGGTGCTCGGATACGACTTACTTAATGAGCCGATTGCTCATTACTTCGAGAAGGACAATCTGAACCCAAAGCTGGAACCGCTCTATCGTAGAATTGTCACGGCGATAAGAACGGTCGATCCCAATCACATCATCTTTCTCGGCGGCGCGCGATGGAATACCAACTTCAAAGTCTTCGGTCCTCCGTTTGATCCAAAGCTCGCCTACACGCTTCACAAATACTGGATGGACGTAAATCAGTCGGAGATTCAGCAGTACGTAGATTTCCGCGCCAAGTACAACGTTCCGATTTGGATGGGCGAATCCGGAGAAAACACTGACGAATGGATTGCATCCTTCAGACGTCTGCTCGAGAGTAACGACATAGGCTGGTGTTTTTGGCCATACAAGAAGCTCGACGCTACGTCTTGTTTGGTTTCTATCAACCGCCCGGCCGACTGGGATGCGATTACCGTCTTCGCCGATCATCCGCGAACGACGTTTGAAGACGTGAGGAAAAACAGACCACCAACCCAGAAGGCCCGCAAAGCATTGAGCGATTATCTTGAGGCGATTAAGTTTGCGAATTGCAGGATTAATCAGGGCTATCTGATGGCGATGGGATTGAAGAACTCGAAGAACTAGGCATGTTCATAAAAGCTCAACTTCTCATTCTCCCCAAGCTTCAGCTTGGGGTTAGCGGCGACTTAGAAAACCTTAAACCGTTTCAACGGTTTACCTCCTTCATAGTACCAGGTGAGATTACTTGGATCTAAGAAACCGTTAAAACGGTTGAAGCCATTAGATCTTGCGCTGATCTCCAGGCTAAGGCCTGGGGAGAATGAGAGGGTAGACGCATGAAGAGTATCAGAATTTTGTTCGGGGTCATGATGCTCGTGATGCTAGACGTTAACAGCCTCAGAGCCCAACCACGAACTCAATCGCTGCGTCAGTCAAAGATCATGATTCCCCTTCAACGCGATTGGTTCTTTCGCGAAGTTGGAAAACCGGCCTGGTATCCCGCAACTGTGCCCGGATGTGTTCATACTGATCTACTGTCAAACAAACTGATTGACGATCCGTTCTGGCGCGATAACGAGAAGAGGCTGCAGTGGATTGGAAAAACTGATTGGGAATACAGGACCACCTTTAACTTAACGCCCGAACTGCTTAAACGCACTAACGTCGAGCTAGTCTTCGAAGGACTGGATACTTACGCGAATGTATTTCTCAATGACGCCTCAATGCTAAACACCGACAACATGTTTCGTACATGGCGCGCTGATGCTAAGTCACTTCTGAAGCCTGGCCTTAATACATTGCGCATCCACTTCCGTTCGCCAATCAACGAAATCTTACCTGTCATGGCGAAGATGGATTACGAGCTTCCCGCCGGTAATGATCAGGGAGAGAAAACCAGTCCACATACACGCAAAGCTCCGTATCAATATGGTTGGGATTGGGGTCCCCGTTTTGTTACGACCGGGATCTGGCGGCCCATCTACCTGGAAGCCTGGAACGAAGCTCGTATCAACGATCTGCATCTCTTGCCAAAACAAATTACGCCGCAAGCGGCAAGTATGACGGCGCAAGTCGAGGTCGTCGCGAACGTAGAGGTCGGCGCCAAGATCATCGTTGAGAATATGACGGATAAAACTGTGGTTGCGACGCGCGCCGTTACGCTGACAAGAGGCGTGAACAATTTCGCGCTCGACTTTGTCATTAACAAACCATCACTGTGGTGGCCAAACGGATTGGGTGCGCATCCGCTCTACACTTTCAAAGCACGGCTGCTGATTGGCGGCAAAACAGAAGATCAGATTCAGCGGCGCACCGGATTGCGATCGGTCGAACTCAAGCAGGAGAAAGATGACGTGGGGAAGAGTTTCACATTTGTAGTGAACGGTGTGCCCATTTTTGCCAAAGGTGGCAACTGGATTCCCGCTGATAGCTTTCCAACTCGAATCACTACGGCGAAATATCGTCAGCTACTTGAATCCGTGAGAGACGCAAACATGAACATGTTGCGAGTTTGGGGAGGCGGCATTTACGAGCGCGACGATTTCTACGAACTCTGCGATGAAATGGGAATCCTGATCTGGCAGGATTTCATGTTCGGTTGCAGTTTGTATCCGGGTGACCAGGCATTTCTCGACAACGTTCGCCAGGAAGCGATTGATAACGTGAAGCGATTGCGAAATCATCCAGCTATCGTTGTCTGGGTCGGTAACAATGAAATCGAGTCAGGCTGGTTTCACTGGGGTTGGAAGGAGAAGCTACCCGCCAAACTGTGGGACGATTATCTCAAGTTGTTCTACGGCGTCCTTCCCGAAGTCTGTGCTGCTTTGGATCCATCACGTCCTTATTGGCCCAGCTCACCAAGTTCTAAACTTGAGGATGATAACGAATCGCAGAAGATGGGAGATCTCCACTACTGGCAGGTCTGGCATGCCGCCGCACCATTTACGGATTATGAGAAACAATCGCCACGATTCATGAGTGAATACGGATTCCAGTCGTTTCCCCAAATCGAGACTGTGGATACATACACGATTCCCGCCGATCACGATATCGGATCGCCTGTGATGATGGCTCATCAACGACATCCCCGCGGCAATCAATTAATCCAGGAATACATGCTACGCGAATATCCGAAGCCCAAAGACTTCCAGTCATTTCTATACGTGAGCCAGGTGCTCCAGGCCGAGGGAATAAAAATCGGCGCTGAGCATTTGCGTCGAATCAAGCCCCACAACATGGGTTCACTTTACTGGCAAATCGATGATTGTTGGCCGGTCGCATCATGGTCCAGTATTGATTACACCGGACGTTGGAAGGCACTGCAATACTATGCGCGCCGGTTTTATAGCGAAGTCCTGGTAAGCCCACGTAAAAAGGATGCAAATATCGAAATCGCTGTTGTTTCGGACCGATTACGAGCACTGCCTGGCCAGTTAAGACTGAGTTTGTTGGACTTCAATGGCAAACCACTTTGGCAACGTGAACAGGACGTATCAGTTGAGCCGCTCAAGAGTAAATCCTACGTAAATGTACCTACTGCCGGACTTCTTGAAGGTAGAGATCCAAAAACAGTCTTCCTGTTTGTCGAATTGGTGATCGGTGGCAAAACAGTTTCCAGTAATGAATACTTCTTTGCGCCTTTTAAGAATTTGTCTCTACCGCGTCCGGAAATCAGCACCCAGGTGGTTGCGACGCGCGGCGGTTTCAAATTGACGCTTTCCTCAGACAAGCTCGCACGCGCGGTTTATCTGTCGGCCCCCGGTTACAGAGGGTCGTTCCGAGACAATTATTTTGATCTGATACCTGGAAGAGCCGTGGAGGTAGATTTTCACACAACCGAACCGATTAAGCTGAGCGAGTTTCGCGATCGACTCAAGATTCGAACCCTGCAAGATGCATTTTAGTGACTTCAGCAAACAATTTCGCTGACGCTAATTCTCATCAGCACTCAGGTTTAAGTTAACAATTCAAGGTAAGAAAAATTTCAGGTTGGGAAGGGTGGCTTGCCCCCGCTCAACTAGCTTTATCCGGATCCGAGAAAACACTCAACTACAGAACGGGACCGAAGCGACCGATTGAACTAACATTGGCGATTCCGTCAGTTGAAATCGGTCGCTTCGCTCCCGTTCTGTAGTTGAATCTCTCCGGACACGAACTTATGCTTGCAAGCCACCCTTCCCAACCTGAAATTTTTCTAATCTTGAATTGTGGAACTGGAACTTCAGCTGTGATGACAGTTGCCCGGAGTCACGCTTCCTATTTTGTATGCTGCTACGAAAGAGAGCGCTTTACTGCATCAATTCGCCGATTGTTCTCTTCGTAAGAAATCTCCGTCGCATTGGCCTCACGTGGCGGATAGAAATGTCTGCCATAAACTGGATAGGCTTCAGTCCGCAGGTGAGCAAGCATGTGATGACCCCTTCGCACTTCACGTTCGTGGCGCAGCCCTGAAATATCAATCGGCGCTACGACAATGCGCTCACCTGGTCCCGGACTCGCTTCTGCAAGAACACGACCGTCGAAATCGATTACTTGACTACCTCCGGGCCACGAATAAGGTGGATAGAACTTGAGGCTTGCACCTTGATTAGCCGCCACGACGTAAGCGTTGTTCTCGAGAGCACGACAACGATTGACGATGGTCCACCAGTTCATCGGTTCCGTCGCGCCCCAGGGATCCATGTAAGCTGATACACGCACCAATACTTCAGCGCCGTTTGCCGCTAATTGCCTGATGGCTTCCGGAAAAATCCAGTCGTAACAAATGGCACAACCGATTCGACCTATCGGAGTGTCAGCGACTGGAAAGAGCGGTTCGTCATAGCCTTCGATGTCGTGTGGACTGGAGTGAACTTCGTAAGGTATCCACGTGTTAACTTTCCGGTATTTGTACAGAATTCCTTCCGGCCCGATCAGACACGATGTGTTGAAGACGTGACCTGGCCACTTCGAATCAACTTCCAACATGGAACCGCTTTGAATGTAAATATTGTGTTCGCGTGCTTTTTGTTCCAGTCGTTCGGTGTGCTCATTCGGAATCCGCACGGCCAGTTTTTCAATCAACTCTCCAACAGTGGGAAAGACAGGCGCTGCGTGGGCAAACTCCGGAAACACAATCAAGCGAACCGGTAGAAAGGGCACCGCACCGGCAACTGCGGAATCGATCATCGACAGTATCCGATCCGTGTTAGCACGCATTGCGCGGCGATCGAGTGGATTGGGCATGTCGGTCTGACACGCCGCTACTGAATAACGAATGTGTTGCATGGGTTTTACTTCCAAATCAATATGGAGCGCGGTGACTTCTCACCGCTTTGGTCCGCGGCGACTTGTCGCCGCGTTAGAAGATTATGACCGCCGACAGGTCTCGGCCCAATGAAAGCGGTGACAAGTCACCGCACTCCAAAGTCCGAAATCAGTGAGTTGATTGAAGGTATTTCCGCTTTTACAACTCGCGTATTGTACCGATCGATGTATGCCTGCCGGGCGGCGGTCATCGGATATTTTTCCGACGCCGGGTACGGATATGCGCTCATGCTATGAAATGGCAGCGGCAGTACTTGATCGGGACTCGCGGAATTTATATCCATCTCTTTGCTGAAACCATCCGAATAAAGCAAAAAGGTACGTCTCCAGTTTCGTGCCAGTGGTGGAAGCGCCCGAGCATCGAAAGACAACGCGATCTCATCGCCAGGCAAAGAGATCACAAACATATCATCCGACTGAAGTAACAACTCTCGCACATCTCCTTCACGTGTGTAACGTCCCGTCATCACTTTCCATGGAGAAGTAAACGACACACGCTGGTAGTCGTAGCTGAATGGTTCGCGTCCGTCGGGCGTGATTTCATCGGAGAATCCGCGCCACCGCAACGTCGCGTGGTCAGGATCGATTCGAGTAAGCCGTAACGTTGCCGGGTCATCGAATGAGGCCACAAGAATCTGATCCCAAAGAATCCGCATGTTAGTGACGATCCGTACTTCACGATTTGAGCTGAGGAACTTGCCCGTTAGATCGACAGTCACAGTTTGCGGACGGCCTACGGGAATACCGATATCTTCAATCACCGTTTGCCAGCGGCCTCTCGCATCCTTAACCTGAAGTTCCGGCAACTTCATGTTCTTGCTCGCGTGCGATGCCGCGACGTTGTCGCTGGACCACGCGTAATCGGTCCAACCAGTAAGCAGCAAAACCATTCTCTCTTGAGCATGGTTGCTGAGGAACGGGTCATCAAGTTTCAGAGTCAATGTGTGCTCGGCGGCATAGCCACGAATGCGATCCCGCCGAAAGTCGTCCGGATAGGTTCGATCCATCCGCGTGATGCGCGACAAAACATCGTGACCATGTTCGTCTGTTGCTGCGAGAGGGGGATGGGCGCGGCGCGTCATAAAAAGTCTGAACGGGCGCGGTGGATCCGTCATCCCTTCGTTTGGATACACGTCGACTTCTGCCGGATGATCGACCACCATCAGCTGAAACTGATCTGCAAAGAGCGCCTCCTCTAATTCATTCGTGACACGCAGTTCATACTTCCCATTGCGTTCTCTTAATTGATCATCACGAATGCGCACGTATTCGACTGGATCAGGTTTATTGTGACGACCCGGCTCCTCGAGATAGCCCATCTCGCCACCTCCCATAAAATCCGTGATGAATTCAAAGCGTTCTCCGTTCCACGCATAAAGATACGGACACGATGAGGGCTTGCGATCGAGCTCAGTGACCGGGAGTCTAATGAACGATGCATTTGTTGCATTACTCGGGTTCGTTGTGTTAGTCGCGGTCGCTTGGGCGATTTCCGTTTCCGCCTGGACAACGCCCGAAGGCCAAACAAGTCGCACCGCGTCGACCGCAACACGCTTGCCCAATCCAAACAAAACGTCAGCGGGCGCAACAGCGGGTGTAGTCGATGACGTTTCGATCTTTTGGACCAAGCTTCCGGCACGCGCTTCGATCTTTGTTCCAATGCCGCTTCGGTTACTTACTTTTCCGCTCAAATCGACCCGTATGGATCGATTGCGATTACCACCATCGTTGCGCGCAACGATCAAACTACCTGACGATGAAGTCCCGACGATGTCTATGTCGCCATCGTTATCCACATCTCCGGAGGAGAGCGAATGCGCTATGCCACCTAATGACGGTCCAACGGCCTGTGCACTGGTGTCGATCCAGTCAGTTCCCACATTCCGCCAAACGCGCAGGCCTTTATCCGTTATGATCACGCAATCCAACAACCCATCATTGTCGTAGTCGAAAAACTGGGCTGAGCGAGTCGCTTCCGTGCCGACACCGGCAGAGGACGTTTTGAATTTCTCCTTGCCATCGCTCATCGCAAATAGGCCTGGACCGTCGGTGCGGCCGAAAAAGAAATCAGTGAATCCGTCTTTGTTGACATCAGCCGCCGCTACTGAATTCCATCGACCGTCTATTTCAAGGCCGACGTCTTTGGAGACGTTACGAAACGTTCC
>DATBSH010000420.1:0-5563 GCA_036559885.1 Pyrinomonadaceae bacterium
GGTAAAGGGAATTTGGATGAAGCGGTGCGGCTCGCTCAGGGAGTGGTTCAAAAAAATCCTAACATAGCCGGGTTCACAGACACGCTAGGGTGGGTTTACTACAAAAAGGGACTTTATGCAGCAGCCGCTGAGCAATTGCAAAACGCTGTTTCAATGGACGAATCTGCAGCACTGGCTAGCAAGGTGTCGCCCAGTGCAACCTACCATTACCACCTTGGTATGGCCTTGAAAGCCAAGGGCGACAAAGCCGGCTCTCGACGCGAGCTGGAAGCTTCGCTGCGCCTGGCGGATAAATCGCCGTTTAGTGATATCGACGAAGCACGGAAGGCCCTGGCTAGCCTGTAGAAGAACTGAATTTGAAAGAAAGCGATAGGAGTGGCTTGTGAGTATTGAATTTCGTCAACGAAGACCCAGCGAATACTTAAAGATAATTCGGCGGCGCAAATGGCTGATTATCCTGCCCATCATCGCCGTGACTTCCGCGGTTTCCTGGGTGGTTTACCGCCTACCGAATGTTTATGAATCGGTAACACTTATCGTCGTAAAGCCTTCGACGCTGCCAACCGGCGTGGTTCCCACAATCACTGAAGACAGCCTTACCCGTCAGCTGACCGGTATTGCGCAGGTTGTTACGAGCCGCAGTTCGCTGGAGCCGCTCGTCGATCGTTACGATTTATACAAGCCGGAGCGACTTCGCGGAGTGCCGATGGAGTTGATTATCGACATGATGCGCAAGGACATTAACGTCGAGGTAAATACCAGCCGCAATGATATTACTAACGGCTTCAATATCACCTATCACGGGCGTGATCCAAAGATTACTCAGGCGGTTACCGCGGAGTTGGCCAGCAAGTACATCAACGAACAAACAAAGAATACCGTCAACTCAACGAACTCAGCCAAACAGTTTATCGACCAACAAGTCCGACAAACCAAAGAAGAGTTGGACAACGTGGATAAGCAGCGGCTCGACTTCATGCAAAAGAATGTCGGCAACTTGCCAACTGAAGCGACCTCGCTCGTAGGTCAGCTAACGGGTCTGCGTGAACAACAGAAAGCTCTTATTGCGGAGATTGGCCGTATGCAGGATCGCAGTTCATCCTTGTCAACGCAGGTCACTCTAATGAAGAAACAATCTCAGCAGACGATAGATGACACTGCGGAAAACACGACTGACCCAAAGACGACTCTCGGCTGGGCGGAACTGGTAAAAAGAAAGGCAGATTTGCAGTCGGAATTGCAGCGCATGCTGACGGAGTTAAAGCCAAAACATCCCGACGTTTTAGCGAAACAGGCCCAGCTTGATTCGGTTAGCAACGAGATGGATCAGATGATCGCCGAATGGAAAGAGCGCATCAAGGAAAAACAGGACAAGCTAGAAAACCGGCCCGACTTGAGCGTTGCCGCTACTGAGGCGCAGATCAAGGGCTTGGATGGTGAAATAAAGCGTGAGCAAAAAATGCTGGCCGATAACGAGAAACAAATTGGCGGGATTCTGCAGCGGATCAATAGCGTTCCGGGTGCAGAAGTCGCTCTGGGCGCGCTCGAACGTGATTATCAGACCAAGAAGACCGCCTACGATCAATTGTTGCTGCAACAGCAAAGAATCACGTTAGGCGCCGATGCGGCTTCGCAACAACAGGGCGAAGGTATCGAGGTGGTCGACCCCGCCAACTTGCCTTCCAAACCTGTCGCACCGAAGCGATTTCTGCTTTCCGGTCTCGGTCTTGCATTTGGGCTAGGCCTCGGATTACTTCTGACAGGAATAATCGAGATTCCACGTTTACTCACGATTGAGAGCCCCGAAGACGCACGCCATTACACTGGCTTGCCTGTCTTGATTTCAGTTCCAGAACTCCTTACGCCAAAGGAAGCTCGTGCAGTTCCTCGTCGTCGCAGGCTCTTACTCGCTACCGGCGTAGCGGTAACAATCTTAAGTATTCCGGTGCTTGCGTTGGCGCTGAAGGCCACCCATGTCTTCGAAATTCTATCGGCGGGGCGCTCCTCATAAATGGGGAGCAGGGTTCTGTTATGAACCAGGAGGTTTGAAGAAAGTGTACGCAGAATTCTACGGATTAAGAGAGTTGCCTTTCGCGCTGACGCCAGATCCTCGTTTCATTTATTTCACCCCGTCGCATACCGAGGTGATGGCTAATCTCCATTATGGCATTGAGAGTGGCAAGGGTCTGATAGTTGTAACAGGCGAAGTAGGCACGGGTAAAACAACAATATTGCGCTGGATGATGCAACGTCTGGATCGAACCGTTTTAGTCGCCTACATATTCAACCCGCGTTTATCGGTTTCGGAATTCTACCAGCATATAGCTACGCTGCTCGAGGTTCAGAAATGGGAAACGAAGTCGGAATTATTGATGGAGTTGGGCCGGTGTTTGGAGTCGCGCCATGCAAGGGGACTTCGTACCGTCCTCATTATCGACGAGGCGCAGGGTTTATCTCCGCACGTTCTGGAAGAAATTCGCTTGCTTTCAAATTTTGAATCTAACAACGCCAAACAATTGCAGATTGTTCTAACCGGACAACCGGAATTGCGCGAGGTCTTGAACAATCCCGATTTGCGCCAACTCAAGCAACGAATTGCACTGCGCTGCGCCATCAAGGCTTTACCGAGCATCGAGGAAACTGAACGCTACATTACCTCGCGCCTGTTGGTTGCGGGAGCCCAGCGCACTGACATGTTTGCCCCCGACGCCATCGATTACATCTACCGTTGCTCGGAAGGAATTCCTCGAAACATAAACAATCTTTGCGATAACGCTCTGCTGGCTGGTTACGCAGCCGGCGAGATGGTGATCGGCGCTGAGACTATTGAGGAAGTTGCTGAAACGTTCGACATGCTACCAAGGTCGGACCAGGGGAAGAAAGTAGCTGAGCGACCTGAGACGACAGCCAGAATTTTCACACCGGCCGGCCGCTCGGATCTGTGGAAAGCTGCTTCAGCGCCTGATAGTGATACGGATAGTGAGGAGCCAGTGCCGGTGGAGCAAGAACAGTAAACTCATATTGTGGCTCCGAAGCTTCTACTAGTGGAGTCGAGAGGTGAATTAATGGGAAGAGTGCTTGACGCAATAAGACGAGCGAACGCCGATAATCAAGGCGACGTGCGAAAGCGGCAACAGGAAGATTTAGAACGCCGGCGCGAAAATCCGAGTACCGTACCGGTGCCGTCGGCCAAGCAAATTGAAGAGCTGTTACCAATCAGCACATCATTTACGCCCGTCTCGCACGAGACGGAGCAAAATTCAGCGTCCTCTGCGCACACTGCGGAAATGTCCGATGGGTTGGCACTCCCGGTCGGAATGGCTTCGCGTGATGTTGGGGCAACTTTGGGCGCTGCCGGGGCGGCGCGCGTGGGAGGATATGCCACTTGTGACATTTCGCCCACGCGCGTCGAACCTCACCTTGTCGCTGTTAGTCAACCTCGCTCTCCTTATTGTGAACAGTTTCGTTCACTGCGCACAAAACTGCTACAGGCAGGTGAACGAAAACAAATGCGTGCTTTTGTCATCACCAGCGCAGGGGTCGGTGAAGGTAAAACACTCACCGCTCTTAATCTTGCCTGGCTTCTGGCCCAGACTGAGGGCGTGCGCGCTCTGCTTATTGATAGTGACCTGAGGCAGCCCTGCGCTACTGAATACCTCGGCATCGACGCATCGGTAGGGCTTTCAGAGGTTCTGGGTGGGGACGTAAGACATGAGGAAGCAATCATCCGCTTAGATCCGGTCGGCCTGTATCTGTTGCCGGGTGGAAAGGCGCGTGACGACGTTGCCGAGTTGCTTTCCGGACCTTCGTACGCACGGCTTCTAACCGACGTAAGGAAAATCTTCGATTACATCATTATCGATGCTCCGCCTCTCGGAATCTTTACCGATGCCAATGTTTTGATGAACCGTGCGGACGCCGCCCTGCTCGTCGTCCGCTCCGGTAAGACCCGATATACCTTGATTGACAGGCTGCTGGAACAGATCCCACGGGAGAAATTGTTCGGCGTAGTCCTGAATCGCGTTGATGAGCAGTTTGATAAATCCGCCTACTACTACCAACGCCGCTACTACAATCGGGACCGAGGACTAACGGACCCAAAGGTAAAGCAACTACCTGGTGAGCGTGCCGAGGAGGTCGCCATAGTTAATTGAGAGCGTCACGATTAAATGGACGAACCGTATTGCTGCTTCTCGGCGAGGCGGCCTTAATGTTCTGTGTGATCATCGCTGCTGTCTATTTGCGCGTTGGTGTGACGGGAGCACCATACGAACTAATCGAAAAGCATGGTTACTTCAAGGCCGGCTTTGCCACTATGTTCTGCTTGGCAGCTTTTTACTTCTTTGACTTATACGATTTCATCGTGATGCACGACCGGCGCGAGCTGGTGCTACGGTTAGTGCAGGCGCTCGGCTTGGCTTGGGTAGCCCTTGCCCTTTCGTTTTATGCCTACCCGCGATTAATGCTCGGTCGGAGTATCTCCTTGATCGCGCTTCCGCTGGCGGTAGCGTTGATGGTCGGATGGCGGATCGCGATTCATTGGTTTTTAGGACATCCCGACTTTGGCGAACGGATTCTAATTGTCGGCTCCGGCGACTTGGCGGTGGAGGTCGCCCGTCAGGTGCTCGACCGGCCCGACGCCGGGTATAGGATTGTGGGATTTGTTGGTACGGATTCAGAACAGCTCGGTAAGAGTTTGATAAATCCTCGCGTTATCGGCATGACTAGTGAGCTCGAAGAGATTGTTAAGCGTGAGGGCGTAGACCGCATCGTTGTTGCCATGGGTGAGAGACGCGCACAACTCCCAACCGCCAAACTGCTCAAACTAAGTCTCAGCGGCGATGTATCAATTGAGGAGGGAGCAACCTTCTACGAGAGAGTTACTGGGCGCGTTTCCCTGGACATGATTCGTCCGTCCTGGCTTATCTTCACTGGACGGGGCCGCCAGGTTAGGTTGGCCGCCATTAGCCGCAGCATAGTGCACCGGTCCGTGGCCTTAATCGGCTTGTTTCTTTCGCTGCCGCTCGGTGTGCTAACGGCGATTTTGATCAAAATCGATTCCCGCGGACCCGTGTTCTACAGGCAGGAACGAGTGGGCAAAAACGGCCGACCCTTCGTGCTTACGAAATTTCGATCCATGAAAGTTGATGCCGAGAAGGCCGGACCAGTGTGGGCCAGCAAAACGGACGATCGAACCACACGCGTGGGCCGCATCATACGCAAAATTCGCATCGATGAAATACCGCAATTCTGGAATATCGTCCGCGGTGAAATGAGTTTTGTCGGTCCTCGTCCGGAACGCCCGCATTTTGTGGCTCAACTTGCCCAGGAGATTCCCTATTACGAGCAGCGACACTTGATCGCGCCCGGATTAACAGGATGGGCCCAAATCAAATATACGTATGGGGCCTCAATCGAAGATGCGCGACAAAAGCTTCAATACGACCTTTTCTATATTAAGAACTATAGCTTGCTTCTTGATGCAATCATCTTGTTTGAAACAATCAAGATAATTCTCTTTGGGCGCGGCGCTCAATAAAAACGTCAGGGGTTTTTGGAGGTT
>DATBSH010000421.1:0-2842 GCA_036559885.1 Pyrinomonadaceae bacterium
AAGAGTCGGCGGGATTGTCCATCAAAGGTCACTATCCGGAGAAAGATGGCATCCTTGCGTGTTTGCTTGCAGCGGAGGCAGGTGCGGCGCGCCGCGCAAGCCTGACTGAGCAATTGGATGCTCTTTACTCTCGAGTGGGCAAACTTGAGTCGGGAAGAATTGGTGTGCGTCTAACTCCCGAATTAATGGCATCGCTTGATGCCAAGCTGAAACAGGACGCAAGCGACTTTGGCGGCCGTCACGTTGAGCAAACCAATCGCCTGGATGGAGTGAAGTTCATTTTCGCAGACGGCTCGTGGTTATTGATGCGTCCTTCTGGCACAGAACCGCTCGTTCGTATCTATGCAGAATCTGAATCCGCAAAGGACTTGGAGGTGCTTCTTGAACAGGGTCGCAAATACTTATTGGGTTGATGAACGGATGCGAGCGCAGCGTATAGCACCACGCGCCGCCTCATCTTTCGCTCCAGTGCGAGAGATTTCGTTAGACATCATCGGAACGCGTGCCGAAATTCGGCGCCGTGGCGGAATCATACCTTCATGGGTAATTTTTGGCATGATTATTCTGGCAACGTTTTCGGTGTGTGTCACGGTGACCGTGCGCACCCGAGCGATAATGAATACTGCTTCTGAACAATATGTCAGGATTGAAAATGATGTCGAAGTGCTGCGCAACTTTAATCACGCTTTGCGATTAGAAGTTGAGCAACTGCGCAATAACCCTCGCGCCATTGAGTCGGCTGCTCGCAACCGGCTCAACATGGTGCGGGCAAATGAAATTGTAGTGCCCGTCGAATGAGCAATAGGGGAAGCTCCTTCGCAGCGGAGGGCGCGGGATTCAGTTTTAGACCTGCCGATCGCCTGCCGTTAGTTCCCCTGCTTGAAATCCACGCAACTCTGGTTCCTGCCGAGCCGGCGCGGCTGTGACTACCATCACAGCCGCGCTCCCCTCTTCTCAACTTGCAAGGAAAGAGTATCGGTACCTGCAAGTTAGTGCTGTTGACACTCCCTTACCCGTAAACTAATATCCAATTCCTGCAACAACTCCTGACCATCGAGAGGTCTATGCCTGAAACAAAGGAAATCACCTCCCCGGCCGAAGCAGCAGTCCAACGCTGGGAACATGAGACACTGGGACCAGTTCTCGATAAGCAAGCAGAGGAAAAGAAGCGCTTTGAGAGCGTATCACTCGAGGAAGTAAACCGACTCTACACTTCAGCCGATCTCTCTGATATTGATTTCTCCCGCGACATCTCCTTCCCTGGTGAGTTCCCTTACACACGTGGCATTCATCCGACCGGTTATCGCGGTAAGCTTTGGACAATGCGTCAGTTTGCGGGCTTTGGTACGCCCGAGGAAACAAACTCGCGTTTCAAATACTTACTTGAGCAGGGACAAACTGGTCTTTCGGTAGCCTACGACCTGCCAACACTCATGGGCTACGACGCTGATTCTCCTTTATCTGAGGGCGAGGTGGGGAAATGCGGTGTCGCAGTTTCTTCTCTTGCTGACATGGAGGTGCTCTTCGACGGCATCCCGCTCGAAGGGGTGACTGTTTCCCAAACGATCAATGCGCCAGCCTCAGTTCTTCTAGCGATGTATCTCGTCGTTGCGGAGAAACAGGGTGCTGATTGGAAGAAAATTTCCGGTACCCTGCAAAACGATATTCTTAAGGAGTATATCGCCCAGAAAGAGTGGATCTATCCAATCCGACCGGCGATGAAGCTGGTGATTGACACTTTTGAGTTCTGCTCCGAACGGGTGCCTCGCTACAATCCTGTTTCAGTTAGTGGTTATCACATACGCGAGGCGGGCTCCACGGCCATTCAGGAACTCGCCTTCACCTTGCGCGATGGACTGGAGTATGTCGAGTGGGGCCTTAAAGCCGGTCTCGATCTCGACAGTTTCGTTCCCCGCATCTCCTTCTTCTTTAACGCCCATAACGACTTCTTCGAGGAGGTGGCTAAATATCGAGCGGCACGTCGCATCTGGGCTCGAGAGATGCGCGACCGCGTTGGTTCGACAAACCAGCGTACTCTCAAACTGCGCTTTCACACGCAAACCGCGGGAGTCTCGCTCACCGTTCAGCAACCGCTCAACAATATCGTCCGCGTGGCTATCCAAGCCCTTGCGGGTGTTCTGGGCGGCACACAGAGTTTGCACACGGACGCTTATGATGAGGCACTGGCACTGCCAACTGATCGCGCTGCGTTGATCGCCCTTCGCACCCAGCAGATCATTGCGGAAGAAACTGGCGTAGCACATACGGTCGATCCTCTGGGAGGTTCCTATTTTGTCGAAGCGCTCACCGAAAAGATGGAACAGGGTGCACGCGACTATTTTCGCAAGATAGATGGAATGGGCGGTATGGTTGCAGCAATTGAAAAAGGCGTCCCGCAGCGTGAGATTCAAGATTCGGCTTATAGATATCAAAAGGCGGTCGAGCGCGGCGAGCAGGTGATCGTCGGTGTAAACAAATATGAGATGGAAGACGAGACTGCCCCGGTGCCGATTCTGGTGATTGACTAATCCGTCCGCCGCCATCAGGTCGAACGTCTCCAGCAGACCCGTGACCGGAGAGATGCTGGTGCGGCGGCAAAGGCCCTGGAAAAGCTGAAGTTAGCGGCACAAAAGAACGAGAACACGATGCCCGCGACAATTGAGGCAGTGCGCTCCTATGCCACGCTGGGCGAAATCTGTAGCGCTTTCCGGGACGTTTACGGTGTTTACGAAGAGCCTGCGTTCTGAAACGCCGTGACACGTAAAAAAGCCCTGACACGTGACAGGTTACAAGGGACAAGAGACAAGCCTTTGTCCTGTTACCTAAAAAGCCGTGACACGTG